>DATEBV010000147.1:0-3411 GCA_035287205.1 Chthoniobacterales bacterium | reverse complement strand
TTTTGAGCCTTACACCAAAGCATATAAGTTGTCAATCTAGTCTTCTTATCTTCTGCTGTTTCAAGCTTCTCTGTCCACCAATCCTTTAATCGTAAAGGAGCTTGATCCAATCCATTTTGGTAGACTTCGGAAGTTTGATTCCACATTTCTTCTGCTTTAGATGCTTTTTGCATCGCTTCATCCCATAGAGGAAGGGATTCGGTATGACGGTCATGTTCAAGAAAATCCAAAGCAGTCGCTATGGTAGCATCCGCAATGTCTGTTTCCTGGTGAGCCTTACACTCAATAGCAATAGCATTCCAAGAATCCCTCTGGTCTTCTGCAATTTTAAGCTCATTAATCCACCAAGTTTTTAACCTCCCAGGAGCCTGATTCTGCCCTCTGTGGCAAGCCTCTACGAACTGATTATAAGAGGCGGCTATTTCTAGAGCTTTTTGATTGGTATTAAGCGCCGCAGTACTAGCAGCTATTTTTTCAGCCTCCCAGCAAAGAATTTTTGCTTCCCAAACAATTTGTTGATTATTAGCTTCTTCAAGATTAGTAATCCAAACATCTTCAACCTCTGGAGAAACTTTTTTCAAACTATTGTTGCAAGTATCTGCCGTTTTCATCCACTCAGCTTTTGCTTCTAGAGCTTTCTGAAGCGCATCATCTCGTGTTGCAGCAGAAATTTGATTTTTTCCATTAACATCTGTAGCGTTGTTAACTGTTGCACTCGCTTCACACCAAAGAGCTCGAGCAGTCAGACCGATTTTTGCAGCTTCAGCAGCATTATAAGCATAACTTTCAAATTCTTTTGCAATCGCAAGCTCTTCTTCAGCAAGAGAACGCTGCGAAGTATTTCTTACAGCGATAGCTTTAAGAGTAGCTGAAGCCGTTTCAACCCTAGCCTCAGCAAGTTTTTCAGTAAGCTTCTTAGCCTCATAGTTATTAGCTGTATAATCTGCATATGCTTTTTCATAACTACTATTAGTAGAAGATACTACATTATCTTGCGCTGCTTCACTAACGCTTTTTGCTTCACCAGCCTCTCTCTTATATTTTTTTAAATCTCTTTCACGATGCTCTTTATCCATTGTTGCCACTCTCTCTGCAGCAGCCCACTCAGCCGCTTCTTTGGCATCTTCTTCAAATTGACCTCCGACAACAAGCTGTTTATTCAACGATAAGGAAGCAACCTTGGCAAGGCAGCTCATATAAATATTATTACAAATCTCATCCTCAAGAAATTTATTAACTCCCGCTGCTTCCTCACTCTCTTCAGTTAGTGCTGTTGCTGTTGCTTCTACTCCTCTTTGCCCCGTTACTACCGCACTCGATGAACTGCTCCCAACAGGAAAACATGTTGTAGCGGTTGTTGCGACGGCTGTTTTGGATGGACTGGCTGTTTTGTCTGAAGATCCAAAGACCCCTTTCAAATCTTCTATCCCTTTTTCAAGGTTTTTCAGTTCTGCAGGGTCCATCATTAAGTGACAACTCAAGTCAAGACTTGAGTTGTCACAGTTGGCAGTTGGCAGTTGGCAGTTCGTAGTAGTTTCAGTTCGCTGCCTAATCTGATCTTCTAATGGTCGTTCTTCCGCTTTCAATCCTGTACCCTGTAGTCTGTAACCTATAACCTGATCATATTCACTTTGCGCAAGAAGGAAACTAGAGCTTGCTGAAGCAGCAAGGAAAATTGATAATATAATTTTTCCCATAGGTTTGAGATGTTTGAATTAGGTATTTAAATTTAAAATAGAGTTTTAAAGGTTTCTTGCTTTTCTCTCATACTCCTCGGCGTTCGTCCTTAATGCTTCGCCACTAATCTTTATATTGCCTTGCAGGTTGGCAGCAGGATTATTTGCTGCGGAGTAATAAAGCTTAGCAGCTTTTTCATATTGCGTGCCGGCATCACTCCACGATGCTGCTCTCCTTTGATTTCCTTGAGTAAGTTCCTTTTCAACTTCACTCCAAGATCTAGAAGCGTCCCTTAAACATGCAGCAGCTTCCTCCCAATACTTTGCTTCCTTCTCCTTCACTTCTATATTAGATGGATTGAATAAATATATTACCCATCCTTTCGAAGCCTCCCTAGCAGTTTTTCCTTTTTCTTGACACTCTTGTGCACTTTCTGTGGCTTTTGCAGCTTTAGCTCTTGCTTCGTTTATCCTTTGGACTTGAGGATTAGCAGCTTCCACTTCTTTAACTATCACCTGCCTTTCAACGCCCTCACCCCAAACCCTCCTCACAACTTGGCTTGCCCAAGTTATCAAATTAGAAACAGAAGTTATTGCCGCATTAGTGACTACTGGAAAAGTTCGTTGAACAAAAGTCGCTGTCTGAGTTCCTACACCGTGGATAAGTCTATAAGAACGTTGTGCTGCGGCAGCTCTCGTTGGTTCCCAATCAATCCATGAAGTATTAATATCTTCGGCAATCCTATCAACCTCAGCTAAAGCCCAACCGTTCCAAGTCCACTCAGCTCTCTCAGCTTCACGAGCCCTTTCTATATCAGCTTTAAATTCTTGAGAAGCTCGTGCTTCCGCTCTTTTTTTTGCCTCAGCGTTCTCTTGAGCAATACGATCTGCTTCTTTCTTTGCAGCTCGTTCTTGTTCCTCTTGTTCCAAGGCTTCTTCAGCAGCGATTCTTTCCGTTTCTGCCTTGGCTTTTCTCCGAGTTTCTGCCTCTTGCAACCTTGTTAACTCTTTTTTGTGGGCTATACGCTGAGCTTCTATCTGTTGGAGATCGTGGGACCACCAAAATTTTAACCTTTCAGGAGCCTCGTTCTGTTGTTTATGCCCCGTTTCAATCATCTCATCATACACAGAGCAGATTGCCTCAACTTGTTGTAAAGCGGTATCCTGTGGTATGTTGGAAGCTTTGACGCTCTCTGCTGTTTTCATAGCCTTCCACCAAAGCACTCTCAGCTGCCAAAGAGCGTGTTGATTGACTGCTTCTTCAAGGTCTTTTTCCCAAGCCTTTTTAAGTGCTCGAGTAGGTTTGTTATCAAGAGCGCTGTTGCATGTGTCTACAACTTCATTCCAAGCGTGTTCTGTATCTTGAGTCTCTTGAAGAACATCGTTCCAGTTTGTTGCACATGATGATGATGGTGATAGTAATGATAATGATGGGGGGTTTTCTCTTAAATCATTAGTTACTACCGTCGTTTCGAATGCTCTTTTAAGAGCCTCACACCAAGAATTTCTAGCTGCAGTCTCATTCGCTATAGGATCAACCGCTGCTTCAGCCTTTTCTTCCGCTTCGCGTGCAAGCTCAAAAGCCGTCTCTGCCTTATTAAGTGAGGAAAGATCGCTTTCAATATGCTGTGCCTCTTGTAGCATTAACTCCGCATTCACTGTCGCAAGCTGAACTTCTGCAAGTTCTCTCTGGGCTTTTTTCAGCTCATGGTCACTGGTAATCTGTATTGTAAGA
>DATEBV010000146.1:0-5283 GCA_035287205.1 Chthoniobacterales bacterium | reverse complement strand
ACGCCATCGATTTTCATAATACAGCTCAGAAGACAATTGTTGAAGCAGCACTTGATGAAGCCAAAGAAACGGAGGAAGAAGCAGCTCGAGCCGTAGAAACTGCCAAAGCTGATGTAGCAGTTAAGGCTGCTCGTTTACGTCCAGCAGAACAAAACTTTAATGCTGCTAAGAGAAGCGCTGATCAAGCCCCTAAGCAATCTCCGCAAAGAAATAATGACGTTCTTCAGGCTGCAGCCAAGGCCGCAAAGCTTGAAGTGTCACTCTCTGAAGCCAGAGCTTTGTTAGCTAGAACAGAGACTGCTTGGATTGGTACTCAAGAAACTCTAAGAAGAACTTCTGATCTCAACGCTAAAGAAAAAGCGGCTAAGGATGCTGAGAGAGCAGCGATCGAGAGATTTAACGCCGCTCAAAAAGTTGCAGAACTTTCTGAAGCATTACGCGATGTTAGTATTGCTGAGGCTGATTTTTCTGCTGCCGCTAAAGTGGCTGCTAGAGACGTTTTGTATGCAACAACAGTGGCTAAAGATGCAACAACTGCAGCAGGAGTTTCTGCTAGAGCAAAGGCTGAAAGAGAAGCTGCTGATAATAAAAGGGCTGTCGATGAAAGAGCTGCTAGAGCAAAGACTGAGAAAGAAGCCGCTGCTCGAAATAGAGCAGATGCTATAGCCAGAGAAAATGTAGAAGCTGCTTTTAATAATGCAATCAGGACTAAAACAGAAGCCGCATGGTTAGCTGCTAAAAACATTGCTACAACCGCCTACAATGCTAGTAGAGAAAATAAAACCTTATTCGAGGAAAAAAAAGGAATAGCTCATAACAAAGTAGCCTTTTTCCAAGCCAAAAGACTTTTTATTTCTTGTATTCGAGATGCTAAGTACGCTTTTACCAATATACCAAAGAATAAGTGTCAGGGTACTTGCAGTGATAAGATGAGGGAGGAATGGTTTAAAGATTTTAAAGACGGTGCTTTTAATGAATCTTTTGATGATCTTCGAAGGTATCTCTATCAGGTCGATATTAATAGTGATGCTTACAAGAAAGCCAAAAAGAGTAATTTTCTCATCGCTACAGCTGGTGGGGGGTATAATACAGGCTGCTATGAAGGTTCATATTACGTATTTGACAGTTCTGATCAAACTATAAGTAGTGCTGTACGTTGTGCTCAAAAGGCTATGGAAAATTCTGTACAAGATGCAAGATCTCTTGGATTTAGCAGTTATAGCGGCTATCTCAGTAAAGAGTGTAAAAAAAACATTGAGGCGTTAGAATCTCATAGCACTCGTACTGCTGGTACAATTTGGGAAGAAGAAGTGCAATGGCTTCTTTTGTCTGCAAAAGAAGTAGTTAATGATTCGGAAGCTGCTATTGTTAAAGCTAATGCTTCTTGCACTATTATGTGATCACCAACGTTACTTTATTTCTGTAAAATAAAGTGACGGTGATAAATTATAAATGGGTCAAGTCCATAAAAGGGGTCCCGGTATTTCCGCATTTTAGTGCCATAACAAAAATTTTTAGTAGTGAGTTGATTCTTCTTTTTTTTGCTTCAAAGAAATGTAAAATGATATCTTGTAATGATTTTTTTTAAATAATTTTTCAGAGTAAAATTCACACAGTATTTCTTAGAGACTAAAGAATGTGAGTTCAAATATCAAATCAAGAGGAAAAACAACAAGCAGTAGAATGAATTTGACGATGGTTTAGCCGGATAACCTGTTTTAACGTGCGGTAAAATTAGAATGATTCCCTAAACGAACGCTGTCACCATATCCTTATCCAAGGAGAGTTTTCGTTCAACTCTTCAACTTTTCAACACCTGCGTTAGCAGCGCTCAACAAGTTCAGATCAATCTTCCAAAGGAGAGGGATCTATGAACGCCTTTGCACAAAAGTAAACATTCGGTTAACCCATTTGTAGAATGTGCTCCAATCTATCATCGGAGTGATCCCTCAAATTTTAACCAGCGTCTCGATTAACCTTCAGCCTTTAGCCTTCAGCCTTTAGTATCTTCCCTCCATCCCTTCCATCTTTGTTAATTTCTTCTTCTTTCATTCTCTTTCATCCCTGTTTATGACTTTTCGTGAATTAACCCTCATCATTACCATCCTTTTTGCAAGCACCTCTCTTCTCTTTGCTGCAAAACCTCTTGCTGCGACCACTGACACCACATTACTTGAGTTATCTACTAACCCTTTGCTCTGTATGTTTACCGCAGAGGAAGAAAAAGCCTTGGAAGAAATAAGCAGATCCCTTCTTCCTGCACAGAAGTCTAATGCATTCTCTAAGATTAAGATTGATAGTGTTTCATTCCATGAGCAAACCGAGGATACAATATGCGCAACCGTCAAACATCCATCCTATGAAAATTTTCTGATCAGTAAACAATTAAATGGTACTACTGGTGAACAGTTAGGTCATTTTATTCAGAGCGTGCCTCCTCAAGAGGAGGAGTTGCTAAATGAGCAGCCGATTCGTTGGTGGAACCGTTTAATTGGACTATTTATTGAGAGAGGGGTTAAACGATTACAACAATTTTATCTGAGCTCTACTTTAAATGAGCGTGATGAAGAGGCGGCTATTCCACCACTAAAAGCATTCCGCAGTTATAGCGCTAATTCTAAGTATCAAGGAACCCATGCTACGACTATCAGCGAAACGGTCGTGCCAGTGCCCAAAACTTGGAATGGTTGTGCTCTTCATCTTGCTCTTGGAAAAAGTCATGAGCAAACTGCATTAAAACTATGGGAATCTCTCCGTACAAACTTTGGAACACAAATTGCTCATTACGCCTTCCCTCCAACTCTTCAAAAAAGAGCTTCTATCAGGCATTTTAATGTGCTGATACAGCAAGGTGTAGCATATGTTCTTCAAAATGCTATTCCCATTCTAAATTCCTATTTAAAGAATGTAAAAATAAACTTCTTTCTAAACGGTACTGATGAAGTGAATTGCGGTGTCGCTCCGGTGCTCGAAGCATCAGCGGGTTTGGAAAGAAGTTTAATCCATATTAGATTGACTGAAGAAAAAACAACTCCTCATGAGGTTAATACAGCCTTGGGAAAAAGCATTAACGTAACCGTTTCAATTCCTGAAACCATAATCCCTCCCATAGGAGGTGTCAGTCACGAGGTGATCAAAGAAGTGCTAGAGAAAGCCGATGCTTTTGTTATCCAAAATCTCAAATGTGGTATTAATGCAGGTTTAGCAATGGAACGAATTGCTAATCAATTTAAAATGTATAACGCCGTTTGTATTAATTCTAAACTGTTGGTTAACCCATCGGTAGAATATTTTAAGAACTCAACTAATCATCAGAGTGATTTCTCAAATTTCAATCAGCGCATCAATCAACTTTTAGTCTTTATTGATCAAGCTCAAAAAAATAGTCTCCAATTGTTTTCACATCAAGAACACCTCTACCCCTCGACAACTTTTCTTTTAAACAGAGAAGTTATACAACAAACAAACTCTCCACTGAATACACTCCTTACAAAAGCTGGCTCAGACGAAATTATCCATCCTCTATCTGATGCTCTTTCGTTGACCTATAAGCTCAATAAAATAGAGGGTTTTTTTGTCAAACGATGCGAAGACTTATCCTTGTCTTCCTCTTCTGCTGCTGTGACACCACCATCTATGACAAGTGGAAAAGAAACTTTCATCAAAGAAATAGAGCAATATAAACTCCAAGCGATGCAAATAGTTAATAGGGTCACTCAAGCAACCTGCGATTCTCTAGAAATAATGCAACAGATTTCTAACCTTATTACTCAGACAATCTTACCTTCTGCGACGCTTGTTTCTTCACCTCTTCCTGAAAATCTTGAAGCATGGTTAGAACCTTTAGCCCAAAAACTGGAAGCCTCCCTAAAAACTATCGAAGACTCTGCTACAGAGGTTGCTTTATTAAAGAAAAATTTCCTTACCTCACAACAAGCTTACTTAGAAGCATCACAACGTGAAATAAAAAAAGCAGTACTTAAAACTACTGATGCAGAAAGTGGATCTCAGCAAGAAGAGACTGATGAAACAATAAACCAAAATTCAGAAGATGAGACTGAAGATAATGATATGAATGTATCATGGCATGATGTTGATAACGATGACAATGAAGACAACAACTAACGGCTATTCGTCCTACATTGGATGAATTTGGAATGGGGGTTCAAATACCAAATCAAGACAAAAGAACAGCGAGAAACAGAACAAACTTGGCGATAGTTTAACCGGATAACTGTTTTTGGATAAGAGCTGTTGTAAGCGTTCAGCCCCCCCCCTCCTTCGGAAGACGGGTCTGAACTTGTTGAACGCTGCTGACGCAGCTGTTGAAAAGTTGAAGGGTTGAACGGAAGGTTTCCTTTAATAAGAATACAACAAGTGACCCATGGAAGTAAACTCGCTGCCTTGATCTGTATTGAGGATCTCAGGAAGAGCCTTACTCTCCTTAATAGGGGCCCCATTTGTTTATTGGCCTGGATGTTAAGTCTTTCGCACGAAGCAGGCTTTGAGACCCACTGCGCCCACGCCTTCGATTTTACAGGAAATTTCGTGGTCGCTATTAACCAATCGAATTGGGCCGGTCTTCGTTCCTCCTTTGAGAACTTGAGCCCCTTTGAGGGGGAGGTCTTTAATGAGCACGACGCGGTCGCCGTCCATGAGAGCATTCCCATTCGCGTCTTTTATAATCTGGGCTTTTTCGGGCTCAGCTTCGCGTGGCCATTCATGGCCGCAAGTCATACACTCCCATTTTTCGACATGCTCTAACACATCGTTCATTTCGCATTCCAGACAAATTTTCTCACTCATCTGAAGATAATAGAATCCTAGTGGAAGGTAAAGCAAGTTTTTTTCTGTAAAATTGAAAAGAGTGGAGTGAAAGAGTTTGAAAGGGTTTAGATTTTAGTGATTGAGGACAATTAAACCTAAAAACGGGATTAGAGAATGGCGATCTTTCGCAATATACTTGGCCTCAAAAAGTTTTTTTCAAAGTCTCACGTACCGTGAAGGTATGCCACGCCTTCGTAAAAATCTTTTTGAAATCAAGTTCTTACGAAATCTCATCCATTTCTAATCTCGTTTTTAGGTTAAAATTACTTAGGGAGTAAAATTACAAGTCGGGGAAAGGGGACGGTCCCTGGAATTGTAGAATTTAGTGCCAGTTGTGGTACCAAAAATAATGCTATGACACCAAAATGCGGAAATACGGGGACTGTCCCCTTTTTCGCTGGTCAGTATAGACTTTTGAGCACAAGCGAAAAAGTCAACTAGCAACTAAGAACTAGA
>DATEBV010000145.1:0-4082 GCA_035287205.1 Chthoniobacterales bacterium | reverse complement strand
TCTCCTTTGGGAGTATTGACCGAACCAAGCTTTCGCTTGGAACAGTCTATCCCACAGTCTCCCGACCACCGGTATTCACTACGATATGCATGAAAATCCGGGTTAAAATTTTTTCAAAGAAGACTTGACTGAAGATGGTTTTGTAGTTTTGATATTTGCAAAATTTTTAAAAACTTCGAAACCATGAAAGTCTTCCTTTCCCTTTTCTTAGGGGCCTTAATAAGCTTTACAAGCTTCAATAGTACTATTGCGCAGAGTGTCAAGATTGAAACCAGCAATTCAGATAATAATAAAAATAGGCATAGGCAAGAAAGTCTCTCTACCGAAGAGCACCAAGTTACAGTACAAGAATATTGTGATTTTCTAAATGCCGTAGCAACGACAGAGGATCCTCATCATCTCTACGATGAGCGAATGGAATCAGATCCAGAGGAAGCCTGTATTATTCGATCAGGAATTCCTGGCAATTACAGCTACTTGGTAGTTGAAGGGAAAGCAAACCTGTCTATCTCCCAGGTCAATTTGTTCAATCAGGCACGATACTGCAACTGGCTCGAAAATGGTCAGCTCATTGTTTCTCCAGATTTCCAAACGAGAGAAAGCACTGAAGATGGAGTGTATACCTTAAGTGGGGAAAAGATCCTTGGCGTTAATTCTGGAGCTAATCACCTTTTGAGGAATGGTTTAAAAGATAATTCAGAAAAGAGTTTTAATATTGATCCACAACTGATGATGGAACCTGCGGTAATCGAAGAGGCAGGGAAAGCTCTTCAAAGAGGGTTAGGGTTTTCAGAAAAAAATACATCCCCAGCACAAATAAACTCAGGTTTTTCAAACTCACGAATAGCTGAATCATCTCAATTTACAGAGAACTTTATGGATTTCACAAATCCTAATGTATTTACAATCATACAAAACCATACTGATACTTCCAATGCTTTCTCCTCCTCCCCACAACACATTGATCCGGCTTTAAAAGATCAGGCTCAACGAGCAATCGGCAAAGTCATCAAAAACTCTTCAACCCAACTCCATGATTATTACAAAAAGGCTGATGAGGCATGGGTAGAACGTGATAGTGGATGGAAAGAGCACGGTTGTCTTTATCATGAACTTCAAAAGAATCAGAAACAGTTGACCTTATCCGAACAGAAACTCGAGCAAGCCAAAAAAGCAACCACTAGCGAAGAACTCCAAAAAACTCGACTTGGCAAGATTGCAAAATATGCAGGGCTTGCTGGAGGAATGTTAGGTAAGGCACCAGATCCGCATGCTCAAGTAATGAGTGCAGGAGTGTCAGTTGTGGGAGGGTTCGCAAGTGCGATCAATCTTGCTTGGTCTTACGGTGACTTAGCTTTTACCAAAAGAGAATATCAACAGATAAGCGAACAACATAAGCTAGCTGCAGAAAAGGAAACGCAAATGCGTGAACAGCTTCGCCAATTAGAGCGACGTGCTGAGGAGATAGAAACGCTAGCTTCCACACAAGCAGAACAATCTACCAAGAAATTAGCAGAGCAACTTTATCCTCAAACAGACTGGAAAGAAAGCCAATGTCAAGCATGGGGAGTTCTTGTAGGTTCAACAGAAAGTGAAAAAGAGAAACTCCAACTTAGCAGTCTAGTCCATCTCCATCCAAACTGGGTAAAAGAAGCAACAAGAAATTCCTGGGAGCAAAAAATTGAAACAGGCAAAGAGCAACTCTTAGCACTGCAAAAGAGAGCCAACCTTCCTTCATTAAAAAGTCGCTATGAAAATGCTCTCCAGCAACATCAACGTGCCCAAGTGAAGGAAGGGCAACAACGAATACTCCTTGATCAAGCGCAAAACTCAATAGAAGAGCTAAAACAAGACATAGAAAAACGAGTTGATGAATTGGAACGACTTGAAACACGGGACAAAATTCAATTTGAGCAAAAAAAGAAAGAATTTATTAAAAAGCTCGAAGAGTTAGAAAAGACACAATTGCGTCTTCAAGAATTGCAGAAAAAATGGGAAAAAGCCGTCCAACGAACAAGTGATCAAGAAGAACAACGCTATATAGCTTCTATTACCTATGATAATGCCATAAAAGAAGCAAGAGCCCTAACACGAGTTAAGAAGGCCTGTCAAACCGATCGAGAACTTTGGCAACGGATATGGCTTAAGAGTGCTTCCAGTAATTATAAAGATTGGAGTTTGCCAGAGATCAGCGCCTCTCAAACCACAGAAAACCTTCTCACGTCCCTTGAAGAAACAATAAAGATTGAAAAGTGTGAGCCTCCTATACAACGATTAGAAGAACTAGAAGTACAGGGACGTGATTTGCGGATACGAGAGGCGATGATGAACATTGCAACAAAAGAGAAGCCTACGGCTTTTACAACCATATTGCATCCTTTTTCAAAGCAACCTTCACTTTCCAATCAAACTTCATTCTACTATTCTGCACCAAGCAACCTTGATCAAGTGAAAGAATGGGTTCAATATAAACAGGAACGTCCAAGTGCTCAAGATCAAGAACGTTGGGAGGTGCGAGAAAAACTAGATCAACTTCAAAAAGAGATAAGAGTTCAAAGGAAAGAATTAAAAAAAGAAGACCCTTCTCAAGAAGGAAAAATGCGTGCTGATAGTGACGAAATGGATGACGGCAACGATGACAATGATGATAGTAAAAGCCAAATTAGTGTGAGCCAACGTAGTGTTTCGAGTATTGGAGGACGCTTTTTTAATAGAAATAAAAAGCAGTCTGCTTCACCCCTTCCTTCCATTAGTGAAGAACAGCAATTTTCTCCAAAACAAGAGAAAAAAAGCAATCTAAATCAAGAGAAGCTTAGACAACGACAAGAGCAAGCAAGCGAACTCATAAAAAGATATTTTCAGCTTCTGACCCAAGCTGAAAATGAGCGTTTGAGTGCACTGGGTCAAAAAGGAGCAATACCCTTTAATAAAGAAACAGATCGTAATTATGCTTGGGAAAAAGCAGACAGAAAAAGTGTTGCTATGATCCAAGAAAAACGTCGAGAAAAAGAGAGCGAAGAAATAGAGCAAGAACAACAAAAGAGTTGGCAAACCAATACAGAACGCTGGAGAGCACGGGCTCAAGCAGACCGCGCCTCAGAAGATTTAAGCCAAGTACAACAAAAGGTTCTCAAGCTAGGGTCAGAAGAAATAAAAGCAAAAACAGCAGCACAGCAAGCAGAAGTTGTTCTCAGAAAATCAGAGGCGTTAGCGGAAGAAGAGCAATTAAAACAGGCTTATGTGGCTGCAGAAAACGAATGGAAAAAAATTGCTCAAGAATATTACGATGAGCCTTCAAAGCAGAGCATGCTTCAAGAAGAAGATGAGGTGCAAGCTTATGAACTTCTAAAAGAAAGAGATAGAGTGATTAATAAGCGTTGGGAAAAACTTCTTAAGAGTTATAATAATCCAGGACTTGAAAAAAGTGATATTGATCAAGAAGTAATAAATGCCATTGAAGAAGATGAGATCAGTGAATTTAAGATGAATCTTGGAAGTGAACTCAATAAAATGTATGGCGCTAGTCTTAAAATACATCCTAAGCACGAGGCCTTAGCTTTAGCTAATTACAGAGAGCAGGCCTTCCAACGAGCTTTAGAACATGCACGAAACTACCCCGAAGAAATGGCCGAAGTTTGGGAACAAATTGAATCTGCAGAAAATAATGTTCCAGCAGCTCAACTAGAAATTAATAAAGAAGCAGCAAAAATATTTAAAAAAGAAGTCAGACAACTTGAAAAGATCGAAAATACCTGGAAACGCATTCTAGATGGAGAGCAAGAAGAAGCGAAACAGACACGAGAACAAGCTGCTCAAGAATATTATCGAGGTAATCTCGACGATTGGAGAGCCTTGAGCGAACAAGAGAGAACGCGTTATAACAACGAAGCTAAGAAAGCCAATGAAGAGTACACTCAAAAAAGAGATGAGGCACAGGAAACTATTGTAGGAGCTCAAGCAGAAAAGTTAAAAATAGAAGCTGAAATAAAACGTATTGAAGGAAAATCATGGGTTTCGATTACCGCAGCAAGGCGGAAAGAAAAACTGACTGGATATTACCGACAATTAGAAGAAGTAGAGAG
>DATEBV010000144.1:0-9633 GCA_035287205.1 Chthoniobacterales bacterium | reverse complement strand
TTTTCTTGGTCTGCAGCATCAAAATCGTATTCTCTTCCCTTCGCTGCTGTATCAGCAGAAATCTTAGCAAAGATTTCGGCCGTTTCTACGGCTTCTTCTGCTTCATCAGCCGTCATGGCGATAATAGAAGATTTACCGGTGGCTCTTAATGTCACCTCATTGGGATGAGCTATAAATTCATTCATCGTTTGCGATACCGGTGATCCTAATTTTTCGCGCGTCATCTTCATGATGGCATTAGCTCTCTCATCTTTTGCGTTCCAAGCATTCCCACAGGGGCTGGCTGCTAACGCTTTAATTTCTGCAAGCTTTTCTTGCTCTATCTCGCGTTCTCGTGTGACTTCCTCCCATCTTCCATCTTCCATCTTCCATCTTCTATCTCCTACTGAGGCCGCTTCTTGATTTTTCTTGAATGCTACTACAGCGTGAGCAAAAGTAGCTGTGTCGCGTGCGGACTGAACAGACCAAACTATGTTTTCTTTTGCAGCATCTGAAAACCAACTTGGATGGTCTTTCAATAGATCAAGAACAACATTGTTACTTACGTCTACGGCTTCAAAAAAATTTCCAGAGTCGGCCGCTTCAGCACTCGACTCCGAAAAAACTTTTGAAACCGTAGACGCAGCTGCATACGCATACGCATATACATACGCATAGGCTGAGGCTGATGCTGACTCATACGCATACGCATACGCAGGCGCATACGCTGACTCATGCGCTGACTCATACGCATATACATACGCATGCACATACGCTGATGCAGACGCAGATGTATACGCTGACGTTGACGCTGATGCAGCTGCATAGGCATACGCATATGCATACGCATACGCTGACACATATGCTGAGGCATTCTCATACGCATACGCTGAGGTTGACGCTAACGCTGACACATACGCTGACGCTGACGCATACATTGACACTGATGCACGTACATCGTGCATCCCCATTTTGCTTGGATGCTCGATGAATGCTTTCATTGTCTCCGATACGGTGGGCCAAACCTTATTCTTGATTACAGTCATCATCTCATCAATTCGATTTCGTTTTGCATCCCAATCATCATCGCAGGGTTTAGCTCCCAATGCTTTGACCTCAGTAACACCTGCTTTCTCAATCCAATATTCTTTTTGGAAAATTGCTTCTTCTTGACTCAGTGCTAGGGTACTTTTCCCTGCCTTGATTTCCTCAATAACTCCATTCCAATAATTTGAAAACTCCATGGCTGCGGCTTTGGCTTCGTTCCATCCATTGACACTCTTCGCTTTCCTCGCTTGAGAAAATACCTTTTCTACTTTGATGATTTCTTTCTTGAGATAGTCATTTACGGAGTTACTTGTTGGCGGGTTATCTTCCGCTGCTATTTTGAGTTCTACATCCTCCTGATCTGATTCCTCTTCATCACTACTATCTCCAGTGGATTTAAGTCCTCCATCTCGTAATCTCAAAACTTGATTAGAAAGAGAACTAGAAGATATACGCGTAACATCGTCCCTTCCTCCGCTCGCTGATAATACTCTTGCAGCTTCCTCTCCTCGTCCAAAAATCCCTAAAGCTTCTCCAACAACTTTAGTTCCTTCTTCAATGGATGATGGGTTCATCATGAGGTGACAATCAAGGTTGTCACCTTGATTGTTACAGTTGGCAGTTGGCAGTTGACAGTTCGTAGTAGTTTTAGTTCCCTGCTTAATCTGATCTTCTAATGTTAATTCTGCCGTTTTCGATCCTGTTCTCTGCACCTTGTATTCTGCCCCCTGATTGGTGCCTACAACCTGTAACCTGCAACCTGTAACCTGATTTGTGTTTCTTACCTGTACCCTGTAGTCTGTTCCCTGTCCCCTGCTTAGCGCCTGTAGCCTGTAACCTGTAGCCTGATTATTGTAGTTCGTAGTAGTTTCAGCTTGTTGATTAATCTGATCTTCTGATGGTAATTCTGTTTCTCTGCTGCCTGCTACCTGTTCCCTGCCTGTTTCCTGATTGCTACCTACAACCTGTAACCTATCACCTGTCACCTGATTTGTTACCTGTAGCCTGTAACCTGTAGTCTGCTTTCCACTTTGCGCAAGAAGAAGGCTAGAACTTGCGGCAGCAAGGAGAATAGATGGAATTAGTTTTTTCATAGGATTGTTAACTTAGTAAATTGTGACTCAGGACTCGTTACCCTTTACTCGTTACTCATTACTTTTCTGGACGTTCTTTTGTAGTTAATTTCTTTTAGATCTAGTTAATATGTCAGTTTTGACCAAAACACAGAGTTTCTGATACGTTCACGTTCTGCTAGTACCTCTGGTATATAACCAGTATCTTTATGACTCCTATCTAAATCAACAGTTTTATACCACAGTGTTGCAAGTTTCTTCTCATTTTCTTCCATAGCTCGAGTTAATTTTTTAAGTGAAGCAGAAGCTTCTTTCAAACTAGAAACGGCAATAGAAGTAGATGAGATTTCATAAGGAACTTGTTCCAAAATAGTTTTATGCAGCTGTGGTATACCTTCTTGAGCCATGGCACGCCATAGCGCTTCCGTCGATATAGGAGACGGTTCATTAAGGATATGTTGGGACAGAGTATATTGCGAAAGATTACCAGCCTCTATTTCCATTTTTAGCTTCAATAACTCTTCACGACTTATTGCTGAGTTATCTGCCTCACTAACACAATCAGGATCAATGGCACTTACTGCTTTACTAAAGTATTCAGCAGATTCTTGATATTGTGTCGCAGTTTTAATCCATGAGGCTGCAAGTTGTTTCTGATTTACAGCCATGGATTGAATGGCATTCTCCCGTGCAGAAACAGCTTTCTTAAGTTGATCTGCAACATTTTCCATTAATAATCCAGCATTTCTATAATAATTATCATAAGGTAAACTACCACTATTTTCACCTACATCAACCATTGCTTTGTAATAGTACTCAGCAGATTTTTGATAGCACTCTCCGCTTTTAAAGCAAAGATCTGCTATTTCCGGCTGACTTGCTTTCTTAGCTTCAGTAGTTTTTTCTAATGCTAAGGAAGCTTCATTTAATTGACGATCACTCTGATCAGCTAAAATACCGGGGTCATTAAAACAAACAGAACCAGTAAATTTTTTGCTTAGCTTAGAACTAATTGCTTGTTCATAATACTCAGACAACTTTTCTCTTTGCTCAACTATTTTTCTCCAAAATATTGACATCTTAGCTTCTCTTTCTGCAGCTGTATCAATTGATTTTTTAAAAGCATTAACGATTTTTTCTAGTTGCTCAATATTCTTATTTGTAATATACGCAACCTTCCTAAAACGATCGTATTCTTGTTCATTTCCTAAAGAATATGCTTCTGCTGCTTTTCTATAATAAATAATAATAGTTTCTAACCCTTCTATTATTTTTTTTGATCCTACGATAATTTCTGGGTTTTTAAGAGAAGCTGCTACTTGAATATACTTTTCTCTATACTTAGCTAGTTTTTGACCTGCCTGAACAGTAAACTGCCAAGCTTCCGTAACCCTCCAACCTTTATTTTTAGAAGCTTGAGCTTTCTGAATGCTATCTTTCATAGCCTGTTGAATATCTTCTGCGACTTGAATCCAAGCAAGTGCTAAGGAATAATCTCCTAATTCACGAGCCTTTGCAATGTGCTCACAATGTTCCTCAAAAGATTTAACGACTTCATGATCTGCCCCACGTTTAAGAACATCGACAACATAATCTGATAAGATTTTATCTTCCCCTTTAGCTGATTTTGTCTCTGCAAGCCATTTTTCACAACATATTGATAACGCCATTTTTTTCATAGTATCCGTTCCAATTATTCTTTGTTTCTTGGTTAATGGCTCTGAATTAGAATCTTCATCAGCTCCAACAATGAGAGTATCCTTATTGTCTTTTTTTATTTTACTTGCTACAGATTGCGTTTTTTCTATCTTTTGGTCATTTTTCACTTGATCGTCTACCTTGGATCGAAGGTATTTACCAATATGCAACCAACCAGCACCCTCTTCTTCTTGTCCCATGATAAATGCTGAAACTGCTTGTCTTTGATACTTTACTGAGCTCTGTAATATTTTTATGACATTTCTATACTTATCTGCTAGAAAACTCTTCTTTGCTTCTTGTTCTTCACATGCTTGTGCTTCATAGTCTGCTTGACTTTGAAGGGTGTCGCCTAACCATACCAGACTAGTAACTATTCGGCCAACAGGCCGAATAGAGGTGGGAGGTGGGAGGTGAGAGGTGGGAGATGCTGTTACTGCGGTAGGAGATGGAAGATGGGAGATAGAAGATGAAAATAAAGAGCTGGTGCTGCAAGAAGAATCAGAAGAACTCTCATAATTCGCTAGAGCACATTTTACCGATGGGTTAACCGAATATTTACCTAAACTATTACATTCACTTATTTCTTCAGCAGCCTTAGAATCTACTGATAATTTTAATTGATCTGCAGCCTGCCCAGATAGTACGGCAGCATTTCTATAGCCTTCAGCTAATGTTACTTTACGAGATTTTTGTGCTTCGCATGCTTTTGCTTCATAGTCTGCTTTCGCTTGGAGAGAATATCCTAGCCTCCCCCAACTATTACTCTCACTTATCTTGCCGGAAGCCTTACTCTCAGTTGATAACTCCCACTGATCTGCGGCCTCTCCTGATAATACTGCAGCATTTCCATAGCCTTCAGCCAATGTTAGTTGACCAGCTTCTTGTGCTTCGCATGCTTTTGCTTCATAGTCTGCCTTCGCTTGGAGAGAGTATCCTGACCAAAACCAACTATGTCCTTCTTCCTCTTGTCCTACAGCGAAAGCTAAAGCTGATTGTTCTTGCTTCTCAGCTGCTCGTTGTGATATTCTAGCCGCCTCTTCATAGCCAGTAGCTAGCACCTCTTTACCTGCTTCTCTTGCTTCAATCGCTTTCGTATGGTAATCTAGTTGTGTCTGGGAAGACTTGCTTGCAGTGTCCCAACTATTGCCTTCATCCTTTTTCCCTGCAGCATGAGCCTGAGCTCCCAGTTTACTTAGATCTGCAATTCGTGCCGATATTGCAATAGCTTCGCTACAATCTACTGCAAAACTATTTCTCCCAGCTTGTTCAGAAAAAGATGAGGAGAAGGAGGCAGTCGAGGATGCTACTTCACTTGTGCTAATAACAGTTTTACCTGAAGCAGCCTGTTCTCTGACAACTCCTAACTCTTTGCCTAAAGCTTCTGTTCCTTTTCCAACGGTCAAGGGATCCATCATTAATTTGGGCGTAACGCCCAAATAGAAGATGGAAGATAGAAGATAGGAGATAGGGGCAGGGTTGTTTGCTAAGAGCGATGATTGGTTATCAAAAACATTATACTCATCTTCATTCATTACTCCTTCTTCTACTTTCTGGAACCTGCAGTCTGTTCCCTGATTGCTGCCTACAACCTGTAACCTACAACCTGCAACCTGATTCGGCAACCTGTCACCTGTAACCTGATTCGTTGCCTTTAGCCTATTATTGCTTTGCGCAAGAAGAAGGCTAGAACTTGCTAAAACAACAAGAAGAATGAATGGGATTAGTTTTTTCATAAGGTTGATATTTATTTTGAGATTTATAAACAATCTTTATTATCTTCTTTTACTGAATTTATCGAACTTTAAAGGCAATCCAAAAATATTTTGAAATTTATAAATATTCAGCCCCCACCATTACAACAAGATCTAGTCTTCAGATAATTTCTCCTGAAATAATTTGGCTTCTTCAGATAATTTTCTTTCGAATGATTCAGACTCATTCAATTCAGTGTTAGATAAGTCGGTCTCAGTTGAATCGGTATCAGAAGAGTCGTCCTCAGATGATTCGGCATCAGATGATTCAATTTCAGTAAACTTCCTTTTTAATGAGCTTGCAAATGATTCAGGAGTAATTTTGAAAAGCTTTCCCGTTTCTGCAATATTTCTATCTTCTGCTGTTAACACCATATTTTCCGCTTCTTGAGCTTCACTTATCTTTACTTGATAGTCCGCCTTTTTTTGAAGAGAAGCCCCCTTCTTAGCAAAGATATGACCTTGCTCATGCCGTTCTTCACTATAAAAAACCATGGCCTCTTGATACTGCTTTTCGGCAGATTGGGATATTACTGCAGCTTCTCTATAATTAGCTGCTAAGACTGTTTTTCCTGCTTCATCCACTTCAGCCGCTTTTACCAAATACTCTGCTTTGGCACAGAGAGACTTTCCTGCTATATAATGAGTATCACCCAATTCATATGCTATTTTAACATAATCTAAAACTGATTGTTCATACTCATCAGTAGCATGTTCTAATGTTCTTGCAGCTTCCCTATAGGCTGAGGCAAGGGCTGCTTTACCATTCTCTTGAGCTCTATTTGCTTTCATTTTATACTCTGCTACAGCTTGATAAGCAATCCCTCCCCAATGCAAACTCTTTCTCTCTTTTTCTCTTATGGCAAGGGACTCTCGCGCTGATATTTTATACTGGCCTGCTGCTTGTTGCGATGTTTTAGCAGCTGCCGTATAACCTTCAGCTAATATTATGTTTCCAGCTTTTTGTGATTCCTTCGCTTTCACTTGATAATCTGCCTGTAATTGGAGGAAGAATCCTGTTAAAGCTAAGCTAGCATTCCACTTACTTTTTTGTGAACTCTTAGAACCTGTATTAATGGTCGCTGAGGCTGACGAAGAACAAGGAGTCGACGGCGCGCAGCGACTGAGTGTACAGAAGCTACTCGATGGCGTGAGCACCGACACGACGCAGTTATTCGCAGCTTCAGTAGAGCATGAATAAAGGTTCTTAACTTTTGAAGCTTTAATCCCATAATCAGCAGCTTCCTTATATTGCTTTGAGAGATTTCTCCAGAAATCTCTCTCCTCACTAGACTTCTTTCGAAATTGACTCGCTCGTTCCCACTCGGCTCGCCCTTCGGGCTGCTCTTTGCAGTCTATCCAGCGGCCTCCCGGCAACCTGTATTCTACTTCTACTGCGAATTGCTGCGTCGCGTCGGTGTTGGAAAGAAGTCCATTTTCTATTTGATTTGCCTCCTCTTGCGCCTCCTCCGATTTCAACAAGCACGTGGAAGCATCTGATAAATAGTAGGCATTCCAGACTTTGTTTTCTAATTTTTTAATGACTTTTTTATTTCCTGAAAAATAAGCTTGAACAAGCTGCATCATACCATTTACAGCAGTTTCTGATGCCTCAGCAACTTGTTGCCAACGAGTTAATCTTTCTTCATTTCCTTGAGAACATACTTTATTCCAACTGTTTCGAGCGTGCTCTAGTTTAGTAATAATACAATTCCAAAGATAAGCTTTTTTCTCTCCACGTTTTTCCCGGGATATTTGCTTGAGTGCTTCTATTTGATTTTCAATTCTCAAGACACTTTCTTGCGCTGTAACTATTCGCCCAACAGGCCGAATAGAGGCTATAGGCTGTAGGCTATAGGCTGTAGGAAGATCGATAGACTGATTAAGATTTGAGAAGTCACTCTGATGATTCGTTGAAGCACACTCTGGAAAGGAGTTAACTGAATGTTTACCAACAGCCTTTTGATCGCTGAAACATCCTTCAACTTCTCTAATAACTTCCTCCGTTGCTTCTGCCGTCATTTTAGAATCCATTGCAAAGGTCAATCCTGGATGGAATATGGGCAGTAGAATAGCTACAAGGAGAAAGCAAAGGTGCATATTTTTAAGGAAATCACCCTTATGATTAATCGAGTTCTTAGCACATTTTACCGATGAGTTAAGAAAATTTTTATCAAAATCTTTCATATTTTTTTTGATGAGCTCCTTCCCCATTAGTGCCAGGGACCTTTTAGCTTTCATCCTTACTTCTTCTTTTCTGGTTAATTTCTTTGTTTTTTTCTTGTAACTAAGTGACTAAATATCAACTTAAACTTAAACTTATAACTTAAACTGAGGTCGCTTCTCGACCTCTTACTCGTTACCCTTTACTCGTTACTCTTTACTTTTCTGGACGTTCTTTTGTGGTTAATTTCTGCTCTTCTTTGTTTCCCTTCATTCCTTCATTTTTTCGTGGTTAATTTCTTCTATTTCTAAAATATTCTACTGCAGAGCTTGATTGTTTTACTACCTGTTCCCACTCAGAAACAATTTCTGGAGCTTGAGAAAAAATAACTGCTTCGAGATATTTTTCTTTGTATTTCACCATGTTATATGTTTCTTCAGCAGCCTCTCCCCATGTATCAGAATCCTTTGATTTTTCATAATAGATGCTATCTTCAATAGCTTGTTGCATATCTTCAGACATTTGGATCCAAACAAGTGCTAAAAAATTAGCACCTAATTGATGCATCTTACAAGCATTATCTCTACATTTTTCATAAGTTATGATGTATTGAGAAGGTGCATCATTTTTAATAGCATTCAGGACATAGTCTGACAAATTAGCTGATCCTGGAGTGCATCCTGTCTCTAGAATCCAATGATCACAATATATTGATAAAGCTTGAGTTGTAAGATTACTCTGTCTTGCTTTTTTAGAAAGCACTTCTAAATTAGTATCTCCACCCAATATCTGAGAACCTGTTTGCAAAGTCGCTGAGGCTGATGAAGAGCAAGAAGTCGACGGCGCACAGAAGTTGAGTGTACAGAAGCTACTCGATGCTTCGAGCCCCGGCGCGACGAAGCACTTCGCAGCTTCAGTAGGCTTTGAAGGCAGGTTCTGATATACTTCCTGCGACAAATTATTAGCAACCAATGACTTTTCTATTATTTCAGATTCTATTTTTGCTTTCTTAATGGCAGCTTTTCCCTGACAGTTTGCCTTTGATAGGAGATATTTACCTACCAAATCATAACGAGAAGCCTTGTCTTTTTTTCCTGCGGCATAGGTTTGAGCGGCTAGTTCATTCTGATCTACAGCTTGTTGGAGTGTTGTGACGACCTCTTGATAGGCTGCTGCAAGCTGCCTATTACCTGTACCTTCTGCCTCAATCGATTTTATTTGATAGACTGTTTTCTTTTGAAGGGACTTACCCACTAAATGCCAACTAAATTTCTCATTTACTTTTCCTGCGGCACTAGTCTTGAATAATTGTTCACTCTTATCTGCAGCTTGTTGAAGTATTGAAGCCATCTCTTGGTAGGTTGCTACAAGCTCTGTGTTGCCTACTTCCTTCGCTTCAGTTGCTTTTAGTTGATAATCTGCTTTCTTGTGGAGACAGGGTCCTAAAAAACCATTTGCATGACTGCTTGCTCCAGGGAGAGAATTCAGAGCCAATTGTCTATACTGATCTGCAGCTTGTTGAAATGTTGCACCCACCTCTCGATAACCTTCTGCAATCTCTGTTTTTCCTGATTCTTGAGCTTCAATTGCTTTTGCCTGGCAGTCTGATTTTTTTTGGAGAGACAAACCTCCTTCCTTCCAACAAAGACCTTCCCCATTCCAATGGACAACCTGTGAAGTGTTCCCTGAACCAAAAAGTAAAGCTGATTTTTTATACTGATCTGCAGCTTGTTGTGAAATTTCTACTGCCTCTCGATAGCCTGTTGCAAGCTCTTTTTTTCCTATTTCTTGCGCCTCTAGTTCTTGAATTCTATATTTTTTACTCATTCCTTCTGACTGAAGAAAACAACCCTCACTCCATTGAGGAGAACAATTTTCAATTGATAATCCAGTCATATTTTTCTCTTTTCCCGCTAAC
>DATEBV010000143.1:0-30802 GCA_035287205.1 Chthoniobacterales bacterium | reverse complement strand
TCAACGATTGAGAGCACAAGGAAAACCAGCGAAAGTTGCACTCATCGCTGTCGTGAGAAAACTCATTGTTCTTCTTAATCACATGCTAAAAAATCCTGATTTTTCTCTTGCCAAATAACACTGTTACTGTCTGCATAAGCTTTCCCATGCAAGATAGCATCAGCAGAGTCTAGTTTTTTTGCAGCCGTCTGGGTCTCTTTTTTAGCTTCTTCCAAGATACCCTTAAAATCTTCTTTTTCCTCTGTTGCCATGTCTTTGGCAGCTTCCCACTCTCTGGCTTCTTGTGCCGACTCTTCAGCATGAGCCCCAGCCGAGATACTTCTATTCCGCGACATTTCAGCTACTCTAGCAAGGCAACTCTGATAGATATTCTCGCAAATCTCATCCTCAAGAAATTGTCTCACATTTGTTGCTTCTTCACTTTGTGCGATCGCTGTTGTTTCTTCAACTCTTTGACCTGATATGGTTGCACTTGATAAACTGCTCCCAACGGAAGCACGTGTTGCAGCGGTTGTGCCGAAACTCGTTGTACCGGGCTCAACTCTTTTTCCAAAAACTCCCAACTCTTCTCCTAAAGCTTCCGCTCCTTTTTCAAGAGCTACAGGAACCACAGGATCCATTGCAAGCAGAATGCCTGCATTGAGTAAAACAAACGAGCTCAGTAAAAACTTGGAGAAAAATTTCATAAAAAGGGTGTAACTACCAAGGTAGAAACCTTGGTAGGGTTGAAAAGTTGAAAAGTTGAAGGGTTGAAAGGAGGATTCTTTTGGACAATGATACTGCAGTTAATTAGGAAGATTCATTTTTACTGTTACCACCTTAATTTTCATATTTTGATAGAAGATAAATTAGCAGCAAAGCGTCCTTTCAACACTACCAACGGTACGTTGGTAGTTACAAAAAAGGTGTAACTTAAAACTTGATTTCTAAATCAAGGAGGTGACATTACTTCCAAAAACTTCTTTTGCCAAATCAAAACAACTTTTCGTTTCTTTATTTTGTAACTATTCGGCCTGCAGGACGAATAGTTAGTTTAGTGAAGCGGGATTTTTATTTACTCCTATTTTTTTGCTCTCGAAGGCCCTTCAGTGAAGAACTCTAACACGCCCAGACAAATTTTACCGACTGGGTTATCCGAATGTTTACATGGTTAATTTCTTCCTAAAATCGGATGTGGGGTCAGGGTCTCGAATCTTAACCAATGGAAAGCTTTGTTTAAGAGTTATCTAAAAGTGTAAACTTCTCTGGATTTAAAGTGTAGCTCGAATATTTCATACACATCTACTGCGACTTGCGGAAGGCACAATGAATACTGCGTTGGACTTGAATTTTGATTGGGGCAGTATGAAACATACAGCCACTGCATCAAAATCCTGCGTCCGCCTTGCCTCATTGGCCTTGCGCTACGTCTCGTAACGATGTGTATAAAATATCTGAGCTTGCCATTTTTTGGTCAAGATTGCGAACCCTGACCCCAACATCTAAGCCGACTTTATAATTCGTTAATAGTTATGCTAATAAAATAATTCCTTCAATTCAGTTTGAGACTTCTTCAATCCTTTCTTGTCACGAAGTGACCAAATATGAACTTAAACTTAAACTTATAACTTAAACTGCGTTCTTTAAGGCTGCTTTGCAGCCTTAAAGAACGCCACAGCCCGTGCAAATTCTAATACCTCACGCGCTACCACTTTAGACCAATCAGCACTCTCCTGAGTATCGGCATCAATTTTACATTTTCTTCCTAACACGGCTGCTTCAGTAGAAGCTTTGGCAAAAATTTCGGCAGTTTCTACAGCTACTTCTGCCTCAGCAACACTCATGGCAATGAGAAAAGGTTTACCGGTAGCTCTCAGTGTTATTTCATTAGGATGAGCCATAAATTCCTTCATTGCTTGTGATATGGGCGATCCAAATTTTTCATGCGTCATCTTCATTAGTGCATTGGCTCTTTCCCTTTTTGCCGTCAAAGTATCATCGCAAGGACTTGTTTCCAATGCTTTGATCTCAGCAAGATTGGCTCTCTCTGTCCAAAAGTCTTTTCGTACTATTGCTTTTTGGCAATTTACTCCTTGGGCACTCTTGTTTTCTATAACATTTCTAAAATAGGAAGCCGCTTCTTGAGCTGCAGCTCCTGCTGCACACCAAGAAGACTCACTTTTTAACTCCCTCGCAACATTAAAAAAATCTCTTGCGGTTGCTGCAAGCTCGCGCCCTCTACCTCCCAATTTCCAATTCTCATCTTCTGATCGTAATGCTTCCTTGCTGTTCTCTGCAAACTGTTCTCTGCAGCCGACCTCTTTGTATCTTGCTACAGCGCGTGCAAAATCTGCTGTTTCACATACCACGCTTACTGACCACTCGATATTATCTAACTTATTTTTTGGTAAAGATCCTTTTGCCTTGTCAGCAAATACCTTAATAGCATCAACTACATCATCGGCCACATTAGCCACCTCTACAGCTTCAGGGGCAGAGACATAGGTATAGGTTGAAACTAAGGCTGAAGCATAAGCTGCAGCTGAAGCACAAGCATAGGCTGCGCCATAAGCCGAACCTGAAGAAGAGGCAAGAGCAAAGGCTAGATTAGCCCGATGGGCTGATGTATAGGCATCAGAAGATGTTATAATAGAGGCATGGGCTGAAGCTAAGGCCAAGAGTGAAGCTGAAGCTGAAGCATAGGCATAACCAGAGATAACATTATTAGCAAAACTTAAGGCTGAAGCTGAAGCTACCGATAAGGCTGAAACGGAAACTGGGGCATAAGCTGAAGCCGCCTCGCGGACATCGCTCATCCTCTTTTCACTTGGATTTTTGATAAACGCTTTCATTGCCTGAACCACTGTTGGCCAAACTTTATGCCTAACTAACGCCATAACATCATACGCTTGGTCGTCTAGCATGGACCAACCATCACTGCAAATTCTAGCTTCATACATTTTAACTTCTGCTACACCCTCTTTTTCTATGAAGTAATCTCTTTGAACTATCGCTTCTTCTTCACTCAGAGCTAGGAAGTTTTTTCCTAATTTAATGTCTTTGATGATTCCATTCCAATAACTTGAAGCCTCCATAGAGGCTGCTTTGGCTTCCTTCCACACACTTATTCTCTTTGTTATTCTGGCTCGTTCGAAGATCTCTTCGACCTCTCTTTTTTTTAAACTAATAACCTGTTGTTCTTCGGATAAGGCTTGCTCTTTATTATTGCAAATCTCTTCTACGACTTTTTGATCTGATGTCGTTAAACTTGCAAAATCCGAAGAATTGGATGTGCTCACTTCAACGAAAGAATCTGTTATAGCAGTTGTCGTAGTAGTCGTTTGAACTGGAATAACCTTTTTTCCAAAAACCCCTAGCTCTTCACCCAAAACTTCTGCTCCTTTTCCAAGAGCCATGGGATCCATCATCAAGTGACAATTCAGGTTTGTACCTGAGTTGTCACAGTTCGTAGTTGGCAGTTCGTAGTTCGTAGTGGATTCAACTCGTTGTCTAATCTGAAAAGAAAGATCGTCTGACAGCATTTCTTTCTTTTTGCAGCCTGTATCCTGATTATTCTGCGCAAGGAGAATACCTGTATTGAGTAAAACGAACGAGCTCAGTAAACATTTGGAGAAAAATTTCATAAAGGAAATCGTAACTATTTGACCAACAGGCTTAATAGAGGTGAGAGGTGGGAGGTGGGGTTATGAAAATCTTTATAATATTCCACATAAAATTAGAGCTAGTTTTGTGTATACTATTGTCAGAGAGACCTCTTAGAATTCATTTTTAAGAATCTTCATTTTGCAATCTATTCTCTGCGTTCTTTGCGTTCTTTGCGGTTAAATATTTTTTCTCGCTCGCTCCCGCTCGGCTCACCCTTGCGTCTATTTGAGCAATGCTTGCAATGCTCTTCGTAGTCTATCCCATGCGCCCTAAAATTGGATGGGGAGTCAGGGTCTCGAATCTTAACCAATGGAACGCTTTGTTTAAGAGTTATCTAAAAGTGTCAACTTCTCTGGATTTAAAGTGTAATAACCATTTTTTGGTCAAGATTGCGAACCCTGACCCCACATCTAAGCCGATTTCATAATTCGTTAATAATTATGCTAATAAAATAAAAATTCAATCCAGTTTAAACTCAATTTTTTCTTGTCACGAAGTGACCAAAAATTAAATTAAACTTACATTCGATCTATTAGCCGAATAGTTACGACCGAATGTTAATTAGACTTCTTTCCAAACTCGCTTATGCTAATGAAGTGCAAGACGCTCACGGAGCGCAGAACTTGAGTGTACAGACGTACTCGATGGTTCGAGCACCGGAGCAACGAAGCAATTCGTTAGTAGAAGTGAGTTTCGAAAGAAGTCTAATGATGATGCCTGCGTTTAACTCTTAATTGCGCTAATGAACGCTGCAGGGAAGCCTGAACAGTAGCCAGTTCTTCACCACCAAGAGCCTGCTCGCGCATCTCTTTTTCTGCACGAGCAACTGCCTCTACCGCTACTGTTTCATCAATATCGGCTTCCGCAATGGCCATATCGGTAAGCACAGAAACGCGATCAGGTCGCACTTCTAAAAACCCTTCCCCTACCGCCAAACGAAGCTCTTTTCCTCCATGTTGGATGCGCAATTCTCCTGGAAGAATCTGTGTCATTAGCGGTACATGGTGAGGAAGAATTCCAAGTTCTCCCTCCACACCAGGAACAACCACTCCCTCTACCTCTGCTTGGTAAGTGAGCGCTTCAGGAGTAACAATTTCTAGATGAAAAGTGGACATATCAGGAGATCTATTAAAGCATTTACCAAGGTAAATACTTTAATAGATTGTAAAAGGTGTATATTCGTTGTTATAACTGTTTAATCTCCGCTATACAGCGATTGAAGTAATAGTAATGGCATGCATAAAATTAATGAGTGTAGGAAGTCAAATCATGATTAGATTTTCAGAAATCAGTATTTTTTTCTAACATCCCTTCCATCCCTTCCATCCTTGTTTGTTAATTTCAGTGAGTTAGCCACGAGCGACGACCTGATCAATACCACCCTTCATATAGAAGTCGGCTTCATCAATATCATCATGCTTACCTGCTAGAATCTCACTAAAACCACGAATCGTTTCAGCAATAGGAACATATTGTCCTGGCGTTCCAGTGAAAATTTCAGCAACATGGAATGGCTGACTCAAGAAACGTTGGATCTTACGTGCACGGTAAACAGTAAGCTTATCTTCAGGAGAAAGTTCGTCCATACCGAGAATCGCAATAATATCTTGCAAGTCTTTGTAGCGTTGGAGTACTTTTTGCACACCAAGAGCCACGCGATAATGTTCTTCCCCTACAATCTCTGCAGAGAGAGCCTTGGAAGTAGAAGCAAGTGGATCAACCGCTGGATAAATACCAAGTTCAGCAATAGAACGCTCCAACACGATTGTAGAATCCAAGTGAGCAAAAGTATTTGCTGGTGCTGGATCAGTTAAATCATCCGCTGGAACATAAACTGCTTGGAAGGAAGTAATTGATCCTTTCTTAGTCGAACTAATACGCTCTTGGAGATCACCCATTTCTGAGGTCAATGTTGGTTGATATCCAACGGCACTTGGCGTACGTCCAAGAAGAGCTGAAACTTCAGCACCTGCTTGAGAGAAACGGAAGATATTATCGATAAAGAGGAGCACGTCTTGATTCATTTCATCACGGAAATATTCCGCCATGGAAAGAGCACTCAGAGCAACACGGAGACGAGCACCTGGAGGTTCGTTCATTTGACCATAAACCAAGGCTACTTTTGATTTTTTGAGCTCTTCTTTGACAATAACACCTGCTTCGGTCATCTCATGATAGAGATCATTACCTTCACGCGTACGCTCTCCAACACCTGCAAAGAGAGAATAACCACCATGACCTTTAGCAATGTTATTGATAAGCTCCATAATAACGACCGTCTTACCAACACCAGCACCACCAAAAGCGCCCACCTTACCACCCTTGGTAAATGGACAAATAAGATCGATGACCTTAATACCTGTCTCAAGAACTTCGGACTTAGTATTTTGATCAATGAGCGCAGGAGCAGCACGATGAATCGGATAATATTTTTCTGCAGTAATAGGACCAAGTTCATCCACAGGCTCACCGGTCACATTCATAATACGACCAAGAACACACTCTCCTACAGGAACGGAAATAGGTTGACCAAGAGCACGTACTGGCAATCCACGTTGCAATCCCTCCGTAGAAGACATAGCAATAGCACGCACCCAATTCTCACCTAATTGCTGCTGCACTTCGAGAGTGACCTTAAAAGGAACTCCCTCATAGACGTGCTCTACTTCAAGCGCATCATAGATTTTTGGCAAAGGGCCATTCTTAAGATCAAATTCGGCATCGATGACGGGGCCGATGATTTGAACGATTTTACCGGTATTGTTCATATTTAAAAGAAGAGTTTAAGAGTTTAAGGGGTGAAGAGTTTAAGGGTTAAAAGGTTGAAGGGTTGAAAAAAAGAAGGAGAAATTAACCACAAAAGAATACAAAGAACACAGAAATATTTAACCGCAGAGAACGCAGAGAACAGATTACAAAATGAAAGATTCTTAAAAATGAATTCCAAGGAATTTCTCTTAGAATAATACAAGTTCTTTAATATTTTTCATTCTTTGCGTTCTTTGCGTTCTCTGCGGTTAATTAAAATTCTTTATATTCTTTTGTGGTTAATTTCTTTTTTATCCCAAAGCCATTTGAGCTGTTGAAATTTCAAGAAGTTCTGTAGTAATGCCTGCTTGACGAGCTTTATTATATTCGAGCGTAAGATCTTTAACAAGACCTTTAGCATTGTCGGTTGCAGCCTTCATCGCAACCATACGAGCACTCTGCTCGGAAGCACGAGCATCCAGAATTTTTTGAAAAACTTCAAAGTGAAAAGAGTATGGCAGAATAGCACTGAGTACGCTGCTGGAATTTGGTTCAAAAAGATATTCTCCTACCTCAACACTCGCAGAAGAGGCTGAAGAACTCATAGATGTCGATGAAGATACAGCGACTGAAGTTGTAACATTAGCAGAAGGCAATACTCCCTCAACCTTCTCTGCCGTAATGGGGAGCAATTCTAAATTAATCGGACGCTGAATGAGTGTATTAACAAACTTAGAATAGAAAATAGTTACTTTATCGACTTCTTCTGCAAGAAACTTCTCAAGACAAAATTTAGAAATTGCTTTTGTTTGTAAAAAGACTGGGCGATCGGGAAGTGTGAAATCAGCCACCATCTGACGTCCTGTGCGCGCAAGAAAGGAGGCTCCTTTACGACCCACTGCAATAAAAAGCGTGGTCTCAGGATCGAGCAAAGCAGCATCACGCAAGACATTTGTATTAAGCGCTCCACAGAGTCCCTTATCGGAAGTCACAAGAATGACAAGAGTTTTCTTTACCTCTCGAACCTCAAGAAGAGGATGAGCAAGTGCATCCACACGATCACGCAAAGAAACGAGCACTCTATTGAGTAGCTCTGAGTAAGGACGCCCTGCCATGGCAGCTTGCTGAGCTCGACGCATTTTCGAGGCAGCAACCATCTCCATCGCTTTGGTAATCTGAGCGGTGTTCTTAACGGACTTAATCCGTCGGCGAATGTCGCGAGTGTTGGCCATGGTCAGTTTAGTTCTTAATACCTAATTACAACTGTGTTGCATTGCAACACATTATCGTGTTAATGATTTAAATTCATCAAGAGCTATTCCTAGTTCTTTCTCAATAGATTCATCAAAGGCTTTCTTAGCCAAGAGAGCTGCTAAAATTGGCGCTTTGCGTGTTGTCAGGAATTCTTCCATCGAGTTTTGAAACTCTTTGACTTTATCAGCAGCAACGGCATCAAAATATCCTTTTTGCATTGCCCATAAAATAGCTGACTGTAATTCCACAGGAAGCGGTTTGTATTGGCTCTGTTTAAAGAGTTCCACGATGCGTTGACCACGATCCAACTGTGCCTTAGTACGAGCATCCAGATCACTGCCAAACTGAGCAAAAGCAGCAAGTTCGCGGAACTGAGCAAGGTCTCCTTTAAGTTTACCTGCTACTTGTTTCATTGCCTTAATCTGAGCTGCTGATCCCACACGAGAAACTGAAAGACCTACTGAAATAGCAGGACGAATTCCTTGGTAAAAGAGATCTGTCTCAAGATAAATCTGACCATCGGTAATAGAAATAACGTTTGTTGGAATATAGGCAGAAACATCTCCTGCTTGCGTCTCAATAATTGGAAGTGCAGTGAGTGAACCATTACCAGCTTTCTCACTAAGACGAGCAGAACGTTCTAATAAACGACTATGAAGGTAGAAAACATCTCCTGGATAAGCTTCACGTCCTGAAGGACGTTTTAGTAAGAGAGAAATCTGACGGTAGGCTACAGCATGTTTTGAAAGATCATCAAAAACAATTAAGGCATCCATGCCATTATCCATAAACCACTCACCCATAGCAGCGCCAGCAAAAGGAGCAAGATACTGATCTGCAGCTGCATCGGAAGCAGTTGAAGCTAAAATAATCGTGTATTTAAGAGCATCATTCTCTTCAAGAATTCGCACAACACGGGCAATATTTGCCATGCGCTGACCAATACCAACATAGATTGAGTAAAGAGGACGGAAGGATGGATCGCCACTTTCTTCTCCAGCACGATTAATGCGTGCTTGATTAATAATAGTATCAATAGCAATGGTTGTCTTGCCGGTAGCACGATCCCCAATAATAAGCTCACGTTGACCACGACCAACAGGAACCATCGCATCAATAGCCATAATACCTGTTTGCACCGGTTGAGAAACACCTTGACGTTTGATAATACCAGGAGCAATTTTTTCTACAGGATAAAACTCTGTCGTACCAAGATCCCCTTTCCCATCAATAGGACGTCCCAACGCATCAACCACACGACCCAAGAGCTTCTTGCCAACAGGAACTTGTAAAAGACGTCCTGTCGTGAAGACTTCATCTCCTTCACTAATCTTAGTATAATCACCGAGAATAACAGCTCCCACTTCACTCTCTTCAAGATTGAGGGCAAGACCATAGACATCACCAGGGAACTTTAACATCTCATTGAGCATAACACCACTGAGACCCTCAATACGAGCTACGCCATCACCGATCTCTCGGACAACACCGACATTGGTCATAGCAACAGTTGACTCACGAAGAGAGCCTATTTTTTGTTCAAGTTCTTGTAAAAGATTACTCATAGAAAAGGTTTAGATGTTTAAATGTTTAGGAGTTTAGGGGATAACGTGGTAAAGAGGTGAGTTTTTCTTATGAAATGAGAGATCAAATTATAAGCGAATATATATTTAGTCTACTATTCCTTAAAACCTGTTTTAAAACTCGCTGAGGCTGATGAAGGAGGAGGAGTCGACGGCGCACAGAAGTTGAGTGTACAGGAGCTACTCGATGCTTCGAGCACCGGCGCGACGAAGTCCTTCGCAGCTTCAGTAGAGTTTGAAGACAGGTTTCTAATGTTTTCCAAACGAGCTAAGATAGTCCCGTCCCACACATCACTCCCAAGACGAATACGAGTTCCTCCGAGTAATGATGCATTGGTAAAAGTCGTTACCTCAGCTTGCGGATCGCGCAACTTCAATGCTTGAGTAATAAATTCTTGTGATGCCGTATCCAGAGGAAGCGCACTTTCAATAACAGCCGCATGACGATTGAGCTCCAATCGTGTTAATCGTGTAAATTCTTTAAGAATCTGAAAAAAATGACGCGGTTTACTAGCAATAATAATCTCAGCAACCTTAAGAGTTTTCGCGGAATCAATGCGCCCTTCCACAAGAGAAGCATCAAAGAGTTTGCGGGCATTACGTTGAGCCTCTCGAGAAATCTTCATAGGATTATCAAATTCTTTTCTGTTAAGGTCGTTAATTAAGAAGCTAGAGCTGTTGCGGCTTCTTTATTCAAACGCTGTTGATCTTCAGGAGTAAGGATTTTTCCTGCAACCTTAGCCGTTGTCTCGACAACAAGTCCTATCATCTCTTTTTTAACCTCATTAATCATTCGAAGACGGTCAATATCAATAGATTCTCTCGCCTGTGCAATAATTGACTCTGCTTCTTTCACGGCCCGCTGAACTTCTTTTTCTGTGGACGCTTCACTTGCAACACGTGCCTCATCAATCAGCCCTTTAGCATCACCATTAGCCTTACGAAGAATTTCTTCATAGCGCACTTCCGCTTCCGCTAACTGTTTCTTAATCTTTTCTGCATTAAGCTGACCCTCTTCAATACGTCGACGACGCTCTTCCAGCATGGTAATAACAGAAGCAAATGCAAAACGACGCAAAACGAAATAAACAATAAGAAAAAGGATAGTCTGAGCTAAAAACTTAGGCCAGTCGACTCCAAAATTTTCAAAGAGATCAGTGAGAACTTTCATAAAAAAGTTTAGGGGTTTAAATGTTTAAGGGTTTAGGGGTTTAAAATTTTTACTTTAACATCTAAACTTAAATTCGTTTGTAATATAATTTTTTCTTCCGATGTGTGATCTATTTTAAGAACAACAACACCTTTATTAAAAGGTTTAGGACCTTAGATGCGTAGGAGTTTAAGAGAAAATCTCCCTTAAACTCCTAAACATCTAAACTCTTAAACTTTTTTTATTGGTTACTAAAAGCACGGATGAGTGCATAAATAGCAATCGATTCAGCAAGTGCCATACCAATAATGGCAAGAGTGAGTACACGACCGAAAGCACCTGGATTCCGACCAACTGATTCTACAGCTTTTGCTCCAATCATACCGATACCGAGAGCAGCACCTGCTCCTGCAATAGCAAGAGTAAAGCTACCAGTAATGCCTGAAGAAACTGCCTGCGCGATAATTGTTGAAATAAACATAATTTATATTTTATTTTTGGGTTGATGTTTTGATTGTTCTCATCCGCACGTTAATTGCACGGTCCTAAGAACAAAAATTTTATTAAAGTTACTATGCAATTAATCTGCAATCTGTAACGTGAAGTCTACTAGTGATTCTCCGCCTCTTCCTCATCATGACTCGTAGAAAGATTGAGGTAAACGGAACAAAGTAGCGCGAAAACAAAAGCTTGCAAAAGTCCAATAAAAAGTTCCAGAAAATAGAAAGGAATCGGAAGAAGAACACTAGTAACATGAGCCAGCCAGAGAGGAAAATGCAAGGTTTTTCCCATAGTCATCATTGTTGTTAAGAGATTTTCGCCTGCAAAAACATTACCAAAAAGTCGCAACGAAAGGGATAATGGACGAATCAATATAGAAACAACTTCAATAATTCCGACAAAGAAAAAGATAGGGGTGAGAGCCAAAGCCATGAATCCTTTGAGTCCACCCTTGACTCCAAAAATATGCTTACAAAAAGAACCAGGACCAACTTCTTTCATAGTCCAAACAAACCAAAAAAACATGAATACAAGTGCCAACCCAATGGTTGTGTTCATATCTGCAGTAGTAGGTCTTAAGAGGGGTATAAAATCACCATTCTTTTCAGCCCAACCAATGGAACCTACCCCGGGCAAAAGACCAAACCAATTAGCTGCTAAAATATAGAGAAAAAGTGTAGCGAGCAGACTAAATGCCTTTGGAATCATATGCCTTCCAATAATACTCTCAAAAAAATCGTAGAGCGATTCCACAACCATCTCAAAAAAATTCTGAGAAGGTCCAGGAAGAAGCTCCATACGACGTGTAGAACGACGAGCCCAAGTAACAATAGTTACAACAAGCACAAGCGATACAAGAATCGAATTCGTTAACCAGGCAAATAACCCTGGCTCTCCTAATTTCGCCAAAATAGGCTCCGCTTCAATCGGAACAGATGAGGCAAGAGAGAAAAGTTGCATGTCCAGAAAAAGTAACGAGTAAAGAGTGACGAGTGAGGGGGAGGACTAACAGGCCGCAGTGGGTCTAGAATTAAGAATGGAGCCGACTTATTTACTTTCTTTTTCTTTATTTAGCAAGAGAAAATTTACGAAATTAGAAAAAAATAAACTACCAAGATAAGAACCTTGGTAGAGTTGAAATATTGAAGGGTTGAAATATTGAAAGGATGCTTTACTACGATTTAATAATAAATAAATATTCGGACTGCCCTAGTCACGAAGTGACCAAAAATTAACTTAAACTTAAACTTATAACTTAAACTTACATTCGGCCTACTGGCCGAATATTCCCCATGCCTTCTGACGTTCATTTCATGCATCTTGCTCTTCGTGAAGCAAAGAAAGGATATGGAAGAACATCTCCTAACCCTATTGTAGGAGCTATTATTGTTTATGACGGCAAAGTAATAGCTCGTGGTTATCATCACGCCGCTGGCCAACCTCATGCTGAGATAGAAGCCATCAAAAAACTCCCCTCACCTGAAGCCGCTCGAGGAGCAACTCTCTACGTCACACTCGAACCCTGTTCCACCACAGGGAAAACACCTCCGTGTACTGAAGCTCTCATTGCCGCTAATTTTGCACGCGTTGTGTATGGAGCGACTGATCCTAATCCTCATCATCAAGGCCATGCGACTATCCTTCTAAGAAAAGCAGGTATTGAAGTAAGTAGCGGCGTACTTGCTGAAGAATGCACTGCACTCAATTGCTTTTGGAATTATCGCATGATAACAGGCCGACCCTGGATCATTGCTAAATGCGGCATGTCTCTTGATGGAAAAATCTCCTCTCCTCCTCATCAGCGTTGGATTACTTCTCCCGAAAGCCGCCATCATGCCATGCTTTTGCGTACAGAAGTTGATGCTATTTTAGTTGGTGGAGCAACAGTACGCATCGATAATCCTGCCCTTACCATCCGAGGAGTTCACAGGTTCTTACAACCATGGCGTATTATTTGGACTACCTCTGGCACCATCCCTAAGGAAGCCCAAGTATTAAATGACGCCCATCAAAAAAGAACAATTGTTATCACAAAAAAATCGCTCCGAGCCACGATCGAAGAACTAGGTAAACAAGGCATCAGTTCTATCCTTATAGAAGGAGGAGGAAGAACCCTCGGCGCAGCATTTGACGAAGATCTTGTGGATGAAGTACGGTTTTATATGGCTCCCCTACTCATTGAAGGACCCACACCTGCCATTGGGGGAGAAGGAGGTTCTCTCCAAAAAATGCTAACAAGATTACGCAATATTTCTTATAAAACAATTGGGAGTGATGTTGTCATCTCGGGTATTGTTAAAAAGGAATAGCCGAGAAAAGGAATAGCCACAAAAGAACACAAAGAAACACAAAAAAGGAACCTGGCAGTAAATTCGATTTCTTATAATATTGTTTGGTATGATTTATAGTCCATATTATCGCTTTTCTGATTCGATTTATCATTAGATTCCTATATTCCCTTTTGTGAAAATTAAGTTGCTCATGAATAAAAATTCTTTGTGTTCTTTTGTGGCTATTTTCTTCCCTTTTCTTTTCTTATCGCTCTAGTCTTCGTGGGTAGCTACTAAAAACTCCCAAAATCTTTTTGTATTCTTTTGTGGTTAATTTTTTCTCCTTCTCCATTTCTTAAAAAATTATGAAACCGGCACGATCCTCGCGCAAAGCCTCTAACAGCATGATTCCTGGGGGACCTGAAGATGCTCTGAGTGGCCTTGTCGAACGAGTTACTTTTCATAATCCCGAGAATGGATTTTGTGTACTCAAAGTACAGGTTGAAAATCACCGCGACCTCATTGCTGTTCTTGGAACACTCCCTGCTGTAGCTCCTGGTGAATGGATTACGGCCCAAGGAACTTGGGAACGTGATCGTGAGCATGGTCTTCAGATGAGAGCGCACACGCTAAAGACACAACCACCAATCTCCCTTGAAGGAATTGAAAAATATCTTGGTAGCGGCCTCATCAAGGGAATTGGACCTGTCTACGCCACAAAGCTTGTGCAGAAATTTGGCGAAAAAGTTTTTGATATTATCGAAAATCAATCAAAACGACTTGAGGAAGTTGAAGGCATTGGCCGTGAGCGACGCACACGCATTAAGGAAGCTTGGGCAGAACAAAAAGTTGTCCGTGATATCATGCTCTTCCTGCATGCTCACGGTCTGAGCACCAATCGAGCTGCACGTATCTACAAAATTTATGGTGAAGATGCCATCACTACTATTCGGGCTAATCCTTACACGCTTGCCCGTGATATCCAAGGCATCGGATTTCATTCTGCCGATGCGGTAGCGGTTAAATTAGGATTCGAATCAGATTCCTTGCTCCGAGCTCGTGGAGCCATTGATCACCTCCTCACCGAGGCTATAGGAGAAGGGCATTGCGCCTTACCTCGAGAAGAATTAATTGAAAAAGCAGTTCAGCTTTTGGAAGTGGATGAGAGCGTTGTAACTCAGGCCTTAGAGCGCCATATTCATGACCAATGCATCACTGCAGAAAAAATCTATGGTGAGGAGCTCCTATTTCTGCCTCACCTGCGCGTTGCTGAAGAAGTCATTGCGCGACGTCTTCGTCACCTTGCAAATTCAGAACCTCCTCAACCCCTCATCGATCCTGAAAAAGCCATTCCTTGGGTTGAAGAAAAAACTGGACGCCAACTTTCCGTCAGTCAACGCGAGGCATTGAGCACGGCTCTCCAACATCGTATTGTTGTTATCACCGGTGGTCCTGGTGTTGGTAAAACAACCCTTGTGCAATCATTACTCACCATTTTAAGAGCGAAGAAACAGCGTTGTCTTCTTGCTGCTCCCACTGGCCGTGCTGCTCAACGTCTCGCTGAAGCTACAAAACTAGAAGCTAAGACTCTCCATCGACTCTTGGAATTTCAACCTGCTAAAGGAATGTTTGCACGTAATGTCGACAACCCTCTAGAAGCTGATGTAGTTGTCGTTGACGAAGTTTCTATGGTTGATGTTCCTCTCATGAGCAGACTTCTCTTAGCTCATCCTCCCGGAGCACGATTAGTTCTTGTTGGTGATGTTGACCAGTTGCCAAGTGTTGGCCCAGGGCTTGTCCTCCCTAATATTATCCGCAGCGGCATAGTGCCTGTTGTCCATTTAAAAGAAATCTTTCGTCAGGCAGGAGGAAGCCAGATTATTCAAGCTGCTCATGCTATTAATCAAGGTGAACTTCCTGAGCTTACAGAACCAACTCCTACGAGTGATTTTTTCTTTCTTGAACGTGAAGAACCAGAACAAACCCTGGCATCGCTTATCACGATGGTCCGCGAACGTATTCCTAAACGCCTCGGTGTTGATGCGATCAACGATATTCAAATTCTTGCTCCGATGCATCGTGGCAGTCTCGGCATTGGCGAGTTAAATTTAAAACTTCAAGAGGCATTGAATCCACGACGTCATGACCGCACCGAATACGAGGCCTATGGCACCGTTTTTCGGGAAGGCGACAAAGTCCTTCAAACCATTAATAATTACGATAAAGAGGTCTTTAATGGTGATATTGGTCGCATTATTGCAATGAATCTTTCAGAAAAAACTCTTGTTGTTCGTTTTGATCAGCGAAAGATTAATTACGACTTTAGTGAACTTGATGAGTTAACACTGGCCTATGCCATCACCATTCATAAAAGCCAAGGCTCTGAATTTCCTGTCGTCGTCATGCCACTGGCTATGCAACAGTTCCTCCTCCTCCAACGGAATCTTCTCTACACAGGCCTTACGCGAGGACGGAGGCTCGTTGTTCTCCTTGGTCAAAAGAAAGCTTTAACCATGGCCGTTCATAATGCCTCCACACGACATCGACACGGAGGGCTGTTGCATCGGCTCAAAATGGAATAACCTATTTCGCATAAACCAAAATCATACCAACCCCAGAAACAATCAAACAGCCTCCTAAGAAAGTCATCATATTAAGCTGAAGATCTCGAAAAAAAAGCCAGCTAAAGATCACAACAAAAAATGGGTAAGAGATCTCGATGAGAGAAGCTAATGTTGCATTTTTCTCCCCAATGGCCATGTAGGTCATAAAAGCTCCAAAGGATATGGTAATCAGTGAAAAAAGGAACCAACCAGTGTTAGGCCCCAACTCGCGAACCTGTTCCCATACTGTTCCCATTTTTCCACTAACCAAAAGCATCGCAAGTGCCGTAACCAAACCAAACAAAGTATAACAGAAAAAAAACACGAGCGCTGACATTCCCGATCGAAGAATTGGCCCACTGGCAGCGTAGCTTGCTCCCCATAAGAGAGCAGCTGTTAACGCATAGATAATCCATTTTTCGGGTAGTGGCATAAGACTGCTTCGCAGTAAGTTTAAGTTTTAAGTTTAAGTTTAAGTTGAGAATAGCCACAAAAGAACACAAAAAACACAAAAAAAAGAAACTTAGCGATAAACTTAATTAGACTTCTTTCAAAACTCGCTTCTACTGATGAAGTGCAAGGAGCCGACGGCGCGGAGAAGTTGAGTGTACAGAAGCTACTCGATACTTCGAGCACCGGCGCGACGGTGCAATTCGCAGCAGAAGTAGAGTTTGGAAAGAAGTCTATTGATTAGTTCGACTAAACTGTGTCGCAACTATTGCTGCCTTAACCCGAATATTTCATACTGAATCGTGATGAGGCGCTGTGCAAAGCTTATAAATACAAGGCGGATGAAAGATTTCGACGATGTGGCTGTATGTTTCATACTGTCCAAGGAGAAATTTGAGTCCAACGTAGTAGTTGTGAGCTTTCCACAAGCCGCAATAGATTTAGTATGAAATATTCGGGTTAACCAGAACCTCAATTCCAACTCTCCTTATTTTTCACGATAGTTAACATTCTTTATCTTGATTTCTTAAATTCTTTTTGTGTTTTTGTTCTTTGTGTTTCTTTGTGTTCTTTTGTGGCTATTGTCTTCTCTTCTTCTTGTTATTTCAATTTAGTTTAAACTCCCATTTTTATGTGTTCTTTGTGTTCTTTTGTGGTTAATTTTCTTTCTTATCCATGGGTATAGAAATCGAACGAAAATTTTTAGTAAAAAATGATGCTTGGCGTCCTGGTGCCGTTGGAACACCCTACTGCCAAGGATATCTCTCTCGCAACCCTGAATCCACAGTTCGTATTCGCACTGAGGGAAGCAAGGCCTTCCTAACTATCAAAGGAAAACCTCAAGGCATTAGTCGTTCTGAATTTGAGTACCAAATTCCCTTCAAAGATGCCCAAGAACTGCAGCACCTTTGCACAACACCATTAGTAGTTAAAACGCGCTACCGCATTCCTTACGAAGGAGCAACATGGGAAGTTGATGAATTCCATGGCGAAAATGAAGATCTTATCATTGCTGAAATTGAAATAGAGCATCCTGATGCTCCTATTAAAGTCCCTCCTTGGGTTGGCCAAGAAGTCTCCGATGATCCACGCTACTGCAATTCGAACTTAGCAGTGCATCCATTTAAAAAGTGGTAACTATTCGGCCAACAGGCCAAATAGAGGCTAGAGGCTGTAGGCAATAGACTATAGGTTAATCAATACCCTAATTAAGATATTTCCGTTTTGTGAACTCAAGATAAAGAATATTCACTATCGTAAAAAATAAAGAGGGGTAGGAATTGAGATTCTGCTTCAACATAGAGAAGCAATAGTGGCGAAACAGCTTAGGCTAACTAATCAATCAAGTTCATCGCCAAGTTTCTTTTTTTGTGTTCTTTTGTGGCTATTCCTTCTGCCTGTTACGGTGACGTTGGTAATTAGCATTTACTTGCTATAACAGAAATTCATCCCTATCTTCCATCTCCCATCTCCTATCTCCTAATCTGCATGTTAACTGCTTCTAATTTATCTAAATCTTTCGGCGGACGTTCCCTCTTTGAAGAGGCCTCACTTCAAGTCAATCGTGGCGATCGTATCGGTCTCATCGGCGCTAATGGCGCTGGTAAAACCACCCTCTTTTCTCTTATCTTGCGTGAAGCCTCACCTGATTCTGGTACGATAGCCCTTCAACGTGATGTGAAAATTGGCTTTCTTCCTCAAGAAAATGCGACTTCAGGTGATGAGACAATTCTTGAACTTGCTACCAATATTACTTCTGAAATGGAGGAGGCCCATAATCTCCTACGCAATCATCCTGATCCTAATGATGCGCTCCATCATGAGGGGCAAGCCATTTTTGCAGAAAATGATGGTTATGCACTTGAAGCCAAAGCCAAGAGGATCTTAAGTGGCCTTGCTTTTCGCGAAAGTGATTTCCATCGAATGGCTCGTACGATGAGTGGAGGATGGATCATGCGCGCTCATCTTGCGCGTCTTTTGGTCATGGAACCTGATCTTCTCATGCTCGATGAACCAACCAACCATCTTGACCTTGAGTCACTCGGTTGGTTTCAGAATCACCTCATGAATTATAGCGGAGCAATTCTGGCTATTTCCCATGATCGAGAATTTCTCAATACTATCTGCGAATCAATCCTCGAAGTACGTCATCGCAAGCTTCATCATTTTCGCGGTAATTACGATTCTTATCTCGAGCAAAAAGCCGCTCGTGAAGAACAACACCTTGCCGCTTATAAAAGCCAACAACGTGAAATAGCCGAACTTCAACGATTCATTGATCGTTTTCGCGCTAAAGCTAGCAAGGCTTCTCAAGCTCAAGATCGTATCAAACAGCTTGCTCGTATGAAGCGTATTGATCCTCCAGAAAACAAAGAATCTACTATTCATTTTAAATTCCCTCAACCAGCACGCAGTGGCCAACGTGTAGCTACCCTCGTAGGGGTTAAACAGGCTTACGGCAATCATGTTGTCTATGACAATTTAAACCTCGAAGTAGAGAAGGGTCAACGCACCGTTTTTGTAGGGCCTAATGGCGCAGGAAAATCGACTCTATTAAAAATCTTGGCTGATATGTTGCCTCTTGAACAAGGAACCTATCAACATGGTCATAACACAACCATCGGTTATTTTGCCCAGCATCGCACTGAAATGATGGATGTGCGCCGCACTGTTCTAGCCGAAGCCATGAGCATCCCTCATCCAGCTTCTGAACAGAGCACAAGAACAATTCTTGGATCGTTCCTCTTCCGAGGGGAAGATGTCTTCAAATCTGTGAGCGTCTTAAGTGGTGGAGAGAAGAGTCGTCTAGCTCTTGTTAAACTGCTCCTTAATCCACCTAACTTTTTACTCCTTGATGAGCCTACAACTCACCTTGACATGCCGAGTATCGATGCTCTTATTGGCGCACTCAAACAGTACGAAGGCACCTTGATGTTCGTGAGTCACGATGTCCATTTTATCAAAGCCCTAGCGACCTCTGTCCTTCATATCAATGCAGGAAAGATTACTCCTTACTCTGGTAACTATGACTACTATCTTGAAAAATCAGGTGCTCTCTCTGAACGGGCAGCCCTTGTTGCTCCTGGGAATGGTCAAGCTCCTTCCTTAAGTAATTATCAGCCAGTACAGGCATCCCAACAAGCCGCCGCGCCTAAAATGGGACTCAAAGAGATCAAAGCCTTACGCAAAGCTGAAGCTGAAAAACGGAAAGAAGAAAATAAACGTCGTCGCGAACTTGAAAAACAAGCCACTGACTTAGAAGCTGAAATCATCGCTCTTGAAGCAAAAAAGAAAGAGCTCGAAGCCTCCTTAGAGAACACCTCCACTCATGCAGAAGGTCGTTCTTTTCAACTTAACCGAGAGCTTTCCTCTATCATGGAAAAAATCGAAACGAAGAGCAGCCGTTGGGATCAACTGACAACGCAGTTGGGAAAACCATTCGGCCAACAGGCCGAATAGTTAGTTTAAGTTATAAGTTTAAGTTTAAGTTGATTTTTGGTCACTTCGTGACAAAGTAAAAAATGAAATGGAATTTTTATTTACTCCTAGTTTTTTGCTCTCGAAGGCGCTTCTGTAAAGGATTTTAAAACACCTAGACAAATTTTATCGACTGGGTTACCCGAATATTTACCTACTGAGGGGGAGAAAAAGAAAGTTGACAACAATTATATTCGCTCCCAATATGTAGCACATGAGTGTAAGAACTGCTACCGTTCGCGATTTGCGTAACCATTATACAACCCTTCTCTCGTGGCTGAAAGCTGGTGAAGAGATTTTCATCACGCAAAGAGGAAAAACAATAGCGCGTCTTGTTCCTGAAACAAACCCACCACAACAAAAAAAAGTGGATTGGACTAAAAGCGCCGCTTTTTTGCGTGATCGTACTGGGGAAAAAATGTTAACAGCTGAAGAAATAGCCTCAGTACTTGATGAGAACAAGGGGCACTGGTAAAAAATGGTTATTTGCTGCGATACGAGCTTCCTGCATTCTCTGTATTTTGATGATGCTCATTCTACCTCTGCTAGAAAATATCTAGCCCAAAGTTCAAGTGTTCTATTACTAACACTTTTTAATCGTTTTGAGTTTCATAATGCACTACGTCTTTCTGAATTTCGCAAAATTCTACCAAAAGAAAAAGCAGAACTTCTTATTGCTACTTTTGAAAAAGATTTAGCAACAGAATATCTTACTGAAGCCACCTGCAATCTAACAGCAGTGCTAGCAGAAGCCCAACGTCTCTCTGTCTATTATGTTACCAAAGAAGGCCACCGTGCTTTTGACATCATTCATGTCGCTGCAGCTCTCCATCTGCAAGCTAATATTTTTCTGACTTTTGACCAGAAACAAAAAGTATTGGCCATAAGTCAAGGACTTAAGACGCCTCTTTGATCTAGCAATAACTTAACTGAATGATGAAAACTAAGTAAACCAGCGCCTATTCCCTCTCAAAATAATATTAACAAACAAATAAAAGTGAATTGAACTAAAAGCGTCGCCTTTTTGCGTGATCATACTAATGAAAGATTTTTGACAGATAACGAAATTGCTTCTGCACTTGGCAGAAATTAAAGCTGGTAAGATAACAATATCGCTGGTGAGCGTAGACTTTTGAGCGTAAGCGAAAAAGTCAACTAAGAACTAGGAACTAATGTTCGGCCAACAGGCCGAATACTTACCAACCATCTCCCCAGAAAAAGCGCTAAGAGCACTTTGGAATCAAGATGCTCAACAACTCCTACGGCAGGAATAAAATCAAATTTGCTGCCCAGAACTTTCCCATTCACAATCGAGGCATCGAGTTGATATTTTGTAATTTGTTGGTGAGCCTTTGCGTGAGCATCTTCAATCGAACCATCGATTTCATATTTCCACCCGACAAGAAGTGTTGAAGGAAACCAAGAACGAAGATGAGCGATGACTTTCTCCGTGGGTTGCAGCGTCATTGTTAAAGGACCACAGCTTGTTGGAATTTTCCCATGCGTGAGAATTTTTCCATCAGCTGTTGCCACTTCTGTAACACGATAGTCGCAGAGTGCCGCAGCGTGAAAGAGCGCCAAGACCTTTCCTTTCTTGGAGAGTTTCTCTAGCGCCATTGTCAGATCAGCATTAGTGGCAAAAGGAATCACGGTCGCAATTGCCGAATCAAGAAGAGACGTTGCCGTAACACTCCTCAAACAGATAACTTCAAATCCTCGTCGATGCAGTTCCGTACAAATGAGAGCTCCAAGCTCTCCCGTAGAAAAATTAGTAAGAGAACGCACCTCATCAATCGGTTCACTACTCGGCCCACAGGTAACAATAACGCGCATAATAATCAGGATACAGATTACAGGCTACAGGCTACAGAAAAAAATACCCCATAAAATAGGTTAACCAGAGCCAACTCTTCGTAAATATTCGGTTAACCCAGTTAGGAAAATGGGGTCAGGGCCTCGAATCTTAACCAATGGGATTCTTTATTTTAGAGGTATCCGAAGGTACAAACTTCTCTGCAGTTAATACGACGTCATCATGTTTTGGTCAAGATTGCGACCCCCCAATTTTCCTATAGCTCCTCAGTCGTTGTAGCAAAGGATTCCAACATGTTTAGACAAATTTTACTGACTGGATTAGCCTAATATTTACAACTCTTGTAACTGCCAAGGTAGACACCTTGGTAGTTGTTTAGGGAATAAAATGTAGGAGTCACAGGAAAACATCCCCTAAACCCCTAAACATTTAAACCATTAAACACTATCAACCTCTCCATAGACGGTGGTAGTTACGCAACTCTTCTTTATTTTATTGTGTTCTTTTGTGTTCTTTTGTGGTTAAGTTCTTCTCTTGTTAGTTACTTTGCTCGGATGGCGAAATTGGCAGACGCGCTAGACTTAGGATCTAGTGGAGCGATCCATGGGGGTTCGAGTCCCCCTCCGAGCACCATAAACCATGAAAACGATTCGCTTGCTTTTCCTCACCTCCCTCCTTTTTCTCAACCTAGGATGTGCAGGCATTATCAATAATAGAATAATTCATATAGAACGAGAAGAGACACTTCTTAGAGCCGGATTTCAACCTCTTCTCGTCACAACCCCTTGGCAGGAGCAAGGTCTCATGCTACTTCCTAAAGGCAAGATCACAATGATCAAACTTCATGGAAAAGAATACTATCTTTATCCTGATTTAAATCATCATCACGTTCTTATTGGAAGCAATCGCAATTTTATGCAGTACAATCAGCTTGTTGCTGATCAACTCACCCCTCTAGGATCAACTCAAGGAGAACTCGATCAAGAGTGGGAAGAATCGGGTGCTTGGGACGACCTTGAAGGATGGAGAGGTGTTGGATGGTAACTACATATTCGGCCAGCAGGCCTAATATAAGTTTAAGTTTTAAGTTTAAGTTTAAGTTGATTTTTGGTCACTTCGTGACCATGTGAAAAGTGAAGCGATATTTTTATTTGCACTTAGTTTTTTGCTCTCGAAGTCGCTTCAGTAAAGGATTCTTACACGCCTAGACAAATTTTACCGGAACCCATTTTTCAATGTTTTTTCTTGGAATTGGAACAGCTGTTCCACAGCAAAAATTTACTCAAGGAGAAATTTGGCAAGCACTCCAAGAGTCTCCTCAATTTTTACAACTCACTTCTCGTTCTCACGCTCTATTAAAAAAAGTATTATCTGGCAAAAATGGAATCGCAACTCGCTATCTAGCCATTGATGATTTAACAGAAGCATTTGTTTTAACACCTGATATTCTTCATCAGCGTTTTATTAACCATGCTCCTTCTCTTGCCACAGCAGCGGCGAAAAAAGCTCTTGCAACAGCTGAAATCCCCCCCTCACAGATAGACACTCTCATTATTAGCACCTGTACTGGCTATTTATGTCCAGGACTTACCAGTTATGTAGCGGAACGGCTCGGCCTACGCTCCAATATTCAGACGCTTGATTTAGTAGGACAAGGTTGTGGTGCAGCATTACCTAACTTACGCACTGCAGAAGCTCTCTTAATATCGAAAAGAGCTAATCATGTTTTGTCTATCTGTGTTGAAGTTTGTAGCGCTGCATTGTATCTCGATAATGATCCTGGCGTACTCATTAGCAGCGCTCTTTTTGGTGACGGTGCTGCTGCTGTTGTCTTATCAAATCGTCCCTCACCTTCAATGCGCCGCATTGAATGGAAGATGGCTGAGAGTTTTCTTGCTCCTTCCGAAAGAGATCTTCTTCGCTTTGAACAACGCAATGGAATGCTGCGTAATATCCTCACTCCGCAGGTACCAAAATTAGCGGCTCAACATGCTCATCAACTTCTTAAAGAAATACTTTCTTGGGGTTCTTTAAACCTTTCAGATATTGCCGCCTGGATTCTTCACGCAGGAGGACGAGAAGTACTCATAGCCATGAAAAAAGAAATTAGCCTCACTGAAAATGACTTACGTCTTAGTAGCGAAATTTTACATGATTTCGGCAATATCAGTAGTCCCTTTGTTCTTTTTGTATTAGAAAAAGCAGTCCAGGATGCCTGTCCTGGTGGCTGGTGGTACCTGTCCTCCTTTGGCGCTGGTTTTAGTTGTCATGGAGCTCTTTTAAAAGTCGATTAATTATGAATCGTATTATTGAATCAGAACTTCTCGATCATCTTCTCTCTACTGATCCTGACGCCATCACGTCACGAAACGATCTCCAACGACTTAATTTTTTTATGGGGAATGCCACAATTCTCTTACAGGCATGGAATCGTTCTTTTAATAAAATCACCCTCAAAGAAGGCCCTCTACAAATCATAGAACTAGGAGCGGGTGATGGAACCTTACTTTTAAAATTAGCACGACAATTACAAAGTCAATCTCCTCATAAAATAACAGCTGATGTGACTTTTATTGATCGTCACAATGTAATTTCACAAGAAACAATTGATGCCTTCAAAGAACTCCATTGGTCTATTAAAATTGTTACAATGGATCTTTTTTTATGGTTAGAACAATCTCCTTTGATTTCTGCCGATGTTATTTTAGCCAATCTTTTTTTACATCATTTCAATGATCAAGAATTAAAGACCTTATTTCAGCACCTTGCTCTCAAAACCAATTTATTCTTAGCCTGCGAACCGCGTCGCAATCTCCTAGCGCTTATGAGCTCCAAACTTCTTTGGCTATTGAATGCCAATACTGTCACTCAACACGATGCTCCCGTCAGCGTCCGTGCAGGTTTTACAGACAAGGAACTCTCTCAACATTGGCCCGCAGGTCCAGAATGGCATCTTAGGGAGCAATGTGCTATCCCCTTCTGCCATTCTTTTATTGCCCAACGTAATGCCTAAGCCCATTACTATCATTGGCGGCGGATTAGCAGGATTAACTCTTGGTATTGGTCTACGTCAACGTGGTGTTCCTGTGACTTTATACGAAGCCGGAAAGTACCCTAGACACCGTGTTTGCGGTGAATTTATTAGTGGCAAAGGGCAAAAATCGCTCGCCAATCTTCATTTACTCGATATTATTCGTAAAGCTGATATTTGCTATGCTAAGAGTGTAAAACTTTTTTCTAGTAGCGAAAAAAGCCCTCAACACGAGCTTCCTCAACCTGCATTATGCCTTTCACGATTCGTCCTCGATGAATTACTTGCTCGAGAGTTCCAACAACTCGGAGGAAAACTTTTTTTTAATAAACGCTACTCCGGAGATTATAGCTCTGGAATCGTTCGTGCAACGGGTCGACACCGACAAGCTGTAGCTAATGGATGGCGTTTGTTTGCTCTGAAAGCTCATGCACGCCATGTTACGATGAGCGCCGACTTAGAGTTACACTTCCTTCCTTGCGGCTATGTTGGTTTATGCCAATTGCCCGATGGCATCGTCAATATTTGCGGTTTATTTCGCAGCAAAACGACCCAACCTAATTTATCTCAGCAATGGCGACTCTGGCTGAGTGGTCCTAAAGATTCACCACTTCATCAACGCTTATCAAACGCCTCTTGGATTGATGATTCTTTCTGCTCTATTGCTGGATTACCATTATACCCAGAACGTGATCTCTCTTCAAAAGAATGCTCTCTTGGTGACGCCTACGTCAGCATTCCTCCATTCACTGGCAATGGCATGTCAATGGCTTTTGAATCTGCAGAACTTTCCCTAGAATCACTTCACGCTTTTAGCCGAGGAGAGCTTTCATGGACTGAAGCACAACAACAAAGTGCTCAAGCATGTGCTAATCTCTTTCGTTGGAGATTGCATTGCTCAACATGGTTACAACGAGCTTTATTCTATCCACCATCACAAACTCTTCTCTTTTTTTTAAATACTCATGCTCCTTGGTTATGGCAAAAGACTTTTGAATTAACACGCTCCTAACTACTCGTTCTGTTGGCCGAATAAAGCCTAACCTAAAGGCTGAAGGCAGGAGATTGATCGATACGCTGATTAAAATTTAAGAAATCGCTTCGATAATAGATCGGAAAACGTTCTACAGATGGGTTAACCAAATGTTTACCTCCAACTCGAATATTTTAATTTAACATCTTCTTTCCCTTGGCAAAATCATAATCAATGTTACCATTCTCCGTAATTGCTCAGTCTCCTTGTACCGATCAGGAACCTTTAAAATAGCTAGGCTGCAGCTTACAAGCTCCACTTCTAAACTCCAACTCCTAATTTTTTTCTCATCACCTTCTCCAGAAGAAGATGAAAAATTATTATTATTCCATGTCTACTAAGAAAAAAACAGTCTCCCAAAAATCATCCACTCCTGTTAAAAAATCTGCGCCTGCGACAAAAACAGTTGTAAAATCACAAGACGTCAAGAAAATTCTTCCAAAGAGCGTAGTAAAAACTGCTCCTAAAAAGGCGACTCCTGTTGCTTCTAAAAAAGCTCTTCCTGTATCTTCTAAAAAAGCTGCACCTCAACACAAGAAGGCTGCACCTAAACATCATGAAGATCATTTAGCTAAAGAGGCTCTTAAACTTGTGAACGAAGCCACGACTCACCTTCGCACAGGCATTAAAACTACTGCTAAGGCTCGTATTGCTGCTCATAAAAAAGCTCATTCCTTACTTGGAAAGGCAACAAGTTTCCTTGATGATCTCTTAAAAGAGGGTTCTTCTCTCATGCATAAAGCGATTAACAAGCTTTAAATAGTCATTCAGTTTCCGCTACGCGGCAGCTGAAGTAGAACGAGAGGTAAAACTGACCTTTCAAGAAAACAGCGATCTTGCAAAAGATCGCTTTTTCTTTTTCGTAAGCTCAAATTGAATTGAAAGAAGAAGGAAGAAAATAGCCACAAAAGAACGCAAAGAAACGCAAAGAAACAGAACACAAAAAAAGAATTTTTATAAAAATTCTTTAACAAATTTAAGAACTCAAGACAAAGAACGTTCGCTATCGTAAAAAATAAGGGAGGTAGGAATTGATATACTGCTTTAACCTAGAGCACCAATAGCGACGAAACAACTTAGGCTAACTAATCAATCAAGTTCATCGCCAAGTTTCTTTTTTTTGTGTTTTTTTGTGTTCTTTTGTGGCTATTCCTTCTGCCTGTTACGGTGACGTTAGTACAAAAACACTTCAGGTCAGTTCAAGCTTCTTCTACTCGTTACCCTTTACTCGTTACTCTTTACTTTTTCTGAGCTACATCCCTCCATGCTTCCAGATAGAAATAGCTAGGCGAATGCACAGGAAAAACCCGCCACAGAGCCCCAAGAGTCCGATTAAAGGAATACCAAAGACTTGTGGAGGAAGTCCTGTATGAACGAGGATTGATGAAGAAATGAGCAAGGAAGCGGCAAGAAGCGCATTCACTAACCGATTACATGCAGAATCGACTGTCTGACGCAAAGGCTCTATCCCCTCAGGAGCAATTCGATGTTCCAGCGGAATATTCAGTTTACCACGTTTGAACTGATTGTAGAGAAGACGAAGGTCACTCGGTAATTCTTCTGCAAAATCAATACTCTCTGTAAGAAGACGCAGAAGGAGACTCCAGAGCCGTTTAGGCTGATAACTCTCCATCAGCATCGTGGTTGCATAGGAGCGTCCAAGCATGATGAAATTAAGATTAGGATCTAATTGTTGACCGATGGCTTCTACTTGAGTCAATGCTTTAATTCCAAGGTAAAAGCTCCCTTTCATTCTCAGATGATTGTTTCGTAAAAGTTCCAAGAGTTTATTAAGCACATTTCCTAAATTGATATCGTGAAGTGAAGAGGTTAAATTTTGATCCGAAAAATCTTCTACTTGAGAAAGTAAAGTCATCGAATCTTTAACACATCCTTCTTCAGACATCTCCAAAATAGAAACCATTACCTGACGAGGATTTTTATCAGCGAGACCTGCAACGAGTTTTGCTATACTGGTGCGGAACTCTGGTGTAAAAGAACCCATCATCCCATAATCATAAAGACCAATTACTCCAAGGGGCATCACTACCATATTGCCTGGATGAGGATCCGCATGAAAAAATCCAAAGGTAAAAATCTGTTGATAGATCAGCTTTGTTAGATTTTTTGCAATACTTATTGGAGAAATCCCATGCTTTTTTAATATCTTAGGATCATTCACAGGAAGACCAGCAATATACTCCATAGTAAGGACCTTTTGAGCACTGAATTTTTGATAGATGGCAGGAACACAAATCGTAGAATCATCCTTAAACTGCTTGGCAAAACGTTCGGCATTCAATGCCTCATTATTAAAATCTAATTCTTTGAGTAATGTTGCAGAGAATTCAGAAACAATACTTCTCGGATTCAGCCCACTAAGTTCAGGAACATTTTTTTCTAAAAAAACGGCCAGATCAGCTAAGATCGCAAGATCAAGATCGATCACTTGACTTATATTGGGGCGTTGTACTTTAACCGCCACAAGGGTTCCATCTTTAAGAACAGCTCGATGCACTTGAGCAATTGAGGCACATCCCTGCGGTACGTCCTCAAAGGATCGAAAGAGTGATTTTACTGAAACACCCAAAGATTCCTTGATTATTTTGTGAACCTCTTTTGTTGGAAAGGGTGGCACGCTATCTTGAAGCTTACAAAGCTCAATATAATATTCATTGCTAATGAGATCACGGCGAGAACTTAAAATCTGACCAAATTTAATAAAGGTGGGCCCTAGCTCTTCAAGAGCTAGCCTCATTCTTTCCGGAGGAGGTTTTGAGAGTATCCCCTCCTCATGAGTGGTAAGTTCTGCATCCTTAATGCCAAGCAAATGTTGTAAAACAACAAGTTTTAAAACATCAGCAAAACCATATTTAAAGAGAATGGAAAGGATCTCTTGATAACGCGGAAGATGTGTTGCGAAAGCGACGGCAGAGCGAAATTGTTTTAACATGGTTTTAGCGGCTTAAAAAAAAGGGAAAGTTAACAGAACTTTGGCCATTTTTATATGAGTGACATTATCCTAAAAACGGGAATAGAAATGGATAAAATGGCGTAAGATATTGAATTTAAAAATGTTTTTTTAAAGGTTGCGGCATACCTTTAGGTACGTAAGACATTTGAAAAAGAATTTTGAAACCAAGAGATTATGTCAGTTTGCTATTCTCTATTCACGTTTTTAGGATTATTGGCATGAGTTTTTAATCTCATCAAAAAAATAGAATGGGTAATTTCAGAAAAACAGCCGATACACCTTAAGCGTCATTCCAGCGGACGCTGGAATCCAGGAGACTGTCGATCTTTATTCCTGATTTCATAAAGTATTTTTAACGCTACTACCCAAATCAGAATTGACCTTCTTCTGGATTCCCGCGTCCGCGGGAATGACGAGAAGGAGTGTTATTTTTTAAATACTTCTGCTCTAACAAAACAGCTCATATCCACTAAAAAATGGCCAAAGTCCAGGTTAACAAAGATGGTTAATAGCCACAAGAGAACATAAAGAATTTCTTTTTTGTGTGTTTCTTTGTGTTCTTTTGTGGCTATTCCTTTTCTTATTCTCTGCTATCCCATCGCTTCCATCCCTGTTAATTTTCTTCTTCTTTTATCCTCTGTGAATGTATTCACACTGCGCCAATCGCCTCGGCAATTTCCGCGGCAACGAATTCCCTATTCAGAGTAGCAATAACCGAAGCAGAAATAGCAGACGGACAGACAGCCTCACAAGCGTAATAGTTAGAACAGTTACCAAACCCCTCTTCATCCATAGCACGCACCATGGTCCGTGCACGATCCCGACGTTCAGGTTGTCCTTGAGGCAATAGACTTAAATGGGTCACTTTGGCACCCACAAAAAGCATAGCGGAACTATTGGGACAAGCTGCTGCACAGGCACCACAACCAATACAGGAAGCAGCATCCATGGCACGATCAGCTATTTTCTTAGAAATAAGAGTAGTATTAGCATCAGGAGCACCACCAGTATGCTCAGTAATAAATCCTCCTGATTGGATAATACGATCATAGGCACTCCGATCAACAACTAGATCTTTAACTAAAGGAAAAGAGGCCACGCGATAAGGTTCAAGAGTGATTGTCTCTCCATCCTGAAAACTTCTCATATAAACCTGGCATGCAGCACCACGGCCTGGTCCTTGAGGCATTCCATTGATCACCATACTACACGTACCACAGATACCCTCACGACAATCAGACTCAAAAGCAATAGGCATCTTCCTCTCGTTAACGAAACGCTCATTAACAATATCAAGCATCTCTAACAATGATGCCTCCGCTGGAATATCATGCGCTTCAATTGCTTCAAAACGCCCTGGTGTATCGTGATGTTCCTGTTTCCAAATACGAAGATGAAAATTCATAAAAAAAAGTTGAAGGGTTGAAAAGTTGAAGGGTTGAAAGGAATCCTCTGTTCCATTCGGTGGCTTAGCTTTAATTAAATAGTGTTAGTAACTGCCAATGTACTGTTGGTAGTGTTGAAAAGTTGAAAGGATGCTTTGCTGCTAATTCATCTTCTCTTAAATATGAAAATTAAAATGGTAACAGTAAAAATGAGATTCCTTGATTAATTGCAGTATCATTGTCCAAAAAAACCCTCCTTTCAACCCTTCAACTTTTCAATAGCTGCTTTAGCAGCGTTCACCGAATCGCAAAGCGATTTATTTTATTTATAGCTTCTCGTTGAAGGGTTAACAAATTCATAATTCAAAGACTCTTTGATGAGTTCCGGTACATTTCCTTCTCCAGTATATTTCCAGGCATTAACATGAGAGAACTCATCATCATGACGTAAGGCTTCTCCTTCAGGAGTTTGATGCTCAGAGCGAAAATGACCACCACAGGACTCTTCGCGTGTCAATGCATCACGGCACAGAAGTTCTCCAAGCTCAAGAAAGTCGGCTACACGTCCTGCACTTTCAAGCGATTGATTGAGTGATTCACCTGCACCAAATACCCCAACTTCTTTCCAAAAACGGTTCCGCAATTCAGGTATCTTAACTAAGGCCTCTTCAAGACCTGCTTTATCACGTGCCATTCCACATTTTTCCCAAAGTAATAGCCCCAACTCTCGATGAAAATATTCCGGAGGAAGCGTTCCATTGACTTCTAACAATCGTTGTACCTGAGAACGAACCTGCTCCTCTGCCTCTTGAAACTCTGGAAGATCGGTCGTTACTTTCTGCCCAAACTGCGATGAAAGATACTCTCCAAGAGTATAAGGAATAA
>DATEBV010000142.1:0-9024 GCA_035287205.1 Chthoniobacterales bacterium | reverse complement strand
GGTTTAGCAACTCTTCAGCGCGCGCAACAATATGAGCAACATCAATAAGTCGTCCTAGGCCTTCATAGCCGCATGCTAAGAGGCCTGGAGCTGGTCCTAGAAATTCCACGCCACGAGCACGAAGGCGATGAACGTTATCGCAGGTTGCAGGATGTTCCCACATTTTTCCATTCATGGCAGGTGCGATAAGCATAGGTGCTCGTGTTGCAAGGGCAATAGCTCCGAGAGCATCATCAGCAAGACCGAAGGCGAGTCGTGCTATTGCGCTAGCGCTGGCAGGTGCAACGAGCAAAAGATCTGCCTTGTCAGCAAGTTCGATATGACCAGGATGCCAGCTTGTTTCTCCTGGAGGATTTTCTTCGGCAAGATCTTGAAGAACACTGTGGCGCGAGAGAGTTTGAAGAGTGAGTGGAGTAATGAAATTTTTAGCACATGGTGTCATGACCACAAAAATATCATGATGACGTTGTCGCAATTGACTGACCAACTCTGCTGCTTTGTAGGCGGCGATGGAACCGCAGACTCCAAGGACAATAGTTTTATTTTTTTGCATGGTGTAGTAGAAGATAGAAGATGGAAAAGTTAAAAATTTAATTTACCGCAAAGAACGCAAAGAATGAAAAACATTTAAACACTGCCAATATTGTTCAAAACAATCCTCCTTTGACTCGCTCGCTCCCGCTCGGCTCACCCTGAAGGGCTACTCGAGCAAAGCTCTCGTAGTCTATCCCACGGCCTCCCGGGCAGTGGTATTCAACCCTTCAACCCTACCAAGGTTCCTACCTTGGTAGTTAGCTGTTGTAAGGGAGTTCCCTTGAAATTCATTTTTAAGATTTTTTATTTCGCAATCTATTCTCTGCGTTCTCTGCGTTCTTTGCGGTTAAATAATTTTTTTCAGGAGATTGGCAGGGAATGAGGGAAAAGCGACGGCTTAAATAGCGTTCGGCTCGCATGATGGCTCTAAATTTCTCGATGTTCTCTTCCATCGATCCGCTAATAATAGTGTAACGATAATCGCGCCAACACTCCATTTCTCGCACTGCATTGGTAAGGCGAATTTCTACTTGTTGGGTATCTTCTGTGCCGCGTCGTTCAAGGCGTCGTCGTAACTCTTCGATATCAAGAGGCATAATGAAAACATCAGCGAGAGCTTCTTGAATTATGGAATCGTTATTATCTCGGATAGCAGCTGCCCCACGAGTGTCGATATCAATAAGCACATCAACTCCTCGGCGGAGATGTTCTAAAACAGGTTCTTTTAATGATCCATAATAATTGCCATGGACTTCAGCATATTCAAGGAAGGCATGAGTAGCAATGCGCTGCGAAAAATCGTCATGCGAAAGAAAATAATAATCTTCGCCTTCTATTTCTCCTGCTCGTGGTGGTCGAGTAGTGCAAGAGACAGAATAGACAAAATCAGGTTTTTGTCGTAGTGCTGTGCAAAGGGTCGTTTTTCCAGCGCCTGAAGGCGCCGAAATAACAAAGAGGATGCCTGTGCGATGGAAGTGCATTGGTGGATATTCGGCCAACAGGCCGAATATAAGTTTAAGTTAGGAGTTTAAGTTTAAGTTAAAATATGAGCGGCTTCGCCGCTGCATTATTAAACAGCGGCGTAGCCGATTATTCTAGGTTGGCAAGCTGCTCACGGATTTTATCAAGTTCTGATTTGGATTGTACAACCCAACGAGATACTTCGGCATCATTAGCTTTATTAGAAAGTGTATTAAATTCACGAAACATTTCTTGGGCCAGATAGTCAAGCGTGCGTCCCCCTGGAGCTGATTGAGTCAAGATGTCTTGGCTCTGCGTTAAGTGACTTTCCAGGCGAGTGAGTTCTTCGCTGATGTTGCTTCTGTCGGCAAAGAAAGCGAGTTCGCGAAGCAATGATGGATCATTTTTCTCTACTGCAGAACCTAATTCTCCAAGACGCAGGAGAAGTTGGTCGCGTCGATGATGTAGAATTTTAGGAACCAAGGCATGAATTTTTTTGGTAGCTTTTTCTAAAAAATTAAAACGTTTTTTTAAATCGGTCACTAGATTTTTTCCTTCCTTAGTCTTCATTTGAAGAAGAGCTTGAAGAGCTTCTTGTAAAGCGGTGCGTAATGGTACCCAGGCAACGGTTGGATCAATGGGCTCAGGCTCATTGACTCTAAGAATACCAGGAGCGCGGAGAATTGTTTCTAAAGTGATGGCGCCCGAGAGGTGAAGCGACTTTTGTAATTTTTCAAACTCTTTTAAAAGTTGACGGGCCGCTTTGATATCGATTGTTGGAATGTTAGTAGTAGACGCGCCAATGATTTCATCGATTACAGAAACTTGAATGCGTCCGCGCATTATTATTTTTTGGATCTCTTCACGTATTCGTGGTTCAAGGGAAATTAATCCTTTTGGTAAGGCGATCACGACTTCCAATCCCTTGCGATTCACGGAGGCACATTCCACGTGATAGCGGTATCCTTGACCGCTAGCGCTCCCTCGTCCAAAGCCACTCATGCTTACCATATAACCGTCCAGTCCCCGCTGCGCGGCGACTGAAATAAAATATTAAGATTTTTGTGTGGGCGTTCAAGCCTCCTCTCTTTTGGAAGAAGGATTTGAGAACCTGCCTCCAAACTCGCTGAGGCTGATGAAGGGCAAGGAGTCGACGGCGCACAGAAGTTGAGTGTACAGGAGCTACTCGATGCTTCGAGCACCGTCGCAACGCAGCCCTTCGCAGCTTCAGTAGAGTTTGAAGGCAGATTATGAATTAAATGATCAGGCTGCGGAGAAGTAGTGTGCATGCCATGCATAGTTTTGTTACAGCTGTGCTGTAAGTGTAACTACCAATGTCACTTTATTTCTGCGAAATAAAGTGACATTGATAAAATTGGGTTAACATGTAATCGAAGGCTCGATTTTATACACAGTGCAAGACTATTGTAACGTTAAAAAGAGTGTGTAAAACGCTTTAAAAATTGACCGCGCGTAGTATACCTTTCTCGAATGAATTTTAGGAAATTTCACTGGTTCTTTTTGACGCTAGCGGCGTTGTCATCGCTACTGTTACCTCAGTAGCAGCACGCTCTGACGTCTGGCTAGCCTCAAAAACTCCTGCGTAAAAAAATCCTAAAATTCATCCGACAAAGGTATATAACTTGCTAGAGCAATGGATTTGTTTTCCAAGCTCTTAAATTGATGGTTGGATTGTAAGTACTGCCAATTTTATCAACGTTACTTTATTTCGCAGAAATAAAGTAACGTTGGTAGTTGCGAATAGTGGCAGAATATGAAATTCCTTGTGATGTGAATCCAAGGCCTCCTGGTTCTCCAGGAAGTGAGGGTAATAGCGTGAAGGGATATTTGAGCGTGAGCGGTTTTTCTATCTGTTGTTTGCGGATTAAGTAGGGGAGTTGAGCGATCCATCCTTCTGCTGTAGACTTCTCTTGAAATAGAATTCTACTGAGATCGGATTTCTCCCGAGGGGTTTGGTCGCTTTTGGGAAGAGAGAGAAAGAGTGCCAATATTTCGGGAGAGGAACTGAGTTCACTTTCAAGAGAAAGAGTCTTCACGGCGGCTGTTTCTGAACAAATAGCCTTGATCGTTTTCCCATGGGTTTTTCCTAGAGCTGTAAGGTTAAGATACGGTATCCAGGGTTGATTGCTGTTAAAGACAAGGCCACCTTGAATTACTTTCATTTCCATTTGAGGAAATAAAAGAAGTAGTTTGTTAAAGGTTATCTTTCCTTCAGGAATTGGAGCCATCATATCGCCAACAAGATGGAGGTTGATTTCTTGAAGTGGCATTGTTCCCTCTTGCGGTGGGTTTGATGAAGAGAGGGTATGTGCAGACTGTTTTGCCGTAACGGAAAGATCTGTTGTCCATGAAGAGGTTGTAAGAGTTTTATTGGTGAGGGGTGCGGTAAATTCGGAGATTTGATTGAGGAGAATTCCTGGAGGAGCTAAAAAAGGAATTATCAAGAGTTCTGGATTCCAGTTGATATTAGTTAAATTAATGGATCCACGAAGAATACCTTGATTGTTTTCTCCCTGCAGGGAGAGGGAGGCATCTCCGCTAATTTTTTTAAGACCTCCTAAATGGCTTGTTCCTTCTGATTGATAGAAGAGGAGGTGATGTCCGTTAAACTGATAGTCATGATGCAGGGTGATGCCATTATGCAAACGAGTGGATCCATTGCCTATGATCTTTCCTTTTCCTAGTAAGGCAGAGCTTTCCGTGAGATTCATATTCTCTTGTGCGAAATGAAGCTTTGCTTGAGCACTGTGCAACGGAGGAAGAAAGTTTCCCAATGTTAATTCAGAGGCTTTCAAATCGAGATCGCCAGTGACTTGTGGTTGGCTCAAGGATCCTTGAAAAGAGAGCGCTCCTGAAATCTGACCATGACTAAAAGGTATTGTGGAAGAGGAGAAGATTGTTGCCCACGAATCAAGGTTTAGCAAGGGAATGGAGAGGGTCGTCTGAAATTCTTTTTTCGGAAGGCATGCTTGAATGAAAGATTTCCCTTGTAATAATGCCATGGCATTGATTGGTAAAAAAATATTTCCAGAAAGAGCCATTGTGTCTCGTTCAAGGAGAATGAGGTCATCAGCTTTAATTCCCTGAGAAGAAAGCAAAAGTTTCGTGGTAAGTTGAGAGGATCCTCTTGTGGGGCTGATTTGAGTTAAGATTAAGTCCGAGAGTAAAAGCTCTTCAGGATGATAGGCCCCATTTCCTTGAAGATTTATTGTCATTTTATCAGGAGAGAGATTTTTTTGGAGATGCTTTAAAGAAAAATCAAAAAAACCTTGGTGATTAGTTGCTGTCCCATCACCGTTCCAATGTGCCATTAGGTTTCCTTCTTCGAAAGCATTAGTATTTTCAAACCCTATCTGATGGAGCCTTTTAGTAATATTACTCAAACTAAGATTTCCTTTTCCTTCATAATGATGAGGCCAACTGTTTTCAACAATACCTGAGAGTTGCAAGCGGTCGCTGCCACTCCATAGATCGATGTTAGCAATATCTGTTTTTTCACCTTGGAAAATCATCTCTAGTTCTAAAGAGTCTATGGGAAGACCATAACCTGTCATGGTTGTTCCATGAGCATTGATATATCCTTCTGCATGATTAGCTGCACCATGAACCTCACCTTCGATAGAGAGTTTTCCTGTAACTTTTTCCCAGGGAGGGCCGACAAGATCAGCAAGTTGAGAAGCATCAGAGATCATCGCCTTGAGTTTTAAGGAAAAAGGGGCCTGTGCTATTTTTCGCCACGCTTCGGTTAAGGTCATTTCTCCTGAAGCCGTAACTTGGTTGTCATGTTGTTTTAGTTGAAAATGCGTGACTGAAATTTTACGGCCAATGAGATTGGCTGTTATGGCAAGAGAGGCCCACCCTCTTTTTTCTACGCGAACATTGTCTGCAGACATTCTCAAAGAAGCTTCTGCATCCATCATATGAAGAGGAGAACCGCGGAAAGTAAGGCGGCCTTCATGTAAGAGGCCTGAGATTTTTTTGGTAAGGCCAAGAAATTTTGAGAGGCGGTCTATAGGAAGCTTTTCCCCGAGGAGGGCTCCTTCGCAAAGAACCCCTTTTTCAGAGCTCGTAAAACGTCCATCGGCTCTTAAGATTCCTTGAAAAATCTCTGAGGCAAGTCCAAAAGAGATTGCATCAGGATAAAAAAGAAATTGAAGACGACGAATGATGACTCCTTCGATTAGGGAAAGATGGTTTAGTGTTAATGCAGCATCATCCCAGAAAGCATCGCAGCTCCCTTTTGGAAGATGGCACTCGATGGTTCCTGCTTCAATAATAGCCTCATCGTAGGAGAGTCTTCCCAATGTTTTATGAGGAAGAGAACAGGAAAGATTCTTGATATTATAACGTTGATCTTCGGCTATAATGAGGAGCGATAATTTATGTAAGGAAAGAGTGGAGGGAAGCCAGGTTATTCTTTTAAGGGAAGCTTCAGCGTTTTTTTTTAGTAGGGAGTTCGCTAAATGATGAAGCGTTGAGGATTCTTCTGTCTGCAAGTCGATGACGCCTTTTCCTTCGGAGGCTTCGAACTCTTCAAGAGGTTGATGAGTACCAAAGAGAATTTTCCAAGGAGAGGCCAGTTTTAATTTGAGTTCCTTAAGTTCTATCTGGCTCTGATGAGGAGGTTGGCCTGAAAGGATAGTGACATCTTGCCAATAGAGAGGTTTACCCCAATCAACATGTAAGGTACGAGCCTTTATAGTAAGGCCTGTTAAAGGTCGTGTGATCCAGAGAGCGGTGCGTACAGAAGTCCTAAGAAGAATAGGATGAAAACACCAAATTATAAATAGCAAGAAGAGAGCTATCAAGGCACTCCAAGCTGATTTTGTTCTAGAGCGACCAGGAGGATGTAAGGGGGGGAGAAAATTGGGAGAGGGATCCATAAAGGTAAGCGTTCAGCTCCCCTCCTTCGGAGGACGGACCTGAACCAAAGAGTTGAATTGCGAATGTGTTGTGTAAATTACATTGTATAGTTTGAGTCAACTAACAACTTATATTCGGCCTGTTGGCCGAATAGTTACCCGCAGTCTCTAGAAAAGAATACAGCCCGCCGCACCAAAGGTACGACGGGCTGTTGTTCCCCCCAGAACATTCTTTCAAAATTATTGAGCACTTTGCAAACAGTATGCGTCAGCGTTCAGATCTCCTCCTTCGGAGGAAGGATCTGAACCAAATGGTTGGACTGCGAATGTATAGTGTAAAAACATTGCATAGTGTACTGATGAGTTACTAGACAGCTTGTTTTCAGCCTTTAGCCTATAGCTCAGAGATTATCCCGAAGGAGGGGAGCTTTGACTCCGAACGGTTATTTCACGGCAAAGCTATAGTACATGTAATTCTTTGCAACTCTTTTTTTAAATTTGTTTTCGTGAAGCAAATAGTTGCTTTACTGGGTTATGAATGTATACTCACCACGATTTTCAATCAATTGCCGCAGGCAAGAAAATAAACTCGTTACCCTTTACTCGTTACCCATTACATGTCTGTAGCTAAGCCAGGTACGAAGAAAAAATAAAAATCCATTTTCAAAATCGGTTTACTTCCGGACAAGCTCTAGATATATTGACTTTCTTTATTGAACCGACTTCGAGAGCAAAAAACTAGGAGCAAATCAAAATTCCGTTTCGCTTTTCACTTTGTCACGAAGTGACCAAGAATCAACTTAAACTTAAACTTTCAACTTAAACTTATATTCGGCCTGTTGGCCGAATAGGGACACTTTATCCATGCTCTCCGCTATTCGTAAAAATCAATATTCTCTCACGCTAATCATCGTTATTTTGACTATTGTTGCCTTCATCTGGCTTTACAATCGTACGAACTTATCTCAGGTAGGGACTAATGATGTCGCTCGTGTTTATGGAAAGATTCTTCAGAAAGCTCAAATTGAACAGTTGGCACGAGAGTACCAATTAGCTATTGCACTTGGGATGACCGATTTTGTCCGTGACCTTGGTGGCTTTTCAGAGAATGAAGAACAAGCGATGAGCGAGTTTATTTTTAATGATCTAGTAATCCATCATGAAAGTCCTCGTTTGGGTATTGTTCCTAGTGATGAGGCAATTGCTTCTGTAATTCGTTCCTTACCACCTTTTCAAAATCATGGAGTTTTTGATCCTGTGAAATACGAGAGCTTTGTTAAAGAGAGATTAGGACCTCGAGGCTTTACTGAACGACATCTCGAAGAGATGGTACATGATGCGCTTTGTTTAAAGCAATTGAGATCATTGATTACTTCGCCAATTGCTGTTAGCGAGGCACAAGTGCGTGAGGCTTCTCGTATTTATCAACAGGTGACAGCACAGATTCTTCATTTTGATCGGAATACTTATCTTAAAATGGTAAAGACCATTTCTCCAGAAGAGAAAAAAGCTTATTACGAAAAAAATAAAACTAATTTCAGGAGTGATGAGCAACGTGCCATTAATTATGTTCTTTTTGAGTTCTCTCCCCTTCAACAAAAATTGCAAGGTAAGGAGCGAATCCATGCAATGCAGCAGCTTTCCGATGCTGCTGTTGCCTTAAAACAGAAAAGTGAAGAAGGCATGAAGGAAGGAAAGAGACTGGAGAAAATTGCTGTGGAAAATGGTTTTAAGGTGGTAACTACTAGTGATTTTAATCGTCAAGGAGAAGAGGCTGTTGTCTTCGATCAGAAAAAAAGAAAACAAGAGGTTGAGAAAAATAAGAAGATTGTGCCTCCTGCACTCCTTCCTGCTGCTTTCAAACTAACCAATATTGGTGATATTTCTGAAGTTGTACAAGTAGGACAAAGTTTTTATGTTTTTTCTCTTGCAAGAGTGGCTCCATCGCATTCTTTGGAATTTTCTCAGGTAGAATCTCAAGTAGAGACGCTTCTTCGTGAAGAACAAACAGAGCTCAAAATGCAAGAGGCTGCTAATAAGACGGTGAAAGCCATTCATGAAGCCATGAAGGCTGGTAAAAGCTTTGCCGATGCTGTGAAAGGTGTTGGTATGACGACAGAACTCTTAACGGGGATGAGCCCAAGTGATGCTGCCATCAAGAAAGCAACGCCTCAACAACGCGCTTTTCTCAATTTAACGCTTGGATTAAAAGAAGGAGAATTAAGCGATGTGAGGCATATTCCTTCTGGTGATTTTGCGCTCTATTTACAGAGCCGTGCACCACTAAGTCAGGAAGATTGGAATACACATCATTCTGAAATTGAGCAAGGGCTTCTTGATCAGCAACGTCAATTACTTTTCGTAGAGTGGCTCCATCGCATTCTTTGGAATTTTCTAAAGTAGAATCTCAAGTAGAGACGCTTCTTCGTGAAGAACAAGCAGAGCTCAAAATGCAAGAGGTTGCTAATAAGACGGTGAAAGCCATTCATGAAGCCATGAAGGCTGGTAAAAGCTTTGCTGATGCTGTGAAAGGCGTTGGTATGACCACGGAACTCTTAGCCGGAATGAGTCCAAGTGATGCTGCCATCAAGAAAGCAACGCCTCAACAACGCGCTTTTCTCAATTTAACGCTTGGATTAAAAGAAGG
>DATEBV010000141.1:0-3437 GCA_035287205.1 Chthoniobacterales bacterium | reverse complement strand
TCTAGAGCAAACGCCTCTGCTGCTTGTTGATGATATTCTCCTGCTCTCTGTGATATTTCTATTACCTTTCTATAGCCTGCTGCGAGAGCCTCGTTTCCAGCTTCTTGCGCTTCAATCGCTTTTTTATGACACTCTGACTGCTGAACGAAAGACAGGCCTGCTTCTGCCCAACTAATACCCTCACTCTCTTTTCCTGAGGTAACGGCCTGCGCCACTTGTTCCCACTGATCTGCAGCACGTTGACATGTTGCAGCGGCCTCTGTATAGTCAGCTGCCTGGATCACTTTTCCAGCTTCTCGTGCTTCAATTGCTTTTGCTTGGCAGTCTGCCTTCGCGTAGAGAGAGGTTCCTTCCCATCCCAAGCTAATCCCCTCTTTCTCATTTCCTTTAGCAAAGGCTAAAGCTGCTTGTCTACACTGATCTGCAGCTCTTTGGCATGTTTCAACAGTTTCTCGATAGCCTTCTGCGAACGCCGTTTTTCCTGCCTCTTGCGCTACACATACTTTTATTTGGTAGCCTGCTTTCGCTTGGATATATTTTCCTGTATTAAACCAACAGGTCCTCTCACTCTCCTTTCCTGCACCAGAAGTCTGAGCTGATTGTTTCCATAGCTCTGCTGCTTTTTGTGATGTTTCTGCTGCATCTTTATATCCGGCTGCTAACATCTCGTTTCCTGCTACGTGCGCTTCTAAAGCTTTCCTTTTATAATCAATGGCAATTTGATATTGCTTTGCTACATCTCTCCATAAATCTCCTTCTTCACCTTGCATCTGATTTGCTCTCTCTAGTGCCTCTTCCGATTTTAATGACCAGGTAGAAGCATCTGATAAATAGCTACTCTCAACTGAAAAATGTGTTGCACTGATCGTGCCTATGGGCACTCTAGGAGGGGTAGCTCCTCTTCTAACAATTTCTAACTCTTCTCCCAAAGCCTCTACTCCTGCTTCAATGCTTTTTAATTCTGTAGGGTCCATTGATAAGTGATAACTCAAGTCAAGACTTGAGTTATCACAGTTCGTAGTTCGTAGTTCGCAGTTCGTAGTAGTTTCAGTTCGCTGCCTAATCTGATCTTCTAATGGTAGTTCTGTTCTTCTTCTACCTACAGCCTGGTCTGCAGCTTGATTTACTCCTACAACCTGTAACCTACAACCTATAACCTGATTATTGTAGTTCGTAGTAGTATTAGATCGTTGTCGAATCTGATTTCCTAATGGTAGTTCTGTTGTCTTCGAGCCTGCAACCTGTAACCTGCAACCTGTAACCTGATTAGTTTCCTCCAGCCTATTTTTATCTTGTGCAAAAATACAAGCAGGACTTATCAAGACTGATAAGAGAAAGAGATGAAAAATTTTCATAGCTTGTAGCGTTTTATTTTAAACTCTAGATACGAGTTTTTTTGTATTCTTATTTTTTGTGGTTAATTTTTTACTTCTTCCAAGCACCCGCATAGACTGTATAACTCAAACCAAACAAATATATTAATCAGCCAGGCTCACCTCCAGGTCTATTTTTTTGTGTTCTCTTGTGTTCTTTTGACTCGCTCGAACCTACTCGGCTCGCCCTATCGGGCTACTCGAGCAAAAGTTGCTCTTCGTAGTCTATCCCACGCCCGCCCGGGCAGTGGTATTGTGGTTAATTTCTTCTCTTCTCTGCCTCTCTTCATTCTATTGTTTTTTGTGGTTAATTTCTTTGATCCATTTCTTGTCACAAAGTGACCAAAAATCAACTTAAACTTAAACTAATAACTTAAACTAACTATTCGGCCAACGGGCCGAATAGTTAGCCCCCAGCTCTTTTTACTATTGCATCAGCTTCTGCCTGCGTTGTTTTTCCTGCATTGAATAAACGTGTATCCTCACTCGAGTTCCCTGCGGCATTAGCTAAAGCTGATTGTTTATACTGATCTGCGGCTCTTTGAGATGTTGCTGCGGCCTCTCGATAGCCTTCTGCGAGCATCGTTTTCCCTGCCTCTTGCGCTTCACTTGCTTTTGCTTGGTAGTCTGCCACAGCTTGGAGAGATGATCCTTCATAGCCATAACTCATGCCCTCATTCATTTTTCCTGAGACCATTGTCTGAGCTGATAGTTCCCATTGATCTGCGGCTCTTTGAGATGTTGCTGCGGCCTCTCGATAGCCTTCTGCGAGCATCGCTTTCTTTGCTTCTTGAGCTTCACTTGCTTTTGCTTGGTAGTCTGCCACAGCTTGGAGGGACTTCCCTTCCCAATGCCAACTATTACTTTCACTCCGTTTTACTGAAGCCTTGCTCTGGGCTGCTTGTTTCAACTGGTCTGCAGCTCTTTGAGATGTTGTTGCTGACTCTAGGTAAACTGCTGAGAGCTCTGTTTTTCCTGCTTCTTGTGCTTCACTTGCCTTTGCCTGATAATCTGCCACAGCTTGGAGGGACTTCCCTTCCCAATGCCAACTGTCACCTTCACTGTCTTTTCCTGCGGCTTTGGTCTGGGCTGCTTGTTTTCCCTGATCTGCGGCTCTTTGAGATGTTGCTGCGGCCTCTCGATAGCCTGCTGCAAGCTGTGTTTTCTCTGTTTTTTCTGCTTCAATCGCTTTTACTTGATAGTCTACTTTTGCTTGAAGAGATTTGCCCGCTAAATCCCAACTTTTACCTTCACTCTTTTTTCCCGCTGCATAAGCTTTAGCTGATTGAGTATAAGGCTCAACAGAGAGCGCTTGTTGTTCAGCTGCTTCGCTCCATTTTCTAGCTATTTCTGGCTTGCCAGTTGCATCGGCATCGATAGCCTTGACTAATTTATATGCTGCATTATAAAAACCAAGACCTGCATTCCGCCAACTCTCACCCTCATCCTTTTTCTCTGCAGCATAAGCCCTTGCTGCTTTGGTAAAAAGCTCTACAGAATCCACTTGCCGATCAGCTGCTTCGCACCATTTCAGAGTCACTTCTAGCTTGCCTGCTGCATCGGAAGCAATTACTTGCTCTTTTTTTTCTGCTGCATTGTAAAAACCATTACCTGCATCATGCCAATTTTGACCTTCCATTTTTTTTCCTTTTGCATAAGCTTTAGCTGATTGAGTATAAGGCTCAACAGAGAGCGCTTGTTGTTCAGCTGCTTCGCTCCATTTTCTAGCTACTTCTGGCTTGCCAGCACTCTCAGCGTCGATTGCTTTGGCTAATTTTTCTGCTGCATTATAAAAACCATTACCTGCATCATACCAACTTTTACCTTCCATTGCTTTTCCTTTCGAGTAAGCTTTAGCTGATTGGATATAAGGCTCAACAGAACGCTCTTGTTGTTCAGCTGCCTCACGCCATTTTCTAGCTATTTCAGGCTTGCCAGTTGCATCGGCATCGATAGCCTTGACTAATTTATATGCTGCATTATAAAAACCAAGACCTGCATTCCGCCAACTCTCACCCTCATCCTTTTTCTCTGCAGCATAAGCCCTTGCTGCTTTGGTAAAAA
>DATEBV010000140.1:0-9573 GCA_035287205.1 Chthoniobacterales bacterium | reverse complement strand
GACCAATGATAACTACCAACGTACCGTTGGTAGTTGGGAGATAGAAGATGGAAGATGGAAGATGGGGTCGAGGCCTGCTAAAGCAGGCGAATAGTGATAAGTAGAGCTTTCCGAAAGTGACCCAGTTTTGAAAAAGGATTTTTATTTTTACTTGGCACCTGGCTTAGCTACAGACAAGTAACGAGTAAAGGGTAAAGCTCGATGTTGGCCATTTTTATATGAGTGATATTATTGGCATCAGTTTTTTAATATCATGATTCAGAAAAACAGCCGATACACCTTAACCGTCATTCCAGCGGACGCTGGAATTCAGGCGGCTGTCTGCACGAAAATCCGAGAAAATATGAAATGCCCAGTAGTCACTATTTTTCTGAAACAGGAGAAATGTAGACTTTATGTTATGGGATCATCAATTCTGTAGTGAGATTCCCCTAGATTCCAGCGTCCGCTGGAATGACGAAGAGAAGTATTATTTTTAAAGTCTGCAAAAAGTGATGAATTTCCAAAATTATCTTTAAAAAATACTTCTGCTCTAACAAAACAGCTCATATCCAATAAAAAATGGCCAAGGTCCAGTATAGGGTAACGAGTTTATTTTGTTGCCTGCGGCAATTGATTTAAAAAGGTGCTCACGATAATCAATTAATTTTCGATAAAATAGTATTTTTGAATATTTATATTTTTCATTATTTAACTTCAAACCCTCTCCAATAAAGGATCCGATGATTCAGGGTAGGCTCAAAGTATAGTTTTTATTTACTCTTTTAATTTTTTTTTAGTTCCATGCTTTGCATCTTGTATCCTTGGCCTTTGGCCTAATCTTCTATCCACCATCTTCTACTATTAATGAATAAAGTAGCCGCTGAACTTAAAGCAGAAATTCTTCGCCTCACGCGGGATTATTCTCAGTTAGTGCATTCTTCCAATGTCGTTGGATCAGAAAGAAAGGTTCCTTTTTTACCAGGAGAAACCGTTGTTCCTTATGCTGCTCGTGTCTTTGATGCTGATGAAGTCGAGGCTGCTGTAGGAAGTATGCTCGATTTTTGGTTAACACTGGGAGTAGAAGGGGAAGCTTTCGAACAAGAGCTCGCATCATTTCTTGGTGTCAAATATTCCCTGTTAGTTAATTCAGGCTCTTCAGCAAATCTTGTAGCACTTTCGGCCTTAACCACGCATAAGCTTCCCTCGGATCGCCGACTTCAATGGGGTGATGAGGTGATTACTGTGGCGGCAGGATTTCCAACAACAGTAGCTCCTATTATTCAATGTGGCGCTGTTCCGGTCTTTCTTGATAATAATCCAGCGACAGGAAATATTCGGAGCGAAGATCTTGAAAAGGCTTTTTGTGAGGGGAAGACAAAGGTGGTAATGATTGCGCATGCCCTTGGCAATCCTTTTGATCTGGGAGCTGTTTTGGCCTTTTGTCGCAAATATCATCTTTGGCTCATTGAGGATAATTGTGATGCTCTTGGCGCTACTTATTCGATGCTGCTTGGACAAGCAAAGGCTCTTGGGATTATTGAAAATTCTCCAGGAATACCCAGTGATGGGAAATATGTTACGCGGTATACAGGGACGTGGGGTGATCTTTCCACACAATCGTTTTATCCTCCTCATCATCTCACAATGGGTGAAGGAGGTGCTGTTAATATTATTTCAAGGCCAGCTCTCAAGCTTTATGCGGAGAGCTTTCGTGATTGGGGGCGTGATTGCTGGTGTGCTTCTGGTAAGGATAATACCTGTAACAAGCGCTTTGGATGGCAACTGGGTGAATTGCCCAAAGGTTATGATCATAAATATATCTACAGTCACTTTGGTTATAACTTAAAGCCACTTGATCCTCAGGCCGCTATTGGACGTCAGCAACTCAAGAAACTTCCCTTATTTATCGAAGCGCGTAAAAAAAACTGGGAATACCTCCGTAGAGCATTAGCTGACTTAGATGAAGTCTTTGATTTTTCGTTGCCAACACATGCCATGGAATGGAAGCATCCGAAAGATTCTGATAGAAATCATTGTTTCTCTTCTTTTTCGTGGGATGATTCGGAGTGTCGTACGGATTGTTCGTGGTTTGGTTTTATGATTCGTGTGAAACCATCAGCTCCTTTTTCTCATACGGAGTTAGCACACTATCTCGAGGAAAAGAAAATAGGGAATCGCATGTTTTTTGGAGGGAATCTTCTGCGCCAACCTCTCTTTATGCAGCTTAAAAAAGATCATCCAGAGGCATTTCGAGTAGCCACCTCTCTTACTGGCGCTGATGAGATCATGAATCAAGCTCTCTTTCTTGGGACCTATCCTGGATTAACGCAGGAGATGCTCGATTATGAGATTAAAGTGATTCATGATTTTTGCTATCAACGTCACTTTATTTCTGCGAAATAAAGTGATGTTGATAATTCTGTCAATATTCGGTTAACCCATTAGTAAAATGTGCTAAGGAATCAATTCATTATCAGGGTGATCCCTTGAATCTTAATCAGCGTATTAATCACCCTACAGCCTACAGCCTACAGCCTATAGCCTCTATTCGGCCTGCTAGCCGAATAGTTACACGACTTCGCAGTTGGATTATTTGGTTCAGATCCTTCCTCCAAGACTGAGGATCTGAGCGCCTACAAAATGTTTTATAAATTCCGAGAGCTTATCAATAGGTATCGAGAAAATATTAAGGTTGAACCGTCGATTGATTTTCAAACATGTGGTTCTTTGATTGCTCAGGCTCTTCAGAGTAAGGCTCCCTATCTTGTTGGACGCATAGGATGGATGGAGGGATATGCAATTGGTAAACTACTGACTGAAGGAGAAGTTCCTCTAGATTTACGGGAAAAATTAATGCTCCATGCGGGTATCTTTCCTGCAACTCTTGAGCAACTGAAGGTTTTTGCAGATATTTATTTAGAAGCATTTGAGCATGCCGATATTTTAGGCCTGCTCAATGCGCCCTATCATGGGTGGCTTATTAAGAAATATGCTAAGAGTGCAAAGCTTGCTTCCCTTGAAGCCTTGGAACCCTATTTTTCAGAACAGCCATGGTCAGAACATCTCCAAGGATTAAGGGTTCTTGTGGTTCACCCTTTTGCAGAATCAATCGTGAAGCAATATAGGACAGTCCGTGAAAAAATTTTTAAAAATCCGAAAATTCTTCCTTTGTTTGAACTCAAAGTGATCAAGTCCCCTCAAACAATCACTGGGAATATTAGGGAGTACACTTCCTGGGCCAAAACGCTTCATGTCTTAAAACAGCAGGTGCAACAAGAAGAATTTGATGCGGCCATTATTGGTTGTGGTGCTTATGGTTTGCCGTTAGCAGCAGCCATAAAAAAAATGGGAAAAACTGCACTTCATCTTGGAGGAGCGACCCAATTGCTTTTTGGCGTTCGTGGTGGACGTTGGGATCAGAATCCTTCTTTTCAACCGATCATGACGGATGCTTGGGCATTTCCTTTAGAAAGTGAACGTCCTATAGGTTGGGAGAAAATTGAGAAGGGGTGTTATTGGTAAGATGTTTATTCAAGGAGATTTGGTTCAACGTTGCTGTGATCACATTTTTTGGAATAATGCACAGCCACGGATGAATTGTCATTTTCAAGGTGGAGATGTTGTCTTTTGTAAAATTGATGAAGTCTTACGGTTTTTTGAACACATTCGGTTGACGCGAAAGCGTGTTATTCTTGTCACAGGAGAAGGAGATATACCTTGTGATAATTTTCGACAACAGTTTTTACCAGCAAATGTAGACTATTGGTTTTCAACAAATGTGACGCAACCTCATCCTAAGGTTGTAGCATTACCCTTAGGTATAGGGGGGCTCCAGGATGAGGTGACTTTAAATGCTAACTCCATAGTCTCCGCTCAAGAACAATGTTCTGCACGAGATCAGTGGCTCTATGTGAATTTTCGGGCTCAGACGAATCTTAAGGTTCGTCAACCTATCTATGATCATTTTCAAAGACGTGCGAAGGAAGAATCCTGGATTACTTTTGAGTCACCTCAGGAATATCTACTAAATAGCCATTTTTTAATGGAACTTCTGCGTCATCAATTTGTTCTTTGTCCTCCAGGGAATGGCGTAGATACGCATCGAATTTGGGAAACACTGGTGGCAGGAGCTTATCCTGTGGTTCTGCGATCGGCGGCTATGGAACCATTCAGTGAGTTGCCATTATTACTAGTTAATGATTTTGAAGAAGTTACATTAGATTTTCTCAAAGAAAATTTGAATCAACTGAAAGAAAAAAAGAAAAATCTTTTTATGATGCAGATGGGATTTTGGGAGCAAAAAATTAAAGATGCAAAATTTCGATTAGCAGGTAAAAAAACTTTAGGATGGAAAGAGTGGTTTCATGAGTCGTTCTCTTATGGGCGAAGTATGCTCAAGCGGCGTTGTGGTAACTATTCGGCCAACAGATTGAATAGTTAGTTTAAGTTATAAGTTTAAGTTTAAGTTAATTTTTGGTCACTTCGTGACATGGTGAGAATGTTAATTATTAGTTTATTGAGCTTAAAGACTGCATGCTTTTGGTGATTTTACTTGAAGATTAAGAACACAAAGATTACACAAAGAGCACAAAAAAATTCTAGGTGGTTTCGAAAAAAATATTAAGTCCATTGTAAAGATGAAATTCTCTACCAAACTTTTGCTGAATACGATTATTTTATTCAACGCTACTACTCTGTTAGCGATGGATCCGTCGATAATAAAGGAGGGTCGTAAATCAGTGAAGGACCTTCAGAAGATGTTTAATGGAGGAGGTTCTGGTGGAGAGAAATCAGTGCTGAATGGGCAAGCAGCGGAAGGCATAACTTCTATTTCTAGTAGTTCTTCAAATGTATTCCATAGTGTTTCAGCAAGTCAAAAAAATGGAGAGACAGAAAGCGCGCATGTAGTAATAAGCAATGCTGTTAATGATTCTTTTTCGACGAATGCTTCAGAGTTAAGGGGAGGAGAAATTAAAAAACAGCTTTCTAAAAATCTTAAATCGACAGGAGGAAATGACGATGTACTAGCAGAAGAGGAAGATGTTTTTTTTACACCTTTAGATATATGGAGTTTTTACAATATTGCTAAAGAGCATCCCAATGCGAAGCGTCTTATTATTGAAGTAGGATCTTATGGAGAAACAATTGTAGCTCGTGATGCCAATCCAAAAACTTCTGCCAAAAACAAAAAGGAAAATTTTGACATCATGCGAGCTCTTAAAGGATTGATTTCTCAACCAATTGCTGATCAGGAGCTTCCTTTTGATGGTAGAGAGATGAAAGAATGCTTGCCATTGAGTAGTGAAAGGCTTCAAGAGATTCTTAAAAAAGCTGATGAAGACGTTGCTGGTCTTAATGATCTAGAGACACAATCGACGGCTTCAGGATATACTCAGTATACGCATAGTTATCTTGGTAAAGAGATTATGGGTAATATAGAGGAGAAGTATGTAGCCAAAACACTGTATAAAATGCTGCAGGAGAGCCAAAATGCCAAAGATATCTTTGGTAAATTAAATGAGAATGTGCCACAAGTTGCTACAACTTCATCTTCGTTTCAAGCAACAGCAGAGCAAAAGGCAGCACTATTTGAAACCGAATTTGCTGAGACAATAAGAGAAGCTAAGGTCCAAGTTGAATAAGCGGCAGAGGTAGCAGAAACGGCAAGGGAAAAAGCAGAAACGCAAGGGATGTCCGAGAAGGCATGGAATATAGCAACCGAAGAAGCTGAAATAGCTGAAGCGGCCTTTATACATCTTACAGACCTTTATAATATGTATCAGAAACAAGCAGCAGAGCATTATGAAGGAGGAATACTAGAGAGTAGACGTTCAAAATATAAATTTGAGCTGATGAAAGCAGAGAAGAAAAAGAGCCATTGGACAAGTGAGGTGGAAGAGTGCAAACAGAAAAAAGGAGCTTTAAAAGAGGGAGAAGTAAAAAAAGCCTTAGATCAGCGTTTACTTGAAGTAAAAGCAGCTCAAGAGCAAGAAAAAGCTAGATTAGAAATCGAAAAGAAAGTTACTGAGGAAAGAGCAAGCATTGCAGAACAAGCTAGAATTGAGAGAGAAAGGAAAGAAGAAGCTGCAGTTAAGGCAAAAGAAACCCTAGCAGAAGTTGCTGAACAGGAAGAAGCTGCTATTCAAAGAGCAAAAGAAGAAGCAGAGCAGATGATTATTACAAAAGCAAGAGAAGGAGAAGAAGCGTTTTCTTTGGCAAGACAATTGGAGGAGAATGAATCTGTTTGGGAAACGGCGAAAAGAGTAACGCTATCAATTTCAAATTATTGGAATGGAATTATTAAAGATCTCCAAGCAGGAAGAGCAACTTTAGCGCTGAATCAGGAAAAAGCGACTTTTCAGAAGGAATATTGGTTAGAAAAATCACAAGTTGCTGATTTGCGATTGCTTTCATTAAAAATGCTTCGTAGTGGATGCTATGAACAAGATAGAGCAGATGCTTTAATAAGCATGGTAAGAGAAAAGGCTTGGCCAATAGTTTCTAAGACAATGAAGTCATTTATTGAACATCCGAGTGAAGCGAAAATGTTGACAGTACGTGAGTTTGCCTCTGCTTTATTCTCTGCCTCCACTGTAAGTTCTCCTTACACTTTCATTTATCCTTTCTCCGTAGATTCCGTTTACATTTCTTCTTATGATTCTTCCGTAGCTTTTGCTTCGGCCGCCTCTAATGAAGCCTACACAACCCTCTCTAATGAAGCCTACGCTGGCACTTTTGCCGAAGCTGCTGCTTCCGCTGCTGCTTCTGCCTATGCTTTTGCTCTAACCTCTAGTTCTATTTCCGCTATAGCCTCTGCTTCCACTGTAACCTCTGTTTTTGCTGTAGCTTCCGTGTATGTCTCTGCTAATGCCGCTGCTTCTGCTGCTATTTGCGCCGTATCTTCCTCTATCTGCGCTGTGGTTTCTGCCTCCGAGGCGTTAGCTGCGACTAATTTAGCTGATAATCTAGCCGATGATATTCAGTTTTCTGTGGATTTATCAAAAAAGATTTATAAAAATTTTTCAGAAATTCAGATTGAAAATCTAGAATGGGCAGTGAATACTACGCGCGAAATAGCAAACTATGCACATGCTGTGGCAAACTATAAAGCAGAGCAAGAAGCTCTTCATAGAAACTCTCTATGTCAACCGACTGAATCTCAAGGATGGGAAAAGCGTGTAAACTTAACTTGGGCTCAAGCAAATAGAGAAAAAAATGAAACTGCTTGGAAGTTAGCAGGAGCTGCAGCTAGAGAAGCGATGACCAAATGTCAACAAGTTCAAGGAATCCCTCCTCAAGAAATATTGCGACAAAAAGCATATTGGAAAGAAAGATCCGATATTGCAGAGTTTAAAGCACTTGCAATGAGTTTTTGTGCTAATAATTGGAGAGCAAGATCAAAGCGTATTCGTGATCTTATGGAGATGGCATGTAAAAAATTTGGTTCTCCTATATCACCAACGATGAAAGAGTTTATAGCACACCCAAGTGAAGTGACATTGAGAGCAACTGGTAAATCTTTTGTGATTCCAATGACAGCATCTGAAGCTACAGCAATTGTAGAAAAAGCAGAGTTTTTTGCTAATCTTGTTGCTGAAGGAGCAGCATTGGCAAAAATGAATAGATGGGGTGTTGAGGATCAAGAAAGAATGAATTGGTTAGCAACTATTACACAGGAAGCATTGGAGTTTGCACGGGCAGTCGCTAATTTTAAGAATTTACAGAATTCTTAAAAATAGCAGTTTAAGTTTAAGTTAATTCTCGCTTTTGAGGGAATAGCAGAAGAGGAATAGCCACAAAAAACGTAACTGCCAACGTAGTCCGGACAGGAAGAAATTAACCACAAAAGAACCGACGAGAAAAGTGAAGATTTAGAAACAGTTCATCTTATTAAGCAGTCGCGCAATAATGCGATAAGGGCGGCTAATGCCGAATTAATCAATCTTTATTGGAATGTGGGAAGATAATTAGCAGTAAGCTAATGAATGCTACTTGGGGCGTTGTAAGCGTTCACATCCCCTCCTTTGGAGGACGGATCTGAACCAAATGAATCGATTGCGAAGTTGTCGTATGATGTAATGCATAGTTTTTTAAGAAGCTACTGAACAGCTAGTTGATCCTACAGCCTACAGCCTATAGCCTACAGCCTCTATTCGGCCTCTTGGCCAAATAGGTTACATAATGCTCACTGTTTTAAAAAAAATTATTGGTTGTAAAAGTACGTTTTCTCCAGTGCGTCTTGTCCCACAGGGTGCTTCTCTAGGAACGGTCGTAATTTCTTATATCACCTGGCCTTTTTGTGAAGGATCGAACTCTTTAAAAGCTCGCGGTCATACGAATGCTTTTGAAGTTGTGGCGATGGCAGAAGCTTATCAAGAGCTTGGGTATACTGTTGAGATTGTTGATTACAATAATAATGACTATTTGCCACCGCGTGATTGTCATGTAGCCATTGATCTTCATGGACAACTAGAACGTTGGAATGCTTTTCTTCCAGAAAATTGTCATCGCATTCTTCATGCTACGGGAGCTCATTGGCTCTTAGCAAATCAATCAGAGTTGATGCGTCTTGCGGCAATAAGGGATCGTAGAGGAGTTGTTCTCTTTCCGAGGCGTCAGGTGGAACCATCGAGAAGTGCTGCGTTAGCCGATCATATTGTTGTCTTAGGGAATGACTATACAATAGATAGTTTTAACCCGACTTTCGCAATTGGAGATGGCGATCTTTCGCAATATACTCGCTCTCAAATCAATCAACCTACAGCCTACAGCCTACAGCCTACAGCCTCTATTCGGCCTATTGGCCGAATAGTTACGAAACCGATCACACGCATTCCTATTTCTTCAGCTTATGAATTTGCATGGCCTGAAGAACGTGACTTTTCTTTAGCAAAGAAAAAATTTTTATGGATTGGAAGTTATGGAATGGTGCACAAAGGACTTGATCTTGTATTGGAGGCTTTTTCGCAAATGCCAGAACTTTCACTCACTGTGTGTGGACGACCTGAAAAAGAGGATGATTTTTATAAACTCTATGAAAAGGAGCTTCTTCATACACCCAATATTCATTTTCTTGGATGGATCGATATGGCCTCTCCTGAGTTTTTAGAAATAGCTGCGACTCACGCTGCTATTGTTTATCCTTCTTGTTCTGAAGGAGGAGGTGGTAGTGTCATTCATTGCATGCATGCAGGAATGGTGCCGCTTTGTACTAAGGAGGCTTCTGTAGACCTCGGTGATTTTGGAATGCAGATTAAGGGTGGTTCCGTAGAAGATGTTATTGAATCTGTTCAAAGTTTTTCAGCTCTTTCTGATCAAGAAGTAGCAGAGCGAGCGCGTAGCTCTTATGATCATGTTCGTCGGTATCATACACGTGATCAATTTAGAAAGAATTATCAAAACTTCGCTGCACGGTTAACCCGGATATTTCATACACATCGTTATGAAACGTAGTGCAAAACTTGATGAGACAAGGCGGACGAAGGATTTTACTGCCGTGGCTGTATGTTTCATACTGTCCCAAGTACAATTCAAGTCCAACGCAGTATTCATGAAGTTTTCCACAAGTTGTAATAGATGAGTATGAAATAT
>DATEBV010000139.1:0-4229 GCA_035287205.1 Chthoniobacterales bacterium | reverse complement strand
CTTTCTACTTGGTTACCGCCTTGCCTTTCGCTACGATTTATTTCACTGTTCTCGGTCAACTCCTTTCATTTGACTAGTTCACACTCATGTCGGGCGACACTTCGTTAAAGAATTTTTATAAAAATTCTTTTTTTGTGTTCTCGTTCCTTGTGTTTCCTTGTGTTCTTTTGTGGCTATTTTCTTTCTTCTTCCTTTTACTTCAATTCAGTTTGAGCTCACTATTCGAGCATGCAATTTTACCAACTGACAACTTACACTCTCCCTTTTGGCCGAACATTGACAGGCACAGAAATCCCTTTTTTCATCTTGAGAAGTTGTTGCTGTTCCAATTGCTGTTGTTGCTTTTGTTTTTTAATAGCCTCCATGGATTGTTTAAAAGCTTCTTTTCCACGCTGAACAAATGCAGGAATCGGCTCCGACTCCCAATCATAATGAACAGGAAGAACAGGACCTGCTTGAGACATTGATGACTCCTTTTTATTCAAAGAATTCTCTTTCTCTTCTTGGCCTCGAATAATTGCCTCGCTCTCTTCTTCTGATAAGGGAACTCCTTTAAAAGGATCCGTCATTAAACCTAGCCTTTGTGTAACAGGCTGAGAACGATCTTCTTTAAGTATCTCACTAATCTCAATAGCAGCTTGATAAGCACCTTCGACCACATGATCGTTTAAAAAATTCCACTCTTTTGGATCTAATGCAGTGTTCCAAGGTGCTACACGTTTGAGATAGAACGTCAACTGCTTAGCCGCCGTCTTAGCCTGCAAAGAAAAATCGTTAGCCTTCACTGCAAGCCCCTGTCTTTCTAAAAGCGGTTTAGTTATAGCAACTTGTTGAGTAATATCTGTGGATTTCGCTGTGTAGTAATACGTTGCAGCAATAGCATCTACTCCCAAAGCAATAGGCTCACTTAATCCATGCTTCTCAATAAAAGATTCCAATGCTGGCGAGAATGTTTTAGCAATCACCTCAGAACTATACTTCTTCTGAAGTTTTTCTTTAAACTCCCCCAGAGTCGCTCCATAAATAACAGCATCGGCTTTCTTAAAAACTTGTTTAATGGAAACATCACTCAAGGAATTTTTGAGAGCATCTACTTCATCACTTTGAGAAAAAATGCAACCAGCCATTTTCTCCCCATATTTTTGCTGAAGTACGCTTTTAAAGTGATCAACCACAGCACGATGCTTATCATCGACAAATTCTATAGTATTATAATGTGCAGCAACCGAAGAGGGCATTATATTGCTTAGGTTGTTACAAATCTTCTCATAAATTGTAGAAGTTCCCCCCACAACCTGATCACCCTTTGCATTCACAACAACTTTACCTTGATTTTCAGGATTGCTTGCAAAAGCTCGGTAGGCATTAGCTGCAGAAGAAAAATTATTTGATGTAATTCTTTGGTTCATAGTTTATAATAAAATTTTATTTCACTGCTTCCTGAGTTTCTATTACTTTAACTTGAGCAGATGCTTTCTCTACAAGAGATCTCGCCTCAGCCAAGTATCTTGCACTTTCCTTACGGTTTACGTCGGTTTTAAATGAGAGTAGATACTGATCTATCGCTCTTTGAAATATTTCTGTTACTTCTCGATAACCTACTGCAAGAGTTTCTTTCCCCGCTTCTTGTACTTCTATTGACTTGACGTAAAAACCTGCTTTCGAGCGAACAGATCTGTTTAATCCTCCCCAAGAGTAATCTGAAGGACTTTGTTCAACACCACCTTCAATCAATAGTTTACACTGATCTGCAGCCCTTTGAAATGCTTCTACTCCATCTTGATAAGCTACTGCAAGAGTTTTTTCACCAGCTTCTTGAGTTTCTGCTACTTTAACTTGATATGCTGCTTTTTCCTCAAGAAAGCTTTCCCAAGTCGAATAAGGACTACCCTCCATACGATAATAACTTTTTGCTTCTCCTGAGGAACAAATTTCACCTAATAGCCTCGATTGATCTGCTGTTTTTTGATAGGTTTCTGCCCCTACTTGGTAACCTAATGCAAGAATTTGTTTCCCTGCTTCCAACGCCTCTGCTGCTTTGACTTGGTATTCTGCTTTTTTTTGAAATAGCAAATTATTCTGTTCTACAGCTTGTTGGAATGTCTCTGCTGCTACTCGATAACCTCCTGCAAGAGCTTCTTTTCCTACTTCCTGAGCTTCTGCGGCTTTGATTTGGTATTCTGCTTTTCTGATGGGACATTCCATTTTCCATTTTGGTATATAAGCAGGACCATTTTCATCTTTTTCTTTCTCAGAACTCTCTATCGCTCCTTGATAACTCTTTGCTGCATCTTTATAACTCTCTGCTGCTACTCGATACCCCCCTGCAAGAATTTCTTTTCCTTTTTCCTGCGCTTCTGCTGCTTTGAGTTGACACTTTACTCTCTCGTTTAAAAGATACGTTAAATGCTCACTTCTATCGGATGTTATTTCGCCATAAGTCTCAACTAATAGTTTATACTGATCGACGCCTTGCTGATAACTCACTGCTGCTTCTCGATAACCCACAGCAAGAATTTCTCTTCCTGCTTCCTCTGCTTCGACTGCTCTTACTTGATATGCTACTTTCTTTTGAAGAAAATCTGCTAGTTCTCGCCAACTTTTCATTTTTTCCATTTCTTCTTTGGTAATGTCCTTCCTTTTTTTTGTGGAAGCAATCTCTAATATAAGCCTATACTGATCTGCTATTTGTTGCAGTGTTTCTGCTATTTGTTGATACTCTCCTGCAAGCGACATCTTTCCTTCATTCTGTGCTTCTAGAGACTTTGCTTGATAGTTCGCACTCGAATAAAGTGATCTACAATACCAAACATCACCACAGATTTCTTGCGCTCGTTCTTTAAATGCTTCTGGAATTTTTCTTGCACAATAAGCAGCATTTTTATACTGCTCTGCTAAATTTTTCCATAAATTTTCTGCATTACCTTGTTCTTGAGAAGCCCTTTCCAATGCTTCTTCTGACTGCATTAACCAAATAGAAGCATTTGATAGGCAATAAGCAACCCAAGGTTCTTGTAATAACTGTCTTTTCTGCTCATCAGGCGCAATGCAAATCTTTTGGATTCCTTCGGATAAAGCCTCTGATTCCTCTGCGGCTTTTTTCCATAATGAAGCTCTTTCCTCATTCCCTTGCCTCATGAACTGATCAAACTTATTCCAACAATCTCTAGAGAGTTCTAACTGCGCAGCAAGCTCTTTCAAAAGCCATATTTGAGTTTTTGCTCTTCCTTGAAGTCTTAGATTATCTTGTTTTTGTGCTTCTTCTTCCTCCTGTTCTGATTCTCCTATTTGTTTTTTTACTGCTTCTATTTGGGTTGTTATTCTTGTAACATTTTCACTAACATCTGATTGAATTTTTTCTATTCGAGTTTTTACAACGTTTTCTCTCGAACTTTTTGCATTATTAATAGAAGTTGTTAATTCTTCTGTTCTTAAATTTGCTTTTATTGCTTTCTCAAGAGCCATTTCATACCCCTCTACAGCACGGGTCCATGCCTCTTCTGAAGCCTTGAGTTGTTCAAGAGAAGCAGCTAAAGCAATAACTTGATCCTCTTTTCTCGCCTTTACCCAACGTTTATGGGCTCTCCATATAGCGTTATGTGCTTCCGCATTAACCAAAGCAGCGGCTAATTCTTCTTCTTCACAATGAAGCTGATGGGCTTTATCAAGCGCTGCCTTATATCCCTCAATAACCTCTCCCCATGTTTCTTCAGTATCGTGATAAGCCTTTACCTCTGCATCAAAATCATTTTTGTACATTTTTCCTTTAATAGCATTAGCCGTTAATTCCACTTTGTGAGCTTTGAGAGAAGCCTCTTCAGCAATTTTTTGAATAAGCTCTATTTCTTTCTTAGCAATCTTTTGCATAGGTGTTATAGGCGAGGCTTCCTTTGTTGTGCCGCTCTTTTCTTTAATATCATTTAAACTAGCCTCAGCACCACTTAAAAGAGTCTCCTTACTTTCAATATCTGATTTAGCACCAGATGATTCCTTACGCTCATTCTCTACAGCCAAACGACTTCCCGAACCCTTCTGCGACATTTTTGCGACTTCAGCTAAACACTCCTCATAAATATTATTGATAATCTCGTTCTTGAGATATTTGCTCACCTCAGAAATCATTGGCAAAGCATCCTCTGATTCTAAATTAGGAACATTCTCTTCTTCACTACGATCTCCAGTCAGTTGAGGCTCTTCTGTAGATTGAAATCTCTTAGCTCCATCTTCTT
>DATEBV010000138.1:0-2386 GCA_035287205.1 Chthoniobacterales bacterium | reverse complement strand
ATTATTTTAAAGCAGCTAGAGCTTTCGCTAATGGGAATAACACAGAGGCAGAAAATTTTAAAGTGGCAGTTGAAATGATTACTAAAGCAACACGAGAGTTTAAAGATGCAGTTCAAGCAAAAAATGAAGGTAATGCAGAAGCTGCAGAAGCTTGTGAAGAAAGAGCTCAATATTACCTTCACGCAGCTCAAGAACGGAGTAAAGGCAATGTAGAAATTTCAGAAGCATTAGAACGAGCAGCTCAAACCTTTCCTTCTCTGTACATGACAAAACGTAATAACAGATAGAACGAAAGGGAAAACTGTATTTTAAAAATCCACTTAAAAACTCACTGTAAATATTCGGCTAACCCATCGGTAAAATATACCAGAAAATCAACTAATCATTAGAGTGATCTATCAAATTTAATCAACGTATCAATCAACCTTCCACCTCTCACCACTATGAGGCCTATTGGCCGAATAGTTACAACCTAACCGACATTCAGAGACCTTGCTTATAAGTCATTAATAATCAATGGGCATATTTTCATCTCTTTTAAAGACCCTGATTTTGAGCAGTTATAACACCCTGATTTTGAGTAATCAATAAAAGATGAATTTAGGGTCTTGCAATGTCGGTTAAAGCTAATTGCCTGTATTAAAAAATTAAATTTTTCACCACAAAATCAATATGAAACTAAAACACACACTTAAAATTATTACTATTGCAGCAGTTGTAATGAGTAACTGTTGCCTTTTTGGTCAAATGGATCCTGAAAAAATCCACGAAGTTGAAGATATTGTTAAACTTGTAAGGAAAACAGAACCTTCTTCTGTAATAGAACCGATGACCACTATCAGAGTTCATTCGCAACTTGCCAACAACGATGAAGAACAAAAGGTTATCAAGAGCGAAGAACACAGTAGCGCAACTTCTGCTCAAGAAACAAGCATTTGGAAAAAAGTAACTGAAGAGTCAGAAACAGCAGTAAATGAAATTCAACAGATTTTTCAGGAGCATAATTTGGAAAACCAAGAAACCACGCAACAATTAGGAAAAAAAGCATGGAATGATTACTTTTCTTCAGATGTTTCTACATGGTTATTGCAATCAGAAGAAGCTTTAGAAAAATCCAATCAAGATCAAATGCAAAATGGAGACAAGGATTACTGGAAGGATTTAGCAGAACAATATAAAATTGCAGCTGATTATGCCAGAAAAGCTTTGGAAGCATATATTTTATGGGAAAGCAACAAAGATAATAGTTGGTATTGGGTGATTAATGTACTACGGTTAGATGAAGACTGTTCTGAAAAAGATAAGAGCAAAAATAATTGGGACTTAAAAATAGACATATTGCATTTGCAAGCAAATTGTTATGGAAAGGCAGCTAAGGCGCAAGAAAGAGGAAAAAAAATCTTAGCAGCAGGCTATAGAGAAGCTGCTTTAACATCCCAAAAAGCTGCGGATCAATTAGAACTATCAAAACAAAAAATAAAGGAAAAGAAATGGAGTGAACGTAAAAATTTACATTTAGAAGCTAACTCTCTTCAATTAAAAGCAGAATATCAAGTTAAAGCAAGTGAAGCGCAAGAGTTAAGAAAAACAATCTTAGCAGTAAGTTATAGAGAAGCCGCAGCAACATCCCAAAGAGCTGCAGATCAGTATCAACAAGTAGCTTTAGCTTCTATTACAGGGGCAGAGAAAGAAGGGAGCCGTTGGCATTGGATAGAAAAATCCCTTCAAGCGGTAGGAAAATCTCTCCAGGAAAAAGCAGACTATCAAGTAAAAGCAGGTGAAGCACAAGAAATAGAAAAAGCACAACTCGCAGTAGGTTATCGAGAGGCTGCAGCAACATCAGAAAAAGCAGCAGAACAGTATCAGCAAGCAGTTAGAATTCAGGAAGTTAGATCTCAAGCTGCAGAGCGATGGGATGATGGTGAAAATTGGTATTTGAATGGGAAAATTCTCCAAGAAAAAGCAGAATATCAAGTTAAAGCAAGTGAAGCAGAGGAAAAAGGTAAAGAAGAACTTGCAGTCTGTTATCAAGAGATTATAGCAACATTGATGGAAGCTACAACGTATTATCAGAAAGCAGCATTAGCTTATGATATAGAAAATGAAGAAGATGGCAGCCAATGCCATTCTATAGGGATGTGTTTTAAATCAAAAGCAGAAGATCAAATAGAAGCAGCTAAAAAAAGAGAGGTAGGTGTTCAGATCCTTTTCCAAGGAGGACGGATCTGAACCAAATGAATAGATTGCGAAGTCGTCGTGTGATACAACGCATAGTTTGTTAAGAAGCTACTGAACAGCCTGTTTCGACCTGTAGTCTGTAAACTATTAGGCACGCCCCAAAAAATAACTTACGCATAACAAACGGGACTTTCAAAAAATAGATGTT
>DATEBV010000137.1:0-6980 GCA_035287205.1 Chthoniobacterales bacterium | reverse complement strand
TATGGCATCCCACTCAGCACAATTAGAAAAGCGTTACTTGAATTTCAAGGAGTCAAGCGTCGTCAAGAAATTGTTGCAACAATCAATGGGATCACCATCATCGACGACTTTGGTCATCATCCCACAGCCATTCGACAAACGCTCGAAGGCCTTCGCGCTCGCTACAACACGGCACGCCTGTGGGCCCTCTTTGAACCAAGAAGCAATACGTCACGTCGTGCTGTTTTTCAAAAAATTCTCCCTGAGGCTTTTGCTGCTGCTGAAGGAGTTATTATTGGAGCTGTCGCACGTGCAGAGCAACTCTCTTCCTCTGAACGTCTGAATCCCGAACAGCTTGTCCTTGATTTAACAGCTATGGGCAAACAAGCCTTTTATGAACCCTCTACGGATGAGATCATCATACGACTTCAATCACTCGCGCAACCAGGAGATGTCATTGTTATCTTTAGTAACGGGTCATTTGATGGACTGGTGAAAAGGCTACAGGCTAAAGCCGTAACTACCAACATACCGTTGGTAGTTGGGAGATAGAAGATGGAAGATAGAAGATAGGCTTGAGGCCTGCTAAAGCTGGCAAATAGTAATAAGTATAGCTTTTATTAACTTTAAAATTTTGTTTAAATCCATGCTTTGCATTTTGTATTCTTGCCGAAGGCCCAACCTCCTATCTTCTATCTTCTATCTACCATCTTCTACTATCAACGTCTCCATAGACGTTGATAGTTTCTCCCATGCTTAACCAATTCGAACTTAAAGGAAATAAAAAGGCGTTTCAGATCAACATGAATCCGTTGATCTATGGAACCTTTGCTGAAATTGGTGCAGGACAAGAAGTCGCACGTCGATTTTTCCATGTAGGAGCTGCTGCTGGTACAGTAGCCAAAACAATCTCGGCCTATGACATGACTTTCTCTGATGCTATTTATGGAACCTGCGGTCGTTATGTCAGCCGCGAACGTCTCGGAAAAATGTTAGATCATGAATACGATCTTCTGATTGAACGTCTCAGTGGAAAAATGGGACCATCTCGTACCTTTTTTGCCTTTGCAGACACCGTGGCTGCCCGATCCTATAAAACAGCTAATGAATCTCATGGGTGGATGGGTATCCGCTTTCAAGCCTCGCCTTTAGCTGAGCCTAATGATATTATTCTTCACGTACGCTTACTTGATCAAGAAAATCTGGATCAGCAAGAAGCTCTCGGAATTGTTGGCGTGAACCTCATTTATGGAGCTTTTTTTCTTCGCAAAGATCCACGTTCTTTTATTGAATCCCTTATTGACGATCTTTCACCGCAACGTGTGGAAATCGATATGATCCGTTTTTCAGGACCCGAATTTAGGATGCTTGATAACCGGATCATGTGCCTTGAACTAGTCACTCAAGGGATCGCCCAAGCAGTACTCTTCAATAGTGATGGCGATGTCATCCAGGCCGCTGATAAATTTCATAATAAGTCACTTCTCGTTGAACGCGGTAGTTTTCGTCCAGTCACCCTTCTGGCCAATGACATGCTTGATTGCGCTCTCCAAAAATTCCTTCAGCATGAACAACTGCAAGATGAAAAACCAGAGATCCTCATGGAGATCACGATGTCGAATCTTTTAAGAGAGGGAGAGCTTGATCATCAAGACTTCATCGATCGTGTTGATATGCTCAGCGCCTTAGGACGAACTGTGCTCATCTCTAATTATGGTGAATATTATCGCTTAATCCAATACCTGACCCGCTACACAACGAAGTTGATAGGACTTCCTCTGGGTGTTCCAAGCCTCTATGAACTTTTTGAAGAAAAATATTATTCTACTCTTGAAGGTGGCATTCTTGAAGGGCTTGGACGACTCTTTAAAAAGGGTATTGAACTTTATGTCTATCCAACTTTTGATGAACAAGGAGAACTTCTCCATGCAGCCACCTTCCCTATTCAGCCTCATCTTAAAGCTCTCTACAATTATCTCCTCGAAAACCGTCTTATTATCCCTCTCGATAGTTGCCATCCTGAATACCTCACCATCAAATCACTCGATGTCTTGAAAAAAATTCACGCTAGTGATCCTACTTGGAAAAAAATGGTCCCTTCAGAAGTTGCAGATTTGATCACAGCACGTAAGTTATTTGGAGTACAAAATTAATACTTGTTGTACGCTACAAATTACGTCAGTATTGATCACCCCAAAAAGTAGTTACTTAGCAAGTCCTTAAGGTCTTTCTAAAATAATTGCTTTCGTAGGAATAAAGAGACATTGGTTCCGGCTTATGAAAAAAAGAATTTTTATCAGTTTTTTATTTTTTATCAGTTTTCAATGCTTTTCTTCGCCTTTGCCGGCCGAAGAAAGCCAACCCTATATTCCTGGTAATTCAATAAATCAAGATAGCGATGTCCTATCTTCCAATTTTATCGATTCTGCTTTTGTTGATGATACAAAAAACGATCTCGATAATACATTATATAGCGGTCATCTTGTGACGGCGACTCTGTATTGTATGTTTCTCAATGCGGTAGCGGCCACTACCGATATTCATCATCTCTACGATGAAAGGATGAGCTCTGATCGTGCTGTTGCTTCTATCACTCGATCTAGTGATTTAAATGGTCCTAAAAAATATTTTTATTCTGTGATCGAGGGAAAAGAGAATTCTCCTATCGTCTACGTGAATCTTTTTGCCACAATGCGTTTTTGTAATTGGCTAGAACATGGCCACCCTATTAATGTTTCTGCAGGTCAAGAAAATCCAGTTACGGAGGAAGGAAGCTATACTTTCAAGGATGATATTTTAATAGAAAATCGTTCTTTAAAGGCACAATGGTTTCTTCCAAATATCGATGAATGGCATAAGACTCCTCACTATAAAGAGCAAGATACTCGTGTAGATATTGCTGAATGGACCGAAACACTTATGGAAGAAGGTTCCTCTTGGTATGCTGTTTGTGAAGGACCAAGAAGTGTTGGTTCCTCTGATTTTCGTTCTCAGCAAGGATGTGATCCTTTGATGAATTCTAATCAGATTGGATTTAGAATTGTAACACCAGCAATGGGGCAATTAATGGCTTTAGCCAATCCCTTGCAAAATACAAACATACAAGATGATTGGGATAAACTAAAAAAGGGCCTTCATTCCAATGGCTGGCTCAAACCTCTTGAAGACATCCTATGCCAAGGATGGGTTGCAGCAGCAGGATCAGCGTTAGTTATGGCTCTTCTCCTCTTTTTCTTAACCTCATTTTTTGGAGGAATAACACTAGGAGTTATTACTGGAGTATCATTAGCTGTAGGATCAGCAGCAAGTGCAGCACTTAATGATATACTGAAAAAATTTGGTGTAACCCCATCCTATTCATGGTTAGCAGCTGGTTTAGGACTCGTGACGTCACTCATTGCAGGAACAATAGCAAGTGCTTTTTTACTTGAAGTTGTTGGGATAAGTTCAGGGATTATAGCTGGTGGAGAGATTGTAGAGTCATTAGCCTATAAAGTAGAACATGCCCTAGAATCAACCATTGGACAAGAATGTACTGAAGGAGTATCTGACTCCATTGAGCGATTCTGTTCACGGATGAGTAGTGGCTTTCAAACCACCGGAACAACAGCTATAGAAAGAGCAGCACAAGCAGATGAACTTGCATTGAAACAAGCTGAAAAAGTGCTAAAACAAACAGAAGAAGATCTTCAGAAGATAGAATTATCTAGTGGCAACCCAAGAAATTTATCAAGTGAAAACAATGATGGCATCGTATTAAAGAATGATGATAATTTGCTTGACAATAATCTAGAAACAACACCAGTTCTTTCTTCCGATAATGCTCCTGCGATGGTAGACGTAGAGGAAATAGAAACAAATGTAGATTCTAATACAGATCTTAGAATAGCAAGATTCAAAAAAATGCAAGCTGAGGCAAACGTCAACAACCTTTTAGCAACAAAAGGATTGAAAGAGGCTGAATTTGAAAAAGAATATAAGCGTGTCGTAGAGCTAGAATCTTCCAAAGGATTGGACTACGAACAAGCTGACGCAAAAGCTGCGAGTGCTGTAGCTAGAGCTAGAAAAACAGAAAGAATAAAAACAAAAGCAGAGAAATGGAAAAATACTAGAAAGACAACTTATCAAACAATTGGTGGCGCTTTAGGAATATCATGGGGAGGAAGAACAGGATCGAATCTTTCCCTTCCTCAAACAACTGAGAATATAAAATCAACGTTGGAATAACTATCAACACATATTGATTTTTTATATATTTTAAAGTTGATATTCATTTCATTTTCTGTATTATTGTTTTCTTTGAATCACCCTCTATAACACCCCCCATACCCCCCCCGTAGTCGTTCAGTCCTCGCAACGGAGGCAACTGAAGTAAATAAGAAGTTTTTTGTCATTATCTTTTCTTAAAAATCGTAACCAACATACCTGAAAAAAATCAATAGAATAGCTCTACAGAAGATCTTTTCATCTTCTCCTGATCGCTCATTCTTCAAGTATCCGTTGCGAAGATAGACTCAAACTAAGCCAGCACTTTTATTTCCGTTACCAAACAGCAGGTACTAACCAGCTAATGAAACTTTCATGAAAAACATTTTTTTTCTATTCCTTTTCGGTATTTCCACAAGCTGTCATCTCCTCCTTGCACAACAGGATGATCAGACAACAGACTCCATGGATAGTCTTAGTTGTGATCTCATGATGAACCCTGGAGAACTAGAAAATGTAGAAGGAATCATCTTCAAAAATTTCACCCCTCCAGAAAAAAAACGTTCAGGTACAATCTCCGACGACAGTCCAAGCACTTCAGTAACATCAGCGGGCTCTATAGTGAGCACATCGTCTACAGTCGCATCAACATCATCTTTTAGAGAAGATAGCAATCAATGTTCTGAAGATGAGATTGTCAATATCTATCAAAACTGTCTTACTCGGATTGATGAAATACGCCAGAATAGTAGTAATGTTGATCAAGAAATACAAAACGAATGGGAGGCTGCTCACGAAATGGCAACCGAAGAAGAAGCAGAGTATAAGAGCGCTCTAGAAAAGGCTAAAACAGAAGCCTCAGAAGCTAAAAGAGTATGTGACACGATGAGTTCTACTGTGTATGGAGTGGAGTATCTTCAAGCCGCTCATCATGATTGGCAGACTAAAAACTGTGAGGCATTACTTGCTGAAGCACGTTTAAAAAGAGCACAAGCTACTCTCAAGGCTATTAAATTTAGAAATACAGGTCAACGCGCGAGTGCAGTCGCTAAACTCAATGAGGCCTTAGTCAAAGAAAAAGGGGCCGTTATTCAAGCCAAAGAAACAGCCAAAGAAATAGCTTCTCAGTTGAAAAATAAAACTCTCTTCAATAACCTTCCCTCTTCCTCTTCGGCCACTTCGAACAGATTGCCCGAACCAAAAATTTCTATTGGAAAAAAAACAGGTGATGATCAGCAAGGCAATTACTCATCAATCCCTTTAACTTCTTCCCAAACCAGCACTCAATCTTCTCTTACCTCATCTTCTTCTAGGACTCCTTCATTCGGAGCAGATTTACCCGTTGTAAGAGCTTTTGCTGTAGAATCTTACAACTCTACCAGCATTCCTGCCAACTCACAGCTTTCATCTCAAAAAAAAAGTAGTTCCTTAGTACAAAACTGGGAAACTTCAGAAGATTTCGAAACTAATTTTTTGATTCAGCAACAGGAAGCAAAAGTTCAAGCCGAAGAAATAGGAAAATTGGCAACAACTGCTAAAGAAAGAGCAGGAAAAGCGGACGCATCAGAACAAGATTTACAGAGAGCCAATGAGTATGCAATCAAAGCAAAAGAGGCTTACCATCAACTTAGTGAATGTTATAAAAAGTATCAGCAAGATGCAGCTCATTATTACGAGGGAAATAACCTGTATATGAAACAGTCTCAACATAATATTGACTGGGAAAGAGCAAAATCACTAGAAAAGCATTGGCAGAGTCAAACTGCTCCTCGTAAGTTGACTTAATAGGGCTAGCAACACCTTTTTATTTCTACAAAATAAAAAGGTGTTGCTATAATCAGGTCGTATTACTATTCGCTAGCAAAAGATTTCAGCTTAGAGAAGGTATTTAACATTCAGCCCTCTTCAATAAAGGATCCAATGATTTAGAACGAGCTCTCGTTATGACTTCCTAATTTATCTCTAAATTGACTTCCTTGATAAAAAGTCTTTGTATAATTCTCTAAGGAGTTGATCTCCTTCAAGACTATTAGATCCTAACCATACCGTAATATCAGGAGGAAAATCGTCTTCGCAAATTAAGTCAAGCCGACACCCATTAATTTCTATAGTGATGATTATATCTGGTCCAACAGGAAGCTCTTTAATAATCTTACCTCCTGTTATTTTTAAAAAGCGCTCTAAAAATTCAGAAAAACCATCCCATCCTATCTGATCAGAAAGATCAAGGTAGAGATTCCCTGATTTCCCTTTTTTAATTTTAAGAGCTTCTAATGGAAATGATCTCCCATTAGAAGGTGAGCATTCGCTCGTAAAAATCCAGTTAACTGTAGAAGCCTTAGAACCTGTCTCTATAATTGCTTGATTATCTATAAAAGCAATATTTGCAACAGAATCACTCACTAGATTTTCTCTTGGAATCGTACCAATTGGGCCATCTTGTCCAGATTGTGAAGAGAAGTTTCTAACAACAAAAGGAATCTCTCTTCTTGCCGATTGAGTCATGCTTGGTTGAATTACCTTAGAGCCATACACTAGAGCACCTCTTAATCGAAGAAACAATGCTCCAGGACTCATACACATCTGTGGAGCAGGAATAGCCTCGTTTCCCTCACTCATCTGAATAACTGCAGGGAATTCCTCTTCTGAAAAATTCTCTAGGCTACTCTGTGCTAAAAGAGAATAGGGACTTAAGATTCCTAATATTAGAAGTAAGCGTTCACATCCCCTCCTTCGGAGGACGGATCTGAACCAAATGAATCGATTGCGAAGTTGGCGTGTGATGCAATGCATAG
>DATEBV010000136.1:0-8892 GCA_035287205.1 Chthoniobacterales bacterium | reverse complement strand
AATTTGTTAAAGAATTTTTATAAAAATTCTTTTTTTGTGTTCTGGTGCTTTGTGCTTCTTTGTGTTCTTTTGTGGCTATTTTCTTCCTTCTTCTTGTTACTTCAATTCAATTTGAGCTCACGAATTTTTATAAAAATTCTTTTTTTGTGTTTCTTTGTGTTCTTTTGTGGCTATTTTTCTGCCTATTACGATAGCGTTAGTAGTTATGAATTTTCTTCACTATTAGCCATCGCAATCCAGGTAATATAGAGGCCTAATCCTCCGATAGCAGCGATATCAGCAAGGCTATATCCAATATTAAATACAACCAGACCTGTAGCACTGGCACCCACATGAAGCAGTCCTAAAAGTGTGGCTAAAGGGTAGAAAGACCAGCTTATGAGAATAAGGTTGCGAGCCTGTTTAATAAGCTTATGAGCGCATGCGGACTGATTTTCAAACGCGGGGGAAAGAAGCCTCCAAAGAAGCATCATAATATACACAAAAGGGATCATCCCTAAGAACCACCAAACCCATTGCACCATCACCGCATGTGATTCTATAGCCATCTTACCAAAATAACCAAAAGCAATCATTACAATAGAGGCATTCACTAAGCGTCGTATTAATGAAATGGTAAGATCTTTTGAACGAGCAAGAATCAAAACAAAGGCCACAAGAAGAAGCGGCATCGCAAGAAGCCAATTCAGCGACCGATAGGTCTCATGAAAAAGATGACCTGATACAATATAAGAGTTCCCGGCGAACTCAAAAGCTTCATTCCAACTATGAAAAATTTGAATGTAATGATAACAACCAAGAGCCGCACTTATTCCAGCTAAGAGCAAAGCCGTACGAAAACGAGGCAGGACCCGATCCCGCGAGAAAAAGAAAAAAAGAGCCGCTGCCCCCATAAGGGCAATCGTCAGGGAGAAAATATCGTGTCCAAGGGTAAATTGCTCTTTAGTAAGTGTGATGATGGAGTGCATGGTTTTTTACATTCGGCTAACAAGCCGAATGTAAGTTTAAGTTTAAGTTGATTTTTGGTCACTTCGTGACAAGATGAAAAACGAAGCTGTACCTTTATTTCTCCAAGTTCTTTTGCTTTAAAAGACGCTTCAACAAAATATTCTTACATATTTAGAAAAATTTTATCGGCTGGATTAGCCGAATATTTATATACTCATCACGGATGAAAACTAGGTTTTTTTTTACGCTGAAATTGTTGCCTCTAGCAAGGCGGAAGAGTGAGACGCTATGAACATAACGTAAGCTCTGACAACGAAGCTAGGGACAACAAGAGCAAGTAAAAATTCCTAATTTTCATCCGTGATGAGTATATTACAGGGTACAGATTGTAAGTTACAGAAATTTCTATTTCCTGCCCCTTTTATTTTTTTCTTTTTTAGTGTTTCTTTGTATTCTTTATGGCTATTCTTTGTCTAGCAACTTGAAAGGAAATGCAAACTCCTCCCAAGTTAAGTCACTTAGACAGGCCTTAAGGCCTACCATAAATAATTACTTGAAGCGACTTTGAAAGCAAAAAACTAAGAGAAAACGTATCGCTTCACTCCTTACCCTGTCACGAAGTGACCAAAAATCAACTTAAACTTAAACTTATCACTTAAACTTCTATTCGGCCTGCCAGCCGAATATTTACTTATGAACAACACCTTTCGTATCCTTCTTATTGTTGCGGCTATTGTCATCGTTACTTTTATTACAGCGATCACTTTTGTCGTTGGTATCTATAATGGACTTGTGGGAACCTCTCAAGCAGTCGATTCGGCCTGGGCTCAAGTACAGAATGTTTATCAACGTCGTTCTGATCTTATTCCTAATCTTGTACAGACAGTTGCTGGGTCAGCTAATTTTGAAAAATCAACAATGGTGCAGGTAACCGAAGCACGTGCCTCCGTAGGACGCGTTCAGGTCAATCCTAATCAAGCACCGACTGATCCTGCTCAGCTAGCAGCTTATCAAAAAGCACAAGGAGAGCTAGGGTCTGCTATTTCACGGCTCCTTGTCGTAAGTGAAAATTATCCTGATCTTAAATCAAATGCTAGTTTCCGCGACCTCCAAGCTCAACTGGAAGGTACAGAAAATCGCATTGCTGTGGAACGAGGACGCTTCAATGAGGCTGTTCAAGTTTATAACGTAAAAGTTCGCTCTTTCCCTGTTGTTTTACTTGCAGGAATGATGGGATATACCCCTCGACCTTACTTTGCATCCACAGCAGGCGCTGAAGTGCCGCCAGCGGTTAAGTTTGATTTTAGTGGGGCAAAACAATAGCGTTCCTTTGAAACTCTAATAAGCACACAAAAAAAGAGAGAATAGCCACAAAAGAACACAAGGAAACACAAAGAACTAGAACACAAAAAAAGAATTTTTATAAAAATTCTTTACCTAGTTTAAAAACTCAATATTCACAAGAATAGCTATTGTAATAAGTTTGTATTCAGAATCTAGCAATAATACGTTCAGCTCCCCGCGAGGTTCCTTTTTTTGTGTTTCCTTGTGCTCTTTTGTGGCTATTTTATGCAGTTCCCATTCTCTTTCATGAATAAACCTCAAATTAAATTTTTGCTAGGTTTTTTAATCCTATCGTTGGTAGGAATTGTTTCTCTCCAAGCAGCCGAAACGCTTCCACCTGTTCCTAAACAATACTTCAACGATTACGCAAACGTTGTCTCACCTCAGGTTGCCAAAAATCTCAATCTACAATTGGCTAATTTCGATCAATCTACTTCGAATCAGATTGTCGTAGCCATCTATCCCCAATTTTTTAGTAATAGTTCCCTTGATGATGTAGCTCAGCAACTCTATAGCACCTGGCACTTAGGTACTAAAAAAAATAGTAATGGCGTCTTGCTGCTAGTATTTCCTGCCGAACATAAAGTTCGTATTCAGACAGGTTACGGCTTAGAAGGCGCTTTGCCAGATGCAATTTGTAAACGCATCATTGATGAGGTAATGACCCCTTCTTTTCGTCAAGGTAACTATAACCAAGGCTTTACTAATGGCCTTAATGCTATCATGAAAGCAACTCAAGGAGAATATCAAGGCAAAGGACCTCAAAAGGGGAAAAAACCTTTTTCTTGGACAAGGCTTCTCTTTTCACCTCTTGGTTTCTTTTTCCTATTTATGATCTTTTCTACTTTTATGAATTGGCGAAGACGCTCTCTTGGAGCAGATAGTAAGGGAGGATGGTTCCTAGGTGGTGGTGGTTTTGGAGGAGGCGGTGGTGGTAGCGGAGGAGATGGTGGCTTTGGAGGATTTTCTGGCGGTGGTGGCGATAGTGGTGGCGGTGGCGCCAGCGGTAATTGGTAGCCAGAGCAAATGAAGAGTATTAAGATCGAAAAATAGTGAGCTCGAACTAAACTGAAAGACTGAAAGAAGGAATAGCCACAAAAGAGCACAAAGAAACACAAAAAAAAGAAACTTGGCGATGAACTTGATTGATGCGTTAGCCTAAGCTATTTCGCAGCTATTAGTGTTCTTTACCCTTCACTCTTTACGTCTTCTTTTGCGATTATTTCTTACAGTTTTTTGTTATTTTTTTCCAAAATTTCACCTACATATGGTATAGTAAGGAAATTTTCAACCCTAACCGTTCCTCCCCCCTAAGGCTCAAAGGCTCTTTAATAACTCCTCTGCAAATTATGCAATGCATTTAAACTATAACTTCGCAGTCCAATCATTTGGTTCAGATCCTTCCTCCGAAGGAGGTGGATCTGAACATCTACCTCCACCCTTTTTCCCTTACAACCAGTTGTCTAACCTAACCCGAATATTTCATACTAAACCTACTGCGACTTGTGGAAAGCTCACAACTACTACGTTGGATTCAGATTTTTCCTTGGACAGTATGATACATACAGCTACATCGTCAAAATCTTTCATCCGTCTTGTATTTATAAACTTTGCACATCGTCTCATAACGATTCAGCATGAAATATTCGGGTTAAATTTATTTCTTTTTTTATTAACTATTTCTACAAGCAGTCTATTTTCTGCTCAAACAGAAACTACTGATCTTGAGCCAATTCCGATGATGGTCACTCCTGGAGAATTTGATGTCTTCGAACAGGAGTTAGAAGATATTTTTGTAAACCACTCTTTTACAGAAGAAATCTCCATTTTTAGCAATCTCTCTCTGCTAGAAAGTCCTAAAATATCTACCTCTGTTCCTGTCAATCATAGCGAACCAACAATTCATTTTTCAAACAGCCCTATCGATCTTTCGCCAATCTATCCTACAATAGTACCTAGTAAAAAAACAATCCCTTCTCATAAACGTGAAAGAGAATCTGATCATGCAGAGCCTGATTCATCTTCTAGTGAACAAGAATCTCCTAACTGGTCATTCTCTTCTGAAGAAGGGAATCAGAAAAGGATAAGGGTTAACCGTCCAGATTCTTCTTCCTTCGAAGACTAGTTCTGAACTATAGGTCCAGGTGGCGTGGTGAAAATCATCATAATATCCACCCTATAATTAGTGCTGGTTTTGTGACTACTAACCTTTCTCAAACACAAAGAAATTAACCACAAAAGGACACAAGGGATTACACAAAGAATACGAAAAAAGAAAAAGGATTTTTATAAAAATCCTTTAACATTTTAAAAACTAAAGAAGAAGAGCGACCGTAAAATACAAGAAATTTTAATTAACCGCAAAGAACGCAGAGAACGCAAAGAATGAAAAATTTTGTAAGAGGAACCTCCCCTTGGAATTCATTTTTTAAGAGCCTTTCATTTTCATAATCTATTCTTTGCGTTCTCTGCGTTCTTTGCGGTTTACTTTTCCGGACGTTTCTTGTGGTGAATTTCTTTCTTCTTTTTATTACTTCAGCTCAGTTTGAACTCACAATTTGTAGTGATTCATACGTCGCATAGCGACGCATGAATGACTACTTCCGTTTTGCAACAGCTTGATTAAATTCAGCAATTTCTTGAGCAGTTTGAGCGGCCCATTGAGTCTCTTCCTCCCAGTCCGTTCCTACAGCTTGAGCTGCAGCAATAGTCGCTTGAGCCGCAGCATCAGTAGCTGCAATAGCATTTGCTCCAGAAGGAATATGGAATGAGCCATTAAAAAAAGAATTGTTATGAGCTCGGAAAACAGCAAGAGCAGCTTCTGTGGTACTATGGGTATTTATTTTGGAAAACCCAAGAAAATCACCCGCTGTATAAGCCCCAATACAAGGGGCTATCATACTTCCTACCACAAAACCTCCTGCAGCCACAAAAGGAGTTATCCAGACACTCTGATCCGCAGCAAGCGCAACACCCGCAGCACTCATTGCACCCAATAAAGGTGCATTCAAGGCACCATAAGTAGCAACAAGAGGAGAAACAGCCGCAAGCGCTGTCTGATAGATACGACTAGCACTACCAGAAACTCTAGAATCTTTCCCTTCGACTTCGGCTTTCTCATGATCAATACCAACCTCAGGAGAAATAGGAGCATTCCCTCGATTGAAAAATTTACACATCATATCTCCAATAGTGCCAAAAGTAGTATAAAAAGCAATGATAGGAGGAATGATGGAACAACATATCAGAACAGATGCAAGCGGTGTACTGATAGGAATGTAAGCATTATGATGAAAATATGGTTCGCTGCACCAATTGCATCCTATCTCATTTTGTGGATATGTTTGACACCAATTGCATCCTACCTCATTTTGTGGATATGTTTGACACCAATTGCATCCTACCTCATTAGGCGGATACGTCTGACACCATGAACATCCTGTCGTAGTTGAAGGGGAAATTGAAGAGCAGGTTAGCCAGTAAGACTGAAAAGCACAGCTACCTGGACTCCAACAACCTGAATCAATAAAAGCACATCCACTATTCTGAACCAATGCAGGACCCACCCCTTCTTTATTGATAATACAGGGGGCAACACAGAAGCCTGATTGATCCGTACACGAGACCCAACAATTACATTGGCAGCTCTGACACGGCTGCTGATTATAAGGTGCGGGTGCGGCTGAACAATAGCCAGGCTCTCCATGACCACTACAATTACCGCTAATATAGCGACTAAGACAACTATTAGTATGAGTACAAGTATCTGTACAATAGCCAGGTTCCCCACTACCAGGCCCTCCATTGCCATTACAATTGGAGCTTTGATATGTACTCACACAATTCGTACTCTTATGTGCACAGGTATCTGTGCAATAACCAACCTCTCCATTGCCATCACAGTTGTTGCTCTTATATGTATTCATACAATCATTAGTATGAATACAAGTATCTGTACAATAACCAGATTCCCCCTTACCACTACAGTTGAAACTTTGATAGGTATTATGACAATAACCATTAAAGGGAGAAACAACAACATCATCAGAAGCTGAAACATTAAACCAACCTCCAAAAGAAACAACAGCCGTGCCAACAGCACCAAGAAGAGCGACTGCGGTTACCTCATCTCGAATAAAAGCACGTGTGATAACACTCATATCATCGATACTCATCATAACATTGCTAGCCACCTTAGTTTCATTGGATAAACCATCAGGTCCTTTAAGGTGATGAAAAGTCTTGCCTTGAGTGATGGCCCCAGCACTATAAACTGTATCGACATTAACATTAGGATTCGCGAGATAAGTCTTAATTGCTTTAGAAACAGGAGCCCATTCCCTTTTAGCCTGGTCAAAAGATAGTTTTGCTTGTGTTCTTTGCTCACTCTGTTCTAAAGCAGCCTCTTCCTCCCTTGCTAGCTTAAGCTCAGAAATTGAAGCAAGCGCTTTTTGCTTAATAAGATCGCCTGCATGATTCCAAATCTTACTCAAACTTCTCTTGCCTTGAGCGGAAGCCTGCGCTCCTTGTTCGTACGCTTCTTTGGCATATTGAAGCCTCTTATCGAGAGTAATTTTTTGAGCTTTCTCCTCTTGAAGTTTCCCCAACGCTACTTTTTGTAGCACTTCTTTTTGCTGAAGACATATCTTAGCTAGGGCATTCAAACGATTTTTTTGCGTTTCAACTTTTTTATAATCAGCATTATAGCAACCCCTCTTCGCATCAACAAGATATCCTGGATAATAACCCTCGACTTGTTCTTTGTAGTTTTTATAGAGACCAAGAAGTTCATTGTACGCTTGCTCAGCCCTTCCTGCCTCTACTGCAGCCTCTGTCCATAATTGTTCTGAAGTGGTCACTCTTTCAGCTTTTGTTTTGGCATCAGTGGCAATCTTCGCCTTTTCCTCTGCTTGAGCTTTTGCTACTTCGATTCGCTGAACGAAAGAGGTCTCTACTTTTTCTGCTGTTTTTAACCGCAATGGCTCTTTTTGCTGGTAGCATTCCATCGCATTAGCATTCCAACGTTTTTTCTTCGCTTCCGCTTGTTGATAATCAATACCATAGCGAGACTGGGTTATATCAATCAGATATTTAGGATAACAATTTGCAATATGTTCTTGGTAGTTTTTATAAATATCAAGAAGTTCAGCGTACGTTTGTTCTGCTTTTGCTGACTCTTCTGCAGCCTTTATCCATAATGCACGTTTTGCCCATATTTGTTCTGCTGTAGTTTGTTCTAAAGCGCTTGCACTTTCAGCTTTTGTTCTAGCATCAGAAGCAATCATAGCTGTTGCCTCTGCTATAGTTTTTGCTGTTTGGATCCGCTTAGAAAAAAAAGTCTCTTGATACTGAATCTCTTTTTGCTGAATGCATTCCATGGCTTTAGCAATCAAACGATTTTTTTCATCTTCAGCTCTTTTATTTTCTTCTTCAGCCCTTTCATAATCACCTTTATATTTAACCCACATCGCATCAACAAGATTTGCTGGACAATAATTCCCAACTTTTTCTTTATAGTCTTGATAAAAATGAAGAAGTTCACTGTAAGCTTGTTCAGCCTTTCCTGCTTTTTCCGCAGCTTCTGCCCATAATTGTTCTGAAGGTATTCCTCTTTCAGCTTTTGTTCTGGCAGCGGAAGCGTTCGTAATCATTTCTTCCGCGCGAGCTTTTGCTGTTTCAATCTTCTGATTGAAAGATTCTTCAAAATCAGCAAATTCACTATTCCCACCACTATTGCCTGGGGGCCGAGGATCTCTCGATTGCTTAGGTTGGAATGGTACACTTGTTGTTCCGGAAGGTTTCTGATTTTGAGCCTCCCTTCGTACCTCTTGAAGGCACTCTTGAGCATCTTCTATTTCATTCGCCCAATATTCTTTTCTCATTTCTGCTCGTTTCAAATCAAGATCATATTGCATCCTCTTAGAATCAAGCATCCATCCTGTATAATGCTTAGAAGCATAATCTCGATATTGTGTACAATATTGAACAAGTTCCTCATAAATTCCTTCTGCCTCTGTTGCTTTGTCGATAACCTCTCTCCACATTTTTACTGAAGCGACTGATTGATTGGCTTTCTCTTTAGCAATAGAAACGGCTTTCTCCGCCTCTTGACTTATTCCCTCAGCCTCAGCCCTTACTCTCTTAATTGTATTAGAAAAATAAGCTTCAAATTCCCTAGTTTCCGGAGTCACATTATCAATCTGACCTTGCCCTTGTCTCTCTGTATCTCCATAAGCTGCAACAGAAGTTTCTTCAGGAACAATATACTTAGCATAACTACTACTGTTACTAGTGGCTGTACTCGGCTTTATTCGCGCCGCTGCAGAAATAGCACCTTCCTCTTCCGGATAAACAGAAGGCTTAACAAAGCGTGATAAGGCTTTCATTCCTTCTTCAAGCGTTGAAGAAGTGCTTGATGGGTCCATCATTAAGTGACAACGTATACCGTTGTCACAGTTCGCAGTTGGCAGTTGGCAGTTGGTAGTGGATTCAACGCGTTGGCCAATCTGAAAAGAAGGGTTTTCTGGTTTTTCTGGTATTGATAATGCTATCTTTTCATTGTCTGTTCTCTGTCTTCTGTTCCCTGTTCCCTGTAACCTG
>DATEBV010000135.1:0-12467 GCA_035287205.1 Chthoniobacterales bacterium | reverse complement strand
TTTGGTTTTCTGTGTAGTTGGATCTAGTAATGGGTAGAGCAGATTTGGTTTCACCAAGGATAAATTTTTCAATGGCTTCTTCTGATTCTTCTACCATCGCAGGATTCATCATCAAGTGACAATGCAAAGCATTGTCACAGTTGGCAGTTGGCGGTTGGCAGTTCGCAGTAGGTTCAATTTGCCGCTCAACCTGATCTTCTGCTGGTAATGTTGCCTTTCGGCTACCTGTAGACTGTAGACTGTAGCCTGTAGTCTGATTGTTTGTTTCTTCCAGCCTATTTGTGTTCTGCGCATAAAGGCCAGTAGAGACTAGGAATATTGTAACTATTCGCCCGGCTATGCCGAGAGGTAAAAATGATTTCATAATTGTAGTCGTTGTAACCGTTCACTTCCTTCCTAGTACCTCGAATCACTGAAAAGTTCGGATCAAATTGGGCAAAAAAAGGGGGGCAACTACCTCATATGAGCACCGTAGGTGATCATGTGTGGGACTGACCCATTTGTTCTGCTTGGTTGTTGGTAAATGGTATTTTGAATCCAGGATGACCTCCAGATGCCCTACCACTCGAAGTCCGTAGACTTCTGTTGCTTTTAAAACCATCCAGCGAGGGCGGCTTGTGGCTATTGCTGCTGTTCTTATTGAGCCGTGCTTAACTCAACAATCTTGACTTTCAGTCCTGTTATTTCTGTATCTTGCTTTTCAACGATCTTTACTAACTCCTCACAACGAGTTGTTAGTTCTTTAATTCCATTTTCTAACAGTTTGATGTAAGCTAATGCTTCCATAGTCAATATTTATTGTTGCTCTTTACACCTTTTTACAGCTCATGTAAAGGCTTTCTTTTTCAGTTTGATCAAATTACTTTTTTAGGGTGCTGAGTAGTTACAAATTTAGTATTCAATTTTTATTTTCTGTAGCCTGTTCCCTGTAATCTGCACCCTGTTTTCGTAAATATTCGGTTAACCCATCGGTAGAATATGCCAGGGGATCAATTGATAACCAGAGTGATCCCTTAAATCTTAATCAGCGTATCAATCAACCTCCCACCTCTCACCTCCCACCTCCCACCACTATTCGGCCTGTTGGCCGAATAGTTACCTGTTTTCTTTATGTGGAATCAATTCACCCGATTTTTAAATGAGCTGTTTTATCGCGCTCTCTCTTTTTTTCTTCCTCCAAATCCATTACCTTTGCCCAGCCATCCAAAGCTCATCTTAGTCTTTAGCACAACCGGCATTGGTGATGGACTCTTTGATTCTGCGGCCATTAAAAGTTTAAAACAGGGACATCCTAAAGCAAAAGTAATTGTGGTTACGCATCATCGCCGTCAATCCATAGCAAATCACAATCCATTTGTAGAAGAGGTTATCCCACTGAGCAAATCACCTTTCTCTCAAGCTCGTCTATTGCGTCGATTTCTCGGTGAGAAACCGGATCTTATTGTCGCTCTCCGCGTCAATGAAGAGGCTGTTCCGCTAGGATATCTTCTCAATCGTCATGCTTTTGTTGGTGCCATAGAGCGATGCCAACGTCTCTCCTTCCTTCTCTCGCATCCTGTGTGCACCAAAGGAATGCCTCATATTGTCGAAGAAACGTTGAAAGTTGCTGAAACAGCAGGTGGGGCACATGTTGACCGTGGCATGGTCTACCGCGTCAAGGAAGAAGAATGTTCTGCTTTTGACAAAAAACAGCCTCATCTTCGCAGTACGCCGTATGTGGTTTTTCAAACAGGCGGCGGGAAAACCCTCTTATGGCGCAACTGGCCTGTTGCTTCTTATATTAAAACAATCCAATGGATGAAACGACACTATCCTCATCAGATCATACTCACAGGAGGCTCCGACAATGAAACTGCTGGAGCCGCCATTGCAAAAGAGTGCCCAGAGGTCATTAATCTTGTTCAAAAAACAACACTTGAAGAAACTGCTGTCTTATTGCAGAAGGCTGCGATGTTGGTCAGCTCTGATACTGGAGTGATGCATCTTGGATTTGCCATCAACTGCCCAACGTTGGCTATTTTACATTATCAAAGCCCGGCGCGAATTTATGGCCCTCTCGATTTTTCTCCAGGCCATGAGATTGTGGAGTTATCAAAACCCTCATCATCTTCCTTACACCCTGAAGAAGAGATGCTCGGAATCCCTCAAAATAAGGTTCAAGAAGCGATTGGAAGGATACTGCTCCGCAGTAAGTTTAAGTTTAAGTTTTAAGTTTAAGTTGATTTTTGGTCACTTCGTGACGAAGTAAGAAGCGAAGTGGTATTTTTATTCTTCCGAGTTTTTTGCTCTCGAAGTCGCTTCAGCAAAGGATTCCAACATGTCCTTAAAAAAAATTACTGAGTTAGTTGAATACTTATTTAATATTAAAAGTTGAAGTGCGGCAGCAATTTTACCACCCTCTCTTTGATCACGAAGTGATCATTAATTAACTTAAACTGCCGCGAAGCGGCATGGAGCCATGGGGATTCGAACCCCAGACCTCCTCAATGCCATTGAGGCGCTCTACCAACTGAGCTATGACCCCTAACTGATAGGCCTTAGACTGTAGGCCATTGAAAATAAAAATCGAGAACCAAATTAAAAAAGGAATTATGTTTTAGAAAGAAATTTTCCTCTCTCCCTAAAATTATCTACTTCATGACTGCATCACCAGGCTGCAAGCAATGAATCATTTGATGCGAAAGAAAAAATCTATTATCTAACTTCTCTCATCAAGCTTTACGCTATATCTTGCGCCGATATGTATGAATATTAGCGTTAACCCAGCAAGTTTGGTAACCACCCAAAATAAAATCTTTTCGAAAATTACATCCTCACGGATAGAGTCTGCTTATATACTCATCACGAATGAAAATTAGGAATACTTACTCTTATTGTCCTTAGCTTCGTTGTCAGAGCTTACGTTATGTTCGCATAGCGTCTTACTCTTCCGCCTTGCTAGAAACAACAATTTCAGCGTAAAAAAAACCTAATTTTTATTCGCAATGAGTATAGTCACAGTAAAAAAATCTTCGTACACCTTGCCCCATCAAATCTCACACTACATTTCATACCGACATGCATCTATACTGACTAATTGCAAAATAACTAACCTGGATATTTCATAGACATCGTAGTGAGATGCAGTACAAAGCTTGATAAGACAAGGCAGACGAAGGATTTTTTACGCGGTAGTTATATGCGTATATACTTGTCCCAGGAAAAACCTGAGCTCAATGCAATAGTTATCAACCTTCCACAAACCGCAGCAGATTTAATATAAAATATTCGGGATAGCATTCTTTTTAATTACTTTTCCTTGACAAGACTCCCACTATAGATCATGTTCCCCACCTTGAACTTTTGCCCCGATGAAGCGCACTTACCAACCATCCAAACGCACCCGTAAACAACAATTTGGCTTTCGTGCCCGTATGGCCACGAAAAATGGTCGCGCCATTCTCAGTCGCCGACGCCGCCATGGACGCCAGCGCCTCCTTCCAAAAGGTGTTGAGCTCCACTTTAAGCGTCACACCGAAGCTTAACCCTAGCTCTTGTTTCGCTTCAAAAAAAAGCGAAGCTTCCGTTAGGTTTACTCTTCCTCGAGAAGCTCGACTCCGTCGTAGCTTCCAGTACGAGCTCGTTCGTCAATCAAGAGTGATTGCCCATGGGCCTTTATTATCACTTGCTCTTATGGAGCAACCAAATTCTCCCACGCAATGTGGTATTATTGTTTCACGCCGTGTTGGTGGCGCTACTGTTCGCAACCACCTCAAACGTCGCCTGAGAGATCTCTATCGTCATGAACGACCAACATTAGCTTCAGGCCTTTGGCTTGTTCTTAATACAAAACCTGCTGCGGCAACAGCTTCTCTAGCGAACCTTCATTCGGAGTGGGCACGGCTAAAAAATAGACTAGAAACTAAGGGCTACAGACTGACCAGAGTCTGTCCGGAAGTGAACCAATTTTGAAAATGGATTTTAATTTTTGCTTGGTACTTGGCTTCACAACAGACAAGTAACGAGTAAAGAGTAAAGGGTAACGAGTTTATTTTGTTGCCTGCGGCAATTGAGTTAAAAGGTTGCCACTATAACCAATCACACCTTCGCAGCTCAATCATTTGGTTCAGGTCCGTCCTCCAAAGGAGGGGAGCTGAACGCTTACAACTATGCATTGCATCACACTACTACTTCGCAGTCTTATCATTTGCTTCAGATCCTTCTTCCGAAGTGGAGGATCTGAATGCTTATAAATAATGTTTTTGAATCATAAATATTCGGTTACTCGATCTTTAGAATGTGCTCCAACAAATCATCGGAGTGCTTCCAATTATGACTGCAGCAGCAGCCCTCAACTTCCATCTTCCATCTCCCATCTTCCATCTCCTACCGCAGCAACGACCTCTCCCACCTCCCACCTCCCTCCTCCCTCTTCTATTAGGCCTGTTGGTCGAATAGTTACATTCCTCCTCCAATTACCAGCTTTTCTCTATCGCTGGATTCTCTCTCCTTTATTGCATGCACTTTGCGGACCTGGTTGTGGCTGTCGCTATGAACCAAGCTGTTCTCGTTACTGGGTAGAATCATTAAGACAACATGGCCCCCTTTATGGATTACGCCTTGGTTTTTTGCGAATCATTCGTTGCCATCCATGGAATCCTGGTGGCTATGATCCTGTACCAAGAAATCAGGTTTTTAGAGAGCAGAAATCAAAATATAGAGTATAGAACGCTGCTTCTATTGAACATTCGACTTGTCTGCCGAATAATTACGAATTTTCTGTAACCTATAACCTATAACCTATAACCTACCCCCCTGACTTCTGTAACCTGACTCCTGACTCCTGACTCCTGTAACCTGACTCCTTATGTTTGATCGTACTACCTGGATTGCTATTGCCCTTTCAATTGCTGGCCTTGTCGGCTGGCAATGGTATTATAATAAAAATTATGCTCCTCTTCTTGCTGCCCAACGGGCAGCCGAACAGGCACGAACTCTCCAGCAAACAACTACAATAGCCCAAACATCGCAACCCACAACAGGAACAACGCCTCTTCTCCCTGCTCTTCCTGAAGCATCAATTCCTCAGTTACAGGCACGCCGCGAAACTATTGATACGCCTAAAGCAGAATATCTTTTTTCTAATAATGTAGGCGGCATTGAAAGTATTACTCTCTTTATTCATCTTGGAGAACAATTTCATAGCCTTCTACTAAATAATCTCTCTCCTATACCCATTGGAGCTCTTCAAGAAAATCCAGCAACTCCACTCCAAGGATTTTCTATGCTAGCCAATAAGGATGCTGGAAAAATTTCTTTTCAACGAAAAGAAAATAATGGTCTTGTCATTAGTAAGAATTTCTCTCTTCCTGAAACCACGGGATCTCCGAATGAGTATCTGATAGGCCTTGATTTGACCTTTTCTAATAGCAGTAAAAATTCTATGGATGTTCCTTCCACTTATCTTTCAATCGGTGGCGCAACGCCTGTGCATGCCAGTGATCTACCAACCTACACTCGTTTCGATACGTTCAGCGGAGGAAAAATGTCTTCCATTGATGTTAATTGGTTTACTGCAAGTAGCATTCCCCTCATCGGCATTCAAACGCGTGCCGCTCGAGAGCTCTATGAAATCAATACCCCTGATATCACATGGATTGCTGTAACAAGCCAGTATTTTTGTACCATTTTAACAACTCAAGAAAAAGGAAACGCTACAGCTTGGGCAACACGCTTCGAAGCCCTATCAGCAGCCAAAACAGCGAACGGTCGACCTGTGTATGGAATTCAAGGAGGATTACGACTTCCCTCGTTTCACTTGAATCCATCGGAAACAGTCACCCATCATTTCACTGTTTTTGCAGGGCCTAAAGATTTTTCGGCATTACAAAAATTAGGCGCAGGAGAACAACATGTCATGAACTTTGGTATGTTTCATCTTGTTTCTGAATTCCTTCTTTGGGCCATGAATACGCTCAAAGGAATTCTCGGCAACTATGCCGCAGCAATCATTGTCTTAACCTTGCTAATAAAAACTATTCTCTGGCCACTACAAAATAAAGCCACCAGTTCCATGCGCAGGATGCAACTCCTCTCTCCTCGTATTGCAGAATTACGTGCAAAGAATAAAGACAATCCAACCAAGATGAATGAAGAGCTCATGAAGCTCTACAAGCAATATGGCGTCAACCCGTTTGGAGGCTGCCTTCCAATGCTCATTCAAATTCCGATCTTTTTTGGTTTCTACTCTATGCTTGGTACAGCCATTGAACTGCGCAATAGCCATTTCCTCTGGATTAATGATCTCTCTCAACCTGATACCATCACCCACATCATGAGCTATCCGGTTAATTTGTTACCTATCATCATGGCTGCAACGATGCTCTGGCAAATGTCCCTTTCACCTAAAGGAGGAGATCCGACCCAACAACGCGTCATGTTTGTCATGCCTGTTGTCTTTTTAGCATTTTGTTATAACTTTGCCTCCGCCCTTGCTCTCTATTGGACAACACAAAATCTTTTCTCAATTGCTCAATTATATCTAACGCGTAACCAACCATTGCCTACCCTTGAGAAAAAGAGTCTTCCGAAAAAGATTCGTCAAGCCAAAGGTAACCAACGTCTATAGAGGCATGGGTAGCAGAAGATGGAAGATAGAAGGTATACTACGCACGGCATAGCACCTTCGAAAAAAACTACTACGAACTACGAACTGATCTCTGAGCAGTGAATTCTATGTACGCGTTCTGTAATCCCTGTAAAGAGATGCCATGCAATTGTATTAGCCTTATTGGCTAGCTCGGTCACTGTGATTTCTTGAGCGCCCTGTTTTCCTACAAGAACTGCCTCGTTACCCACAGAAACATTTTCAATACGTGTGACATCCACCATAATTTGATCCATGGTCACACGCCCTAAAATAGGGCACCGATGCCCTTTAATAAGCACTTCCGCACCATGCTCCGAGAGTTGTTGTGGATACCCATCACCATAGCCTACTGGCAATACAGCAACCATCAAATCACGTGGAACCCGATAGGTGCATCCATAACTAATGGTTCTTCCTTCAGTAATTTTATGAACTAAAGAAATAGTTGCTTTCCAGGATAAGACCGGACGAAAAAGTTTCTGAAAAGAAGGCAGTGGAGAAACCCCATAGAGCATGAGACCTACACGCACAAAATCGTAAGCGTGTTTAGGAAATCTCAATAATCCTGCCGAGTTGAGAACATGAACTGTCGCTTGAGGCGCTATCTTCTGCAAAACAGGAAGTAATTTTTTAAAAAGCGTAAGCTGAGCTCGTGTATAAGAAATAGCACTATCAGCAGCAGGAAGGTGAGTGGAAAGGCTCTGAATGGCCAACGGAAGTCTCGCTACCTTCGTCAAGACCTCTTCTGCTTCACGATGCCACACTCCAAGACGCCCCATTCCCGTATCAATTTTAAAATGAATAGGCGCTAATCCTGATATTAAAGGTACTGCTATCTTGGCAAAACGCTTCGCTTCTTCAAATGATGAAATAGTTGGTATAAAACCCTCTGTTGCTATTATTGGGTACTCGGAGGGCAATGCCGCGCTCAGAAGAAGGACAGGGCACTGTTGGTCACTACAACGCAAATGAAGGGCTTCCTCTAATGAAGCAACAGCAAAGAAAGCAACATGATCCCTCATCGTCGACACGATCTCAGAAAGACCGTGCCCATAAGCATTCGCCTTCACTACAGCAATGATACCTGCATCGCCAGCAAGACGCTTAATAACACGGAGATTATGACGCAATGCACTATGATCAATAGTAACCCACGAACGGAAATGATCAGACCGCGAAGTTTCACCTATTTGGCCTATTGGCCGAATAGAGTCTAAAGACTGAGGGCTAAAGGCAGAGGTGGTCAAAATCATAGAAATATCCACCTTTAATTAGAGTCTATCTTCAATCATCGGATCCTTTGTTGAAGAGGGTTAGAAGGCAAATAATGAAAAATATAAATGCTCGAAAATTGATTGGTTATGGCGAATAATTCTTAAAACTAATTGCCGAGGGCAACAAAATAAACTCGTTACCCTTTACTCTTTACTCGTTACTTATATACCTTTTTCGAATGAATTTTAGGAAATTTTACTGGTTCTTTTTGGCGCTACCGGCATTGTCATCGCTACTGTTACCTCAGTAGCAGCACGCTCTGACGTCTGGCTAGCCCCAAAAACTCCCGCGTAAAAAAATCCTAAAATTCATCCGACAAAGGTATATTCGGCCTGTTGGCCGAATAATCTCTTACGGCATCCTCACGGCAACACAGTTGTAGAGAATACGGTCAGGAGAAAAATGTTCTACGGATCGCATGACCACGCTAAGCCCATTGTACTCAACAAACCCATGCTGTGCGAGACCTATGACGAGTTGCTCAAAGGTTTCTAGATGCTTCACGAGCAATTGATCTTGGGAAAGAACCACCGAGCGACTCCCAGGAATGACGAGAACAGAAAGCGGAATAAGGTGATGAACTAATTCACTCAATACACTTCCAGGAGGAACTACCACTTGAGAAGCGGACTGACGCACTTCGAGTTGAATCATCCTAGCACGTGCTTCAGGGCCCACTGACTCCAGAGCATGACTAATGGCATCCAACAGTGTATGACGCACCTCGGAAAGTTCTGTAAGATTTTGTAGATTTTGTAATGCCTCTATCTGATGAATCGCCTTAGCAAGCGAAGAAATTTCTTTGAGGTAAGCATTTTTTTGAGACTCAGGAACAAAATACATCACAACAAGTCGCACTACTTCCTGATCGGGCGCTCCATATGCAATACCTCCAGGGCTCCATCCTATCGAGCAGAGAAGTTCGGCATCACGCAAACTTGTTGCATGAGGACAAGCCCATCCCTTACCGATACCCGTATTATGAAGGACTTCTCTGGCAATCACTTTTTCAGTCACCTGATCTTCTACATGAACCTCAGGGATTGCCTCAATAAGAGCAGCAAGAAACTCGAGTGCATCGGTTTTATCATTGGCAGGTAATTCGACAAGTCGACCTTCTTGAAGTGCGTTGAGAAGAGCTTTCATAGACGAGTTACAGGTTACAGGTTACACGCTGAAGGCTGAAGAAAATTCGTTCAGAAAATAAAATTATTTTATATTCTGCACTCTACAGTAACTACCAAGGTAGACACCTTGGTAGTTGTTTAGGCATTGAGGAGGTGAGAAGTTTAGGGGATAAAATGTAAGAGTCTCAGAAAAATCTTCCCCTAAACCCATAAATATTTAAACCATTAAACACTCCCACCGTCTTCATAGACGTTGGCAGTAACACTCTGCAACCTGTTATCTCGCGCCTATTTCGTTACGATTTTATTTTTTTTGCTTGAGCAGCAGCCTACTCTTCGCCATTCTATCGCTTCTCTTAATTTTTAACGTCTGCAGGAACATCATCCATGGGATCCATCAAAAAGAAACGCAAAGCTAAAATTGCAAAACATAAACGCCGCAAGCGGATGAAGCTCAATCGTCATAAGAAGCGTTTGCGTTATAAATCGTAACCTCTAAGGCAAGTCTTAGTCGTAAGTTTACACAAGGGGGTTGCGTTGCAATGCCGTTCATGGTTTGTGCTGACGCTTCACATCCCCACAAGAGAAGCAGTCTGTGATTTTTTATCGAAAACTCAGAGACTGCCTTCTTTTTGTTAACTTAACCGAATATTTCTATGCTTCGTTGTGAACCGTCGTTTCAAGCTCTATTGCAAAACGAGCAATAGTTTTTGATTCTACGCGAGATTAGAAATAAATGGAGTTTCGTAAATACTTGGTCGCAAAAATATTTTTGCGAAACCGAGGCATATCTTGCCATGACGCTTCGATATTCATATGTGCGCATAAATTAGACTTCTTTCAAAACTCGCTTTGCTGATGAAGTGCAAGGAGTCGACGGCGCGCAGTATACAGGTGAGCGCTGGATCGACTTACCGAAGGCCGCCTAAAGGTCCAACGGAAGCGAGCGAGTCAATTGGAGCGTCCAGGAGCTACTCGATACTTCAGGAACTAATCCTCTTCAAGATGAAGTGACTGAAATTGGTGGTTACTAATTTTAGCTGGCCCTACAAAAGGAAGATCAAGACTAACGACTGCATAGATCATCAACCCAATAACCATAGCAAGAAGCATGGCCATAGCCCCATGGCTTTTTGCTACAGAAGAAACCATTAGAAAACTGACGGTTACTAAGGTAGCGGCTCCAAGCAGAAAAAGCATCCAAAGAAATGGTAACATCGTGGAAGAAGAATCATCAATTCGTTGTTGCCTCAAGTTTTTCAGCCTATCAAGTTTACTAATACTTAATTCAAAATAGGCTAACTCCTTGTTATCTCGCACGGAATAAGAAGTGTAGAGATCCGAAAGTTTCTTTAAAATAGCATCTCCATCGAGCTCATCTTTTCCTTTTTGAACAATTTTCCATTCATTGTGGAGAACAGCCCCACGATAGAGTCGATAAAGAGAACGTAATTCCTTACAAAATTCTGGAGGAAAAGCCTGCGCGTTTAAATAGAGACTCCTAAGGGAATCACTCTCCTCGTTAATATTCACTTGGGTTATTGAATATTGACTCCAGGCTGTTGCCACAATGAAGGCTGCCATAATACCAAAAATAGTCGCAACAGGTCCAATTACGGCATTAGCAATATCATGGTGTTGCTGTCTATAGTCTGGCCCAATAAGTTTTCTGGCCAGACAGACCCCACCCAAAGCAAAAAGCGCTGGTGTGATAATACAAATCCAAAAAAGTCCAGGTAAAGAAACAAAAAAATATTCGAAATTCATGTAGCTAAAGTAATGAGTTTGGCTTTAACCGCCGCAAGTTCTTTTGTGAAAAACTTGATGTCTATTTCAATATTCTTTTGCTCTCCTTTTTTAGCCTCTTCTGATCTTTTTATTGCTGCAAAAAAACCATGAGAAGCGGTCGCCTTCCTAAGTTCTTCTAAATGTCTTTTTTGTTCGGCAGTGAACGCACCTGATATCTCCCAAGTTTTTTTTAATTGGTCAGCAACCTTTGTTTTCAAGGTATCAAAACTATTTGTTTCCACTAAGTCTTGATTCTCTTGAACAACTTTGAGAACCATCTCACGCAAATCGCAAGCATCACGTGTTAACTGTGTAACTTCTCTATCAATTTGAAATTTTTTTAATGTTAAATCTTCTACTTTTTGATCAAAGGCTGTTTTGATCTGCTGCAACGATTCAGGAGATTTTTCAGCTAAAAATTGATAAATAGTTTCTCTATTGAAATCGTTAATTGTCGCTCTAGCTTCCTGCACTAAGGAACGAACAAGATTATTAAATGCTTCTGTAGTGATACGCATTTGATTTCCCGTTGCTGCAAGCTTTTCAATTGCAGCAGCATTAAAATTGCTATTGATAGCATCAAATTCAGCATGAGCTTCTGCCTTCATTGTTTGCCCCGTACTAAGCCTTTCATTCAAAGTTTGAGCCTGCTTTGCAAAGTATTCTGCGTGCTTGGCATGCCTTACCGCTTCCCTAAATTTCCCTGTTATCTGAGCTGTTTGAGCTAATCCAGCATGCACACTAGCTTGAGCAGCATAATGAGCCCCTAAGGATTCAATGAGTGTTTTTTTATCAACAGGAATATTATCAATCTTACCAATTTTTTCAAAAGCTATCGTAGCGTTGACAACCTCTTGGTTGAGTTTTGCCACTTGCTGACCAGAATATGATTTGGGATGAAACGTCATGTTCCATTGATCGCTCCATGTCATTTTCAGCGCTGTTCTCTCCGCATAGCCAGGATCACTTTTCCCCAAAAAAAATTGCAGAGGCTTCCCGAAAAATGAGGAAACTGAAGACGTCCAACCTTTAAGATCTTCAGAAAATTTTACCGTATACCTTGAAGAAACCCTACCTTCATTGCCTACATTCATTTCTCCACTCATAAATTAAACAGTCAGGTTGATAAAGAGAGAGGCATACGCTCTTTTATTTTTCCTTTCTACAGGACTTCTTAATTCTCTGGCAAAAGAAAAAAGAGACAAAACAAGTAAGCCTTGCTGCCTCCAGCCTATTTCGTGGAGCGGGTGAAGGGATTCGAACCCTCGACATCAACCTTGGCAAGGTTGCACTCTACCAACTGAGTTACACCCGCATACAAAATGAATCAATACTCTCTGCATAAAAACCGTAAGTTCTGCTGCAAGTCGCAGCAGACGGTTTATGCCATATTCGGGATTCTGTCAATCGTAATTGTTCGGCAACGGTTTCTCCAATTAATAATTCCCGATTAATTGAAAGATCAACTTGCAATTCGTAGTTGCACCTATGTTCTGACTGCGCCCTCCCAGGGCTAATTCTTCTAACGGGATAATAGGTTGAAATTTAATAAATAATAGATGATGGCAAAGCACTTCAAAAAAACTTTTTTCATTAATCAGCGCCTCTCTGTATTTATCCCTTTTATCCCTTCCATCCCTGTTAATTTC
>DATEBV010000134.1:0-3244 GCA_035287205.1 Chthoniobacterales bacterium | reverse complement strand
GCTTCTAAGGAAGAAGCAGAGTGGGCTGCTGCAGCGCAAGCCGCTGAGTATTCCAAAGGTAAAATTGAACGAGCCTTTGAAAAGGCAGAGCGGGAAATAGATGAGGCAAAGAGTACTTCGGACGAAGCAAAACGTAATGTTCGAGAGCTTGAGAAAGCGCCTAAGCCAGTAAGCGCAGCAGAACAGGCGATTGCTGCTGCTAACCTTGCGTATGAAAAAGCCTATGCAGCTCATGCAGCCAGTGACTACAAAGCTAAGAAACTCGCTGGAGAACTGACTGAGGCTCGAGTTGAAACGGCTAATGCAGTTCTTCATGCGATTACGGTGCGTAAAGGTACTCAACATGCAGCAGAGGCTGAAGCAGGGTTAGAAATTGCTAAAGAAGCAGAGTTAGAAGCATTGAAAGCTGTTGAAACCGCAAAAGTTGATGTCACTGCTAAGGCTATTCTTATGAGCAGTGCCGAAGTCAATCTGAACGAGGCTAAGAAAACAGCAATCGGAACCAGTGTAACCAATCCTGCTCCTCCAATGACAGCAGCTCAGAAAGTTGCCATGAGAGAGATTGAAGAAGATAAAGCAATTGCGGAGGCAGCTAAGAGTAAAGCCAAAAAAGCAGAATTAACGGCAAATGTAGCTAAAGATAAGATTTATGAGATGAATTTTGAGAGAGAGCTCAAGGCCTACCATAATGCTGAAGATGCATGGAAGGAGGCTATTGTAGGATATAAAACAGCACTTGCAAAAGTTCACGAGGTAGATCTCGACGATGAAGAACTAGAAGCAGCTTTGGCTAGTGCTGAAGTTCACCAAGTTACTTGGAGGGCTCATGCTCGTTGGGTGAAAGCGAGACAAGCAAATCAGATCATTGCTACCTCAGGAGCATCCCTTGATCACCTTACAGCTGCGGAGAGGGCGTGGACTAACGTCGTAGAGGGATATAAGATGGCTGTTGAAAAAGCGATGCAAGCGAAGTTGAAATGCGTAGAACTAATGACATCTCTTAATAGCGCCGTAAGTGCTCAAGAAAGTGCCCAAGCCCAAGCAATAGCTTTTGCAAATAGTGTACTACGTGTTCAAGAAAGCACCCAAGCCGAAGCGATAGCCTTTGCAACAACAAAAGCGGCTCAAGCCAGGGAACAAGCAACCGCTGCTAAAGTAGCATCAGAAGCAGCTCTAAAAAAGTATCAAACCTCAGAGAGTGATGAGTGGAATAGAGTAGTAGTAAAAGCAGAACAAGCGGCAAAAAATTGGCAAAAAGTAAGTGAAACACTTACCCAAGGAAAATTAGAAAGAGCTGCTCTCTGGAGAAAGGCAGCCGAACAATCAGAGATTTCAGCTGAAGAATGGAAGCAGTATATAATACCAAGCTATACCGTTGTAGATGGAGATGAATGCACAGAGGAGAAAATGAATACAATTGCATCTCGACTAAAAACAGCTCGTATTGCCAATTGTTTATCTGATAATATGACGAGCATAGCAAACTCCGAAGAAATAGCTAACGGAGGTAACCAATTTTTAGCAGCGCTCTGGAGTAAAGCAGCCGAGCAGAATCAAGAATTTGCCGAGTATTTACGTAAAACAGGAGATTGTTGTTATATGAGATGTGACCCATTAAAAGAAGCCGCTTTAGCCCTCGAGAAAGCAACCATTGCGACCGAAAATAAAAATGAGTCTCTAGCAATGCTTTGGAGTAAAGTAGTTATGCGGAATCAAGAAAGTATTGAGTATTTTAGCAAGAAGGGCGATGCGAAGTTAAAAGGGAATGATGATAAGGTAACTCCTTCTTATTATGCTGGTTGTGATATTATAGAGAGTGCTTGGATGTTAGAGTTAGCCGCCGAAGCTTTTGAGAAAGAGACCATTGCGAAAGCTGGTAAAAACAAACTATTAGCAGAGCTATGGAGTAAGTCAGCCGCCCAGCATCAAGAAGCAGCCGAATATTACCGAAAAGCTGCAGAAGCAAGACTACGAGAAAATAATCCAGAGGAAAATCGATGGGGAAAAGTAGCCTCTTTTGTTGAAAAAAGTTCTTTAGGGTTAAAATCAGCCGCTGAGGCTTTCGAAAAAATGACTGAAGTAACAGCCAAAGGAAACAAAACTTTAGCAGAGCTCTGGAGTAAAACAGTTGAGCAGTTTCAAGAAACAGCTGAGTATTATCGAAAAGCAGCAGCAGCGAAGTTAAGGGAGAATGACGTAGAGGCAGAGCATTGGAAGGAAATCGCCACCTCTGCTAACAGTACTCTTTATGAATTAGATTCAGCCGTTAAAGCGCTTGAAAATGCGACCACTGCGACAGTCAAGGGAAATAAACCTCTAGCGGAGCTCTGGAGTAAATCAGCTGCGCAGTATCAAAAAAAAGTCGAATATAACCGAAGAACTGCAGAAGCGAAGCTAAGCAAAAATAAAGAAGAGGCTGACCGTTGGAACAATGTAACCACCTCTGCTCAAGATAGTGCTTGGCAGTTAGAATTAGCCGCCGAGGCTCTCGAAAAAGCAATCGAAGCAACAGCCAAAGGAAACCAATCTTTAGCAGAACTCTGGAATAAAACAACTGCGCAGTATCAAGAAGCAGCCGAACATTACCGAAAATCTACAGAAGCAAGGCTAAGCGGGAATAATACAGAGGCTGACCGCTGGGAGGAAAAAGCTTCTTCTACTCAGGAAAATGCCGACGAACTACAACAGGAAGCAGAGGAACTAGAAGAATAAATATGAAAAGTAGTAAAATATTTTTACTATAACTAATTAATCAATAATTTAATCAAGAAATATTAATACATATCCACTTTATGAAAAAGATTATACCATCCATTCTTATTACTGCTTTAGCAAGTTCTAGTCTGCTTTTTGCGCAAGTTGAAAATAGGCTAGAGGAAACTAAAGAAATAGTTTCTTCTAATAGCTCTACGAACTACGAACTGCCAACTACCAACTGTAATAATCAAGGTCATGACCTTGATTGTTACCTGATGATGGACCCTGCAGAACTGAAAAATATTGAAGAAGGAACCAAAGCAGTAGGAGAAGCTTTAGGGATTTTAGGAAAAGAAGAAATTATTACAGCTGAAGGAGCAGGCAAAGGTGATATTGTAAATGCTGTCTCTTCTAGCAATGTCTCTCATCAAGTTTTGAGGCTAAGAGGAGGCGGGCCTAAACAAAAAAACAAATCGACAGGGGGACTTAAATCTACTGGAGAGAGCAGTGATGAAGAAAATGATCCAGATTTAGAATCTGAGGATAC
>DATEBV010000133.1:0-23950 GCA_035287205.1 Chthoniobacterales bacterium | reverse complement strand
ATTTCTAGTGGCATGGCCGATGGACTCCACTCAAGGATTTCATGCCATCATGAATATCTTTCTAATGCCGCTCTGGATGATGTCAGGGGCCCTCTTCCCTATGTCTTCTGGCACAGGCTGGCTCTACTGGGTTGCTCTCCTTAATCCCGTTAGCTACGGCGTTTCCGCCTTGAGAAATGCCCTCTCTCATCCCTTTTATGCAGAATCCCTGCTTAGTTACGGAACTTCCCTTTTAGTAACACTCCTCTTCGGTATAGTAACCTTTGGGATTAGTGTTTACCTTGTAGCACATCCGAAGAAAAAATAGATTCACAGGGATGGAAACGATGGAAAGGATGGAAGAAAAAGGATACTCTTTACTGAAAATCTAATCCTTATTTGACGTAGTAAATGTATTAACTTTATTCACTCCATTTTTAACTTAAACCTTCATCATCCCTTCCATCGACAAGGAATGCGATGGAAGAGATAGATTCAACCGGAGCGAGCAAAAGAAGGCATTGAGGGCTGAAAACAATTTGATAAGAAATCAAACTTTTGTCTTCTTGGTTTTACCTTCTTTCATCCCTTCCATCCCTGTTAATTTCTTTTTCTATTTCTTCGCCTTAGCGTTTACTTTTGCTTTTGCTTTTGATTTTTCTTTAGCACTCTGTCCTTTAGGGGCTTTTGGTCTTACCGCAGGTTTTGCAACAGAGGATTTACCAGCCACCACACGTTTGTTAAAAATGCTTTTTTTACGTGCTGCTGTATTTTTGTGCAAAACACCTTGTTTAACAGCTTTGTCGAGCATGGAAGTCAACATGCTAAAAGATTCTCCAACACTCTCTACCTCACCCTCAATAGCTTTAAGAATTTTTTTCTCTTCTGTCTTAAGTCTTGAAAGAACACTTGTATTGCGTGCATGACGAAGATCACCTTGGCGCGTACGTTTTACGGCAGAACTGGCTTTTTTAGGTGCTTGAGGTGCTTTTGATGCTGATGCTTTTGATGAGGCCATAATGGGTAATTATTCGGCCAACAGGCCGAATGTTAGTTTAAGTTATAAGTTTAAGTTTAAGTTAATTTTTGGTCACTTCGTGACAGGGGAAGAACGAATCTTTTTACTCTCAAAGTCGCTTCAGGAAAGGATTTCAACATGTTTCTAAAAAAAATATTAACTGGATTAGCCGAATGCTTACTCAATTTTATCAACGTCTCCTTATTTCGCAGAAATAAAATGACGTTGGTTATTACGTTAAAGTTGAAGAATAAAAAAGTCGCATATTTTACAGATTAATTCACCAATATGAAATCACTACGAACTATGAACTACCAACTAATTCTTCAGCTAGCTAGCTGAAGAGTTATGTGCCAGAGGGGAGAATCGAACTCCCGACCAAGGGCTTATGAGTCCCCTGCTCTACCGCTGAGCTACCCTGGCATATGGTGAAAAAGACTAGCACGAAAAGAAAAAACAGCAAGAAATTGTAGTAACTATTCGGTCAACAGGCCAAATAGAGGCTAAAGGCTAAAGGCTAGGCTAAAGACTGGAGATACCGCTGCTGCGGTAGGAGATGGAAGATGAAAGATGGAAGATGGAAGTTGAGGCCTACTGCTGTAGGCACAATTGGAAGAACTCTGATGATTCGTTGGGGCATATTCTACAAATTGTATAACCTTTCAGCCCCCTCCTTCGGAGGAAGAATCTGAACTTGTTGAGCATTGCTGACGCAGCTATTGAAAAGTTGAAGAGTTAAACGGAAACTATCCTTATCATTGTTCGCCTGCTTTAGCAGGCCTTGACCCAATCTTCCATCTTCCATCTTCCATCTTCTATCTTCTATCTAGAGCGCCATCATCTGATAATTCTCGCACCAGTAAATGAAAAGTTGCTGAGGCTGACCTTCATTATCTAAAGTGACTTCATCAATAAGTGTTACTGCTGTAAAAGCACCTTGAATCGTTTGAGGTAAATCTTCAATAGGCTCTGTCGTTATATAAAGGGCATTATGACCAAGGAAAGGACTGGTAACTTTTTCCTCCGTGTAAAGAGGATCTATTGTTGCCACAGAAAGGGCATCAGCATAATGAGGCCATAGAAAGCATTGGCTCGTAAAAGCCTGAGATTCTGGAATAAAAACCGATGGGGCCTCCTTCATCTCTGGATACTTAATCGGCAACATCCTCCCTAAAAGTGCGGCAAGACCAGGTGTCTGGGCAATCAGAAAAGGAGCATGGCCTGCAGCATCAAGCTTTGTTGCTCTCAAACGAAGCAATTTGACAGAGACTGCCTGCACTCCTTTCACACCACGTGCTGAAGGAAAACCCCACAAAGCTTCCACAGAGGCTAGCCGAGGAAAAAATCCTGCACTAAAGGCCACAGAGAAACATCCTATCACTAATAAAACAATCATTCCAATTCTTCTCATCCAACTTGTCTTAAGACAAAAGTCTACAGCACCAGGAAGAAGAAGCGCTGTAATACCAAGTAGCAACTCAAATCCTGGTTGATTATGCCCTACATTCTCACAATAAAAAAAGAGAGGGACCAATACTAAAAAAAGAAAGCGCCCCTGTGCACTTTTTTTACTTTGTTTTCGCCATGGAATGAAATTATAAAATCCAAGAATCAGAAAAGGGATTACGAGTGGCAAATTCCAAAGCAGAGGCGAAGAAGAAAATAGATTAAGGGAAGGAAGACTCCATGACCAAAAAGAATCCCAAGTCATACCACTCCATTGAAGCCAATCATGATGCATATTCCACCAGAGTGGTCCTACCCACCCAAGGAAAAGAAGCATAAGCGCCGTAAGGGCTCCTAAAAAATTACTCTTGTCTCTCTGCCTAATAAGTTGACCTATTACAACCACTGGAAGTAACCATCCTACCTCATAAGTCACCTGCGTTCCTATTCCTAAAATGGCTCCAAAAACCACCCAGTTTAGCATTTTATTTTTTCCACTCTGAGTTGAAAGAATAGTCCATGCAGATGTTACTGAGGCAATCCACAAGAGCGTCATGGCCATTGTTCCCTCCATCACCAAAGAAGCAGCATTGGCCAAAGGAAGGACATTAAATGCAATCACAGTCCACCACGCGACTTTTTCTCCGCGAAGCGACTTAGCCAAAGAACCTAAAAAGAAGGATGCTAAGAGCATCATGAGTGGCGCTAAAAAGCGCACACTGCCTACAGCCGATCCAAAAAAATAACTACTGACCCGTAGTAATGCCGGCACTCCAGCAGGTCCTTCGACGAAGCCCCAGTCGAGATGCTGCGAACAAAGCAAGAGATACGCTTCCACTTCGTTCAGATGCCCCATCGAGGCAATCAGGATACGAAGAAGAGTTACTACAATAAGAATGAGCCAGAGAATAATCATAGGTAGAATCCAAAAGTGGACTGGTTTTAAAAATGAATTTTTATTTTTGCTTGATACCTAACTTAGCTACAGACAAGTAAAGAGTAACGAGTAAAGGGTAACGAGTTTATTTTCTTGCCTTCGGCAATTGATTTTAAAAGTTGCTCAGCATAACTAATCAATGCAAGTACCAAAGTAGATACCTTGATAGTTGTTTAGGAGTTTAGGAGGTGAGGAGTTTAGGGGATAAAATGCAGAAGCCATAGAAAACTTTCCCCTAAACTCTTAAACATTTAAACCATTAAACCCTGCCAATGTCTTCATAGACGTTGGGAGTTACGAGTATTTATATTTTCCATTATTCACCCTCGAATCTTCTCCAATAAAGGATCTAATGATTCAAGAGAAACTCTAGATAGGAAATAGAACGCAGCAGATGAAGTCTTCGGCAAAATTACCTTTTTGTGTTTCTTTGTGTTCTTTTGTGGCTATTGCTCTTTTTTTATAATAGTTCAGGATGACGCGCTGCAAGAGCAGGAGCTAAACGTGCCCCCCACTTTCTCCAAGCCCAATCCATCAAACGCACGACAAGCACTCCAATGATAATACCTAATAAGGCGCCTGCCAGTACATCAGAAGGCCAATGGGCTCCAGTGTAAACCCGAGCATAGCAAACTAAGAGCGCAATAAAATAGGCAATCATTCCCCATCGACGATAAAAAAGAAAAATCACCGTTGCAATCATCATGATATTAGAAGAATGAGAAGAAGGAAAAGAACGCCCTTCCACAATAGCCCCAAAAGGAGCTGTCATGGGAAATTTGATCTTCGGAGGTTTTACCAAAGCAAGAAATGCTGGTTTTGATGGAGCAAGATGAACGTTCCTTACTCCCGGTTCTACTTGCAAAGGGCGTGCTCTTCCCACTGCATGTTTCAGACCATTCACAACAACTCCATCAGTAATACCAAGCGCTATCCCCAAACAAAGCAGCATGACTCTCATCCTGAAATTTCCAAAAATCAGCCCTATAATAACAGCTACAACTAAAAAAGGAAACCAAGCTGAATAATTCGTAATGCCAGCCATAAGCTGATCCATCACCGGCGAGGTCATTTCACGATTAATCCAATGTTGTATAAATTGCTCCATGGTAAGGGATCTCCTAATTAATAATATATACTGCGCGCGGTATATATTATTAATTCGGAGATCAGTTCGTAGTAGTTTTAACTCGTTATATTAATTTGTACCACATTTTTAGAATGAACTCTAGAATTTATACTCATCATGAATAAAAAATTCCTTATGTTTCACGATTACTAGTCTTCTTTAGTTCTTAAAAACTTAAAGAATTTTTATAAAAATTCTTTTTTTCTTTTTTTGTGTTCTTTGTGTATCTTTGTGTTCCTTGTTGTGAATTTCTTCCTTGTTTGAAAAAAAACATTAATAATCACAAAACTAGTACTAATTAGAGTCTGTCCTAAATTATCAGATCCTTTATTGGAGAGGGTTTAATCTTTAAAAATGGAAAATATAAATACTCAAAAATATCATTTCTCTCAACATTGATTAGTTATAGTGAGCACCTTTTTAAACCAATTGTCGAAGACAACAAAATAAACTCGTTACCCTTTACTCGTTACTCGTTACGTGTACATAGCTAAGCCAGGTGTCACATAAAAATTAAAATCCATTTTCAAAATCGGGCCACTTCTGAACAAGCTCTAATTATAAGGTGGATATTATTATGATTTTCACCACGCCTCCTACAACTCCTCTTCTTCCTGTCGAGTGAATAGCTACCAATTTCCCTTTGAATTCCCAAACAAAAAATACTATCCCCTCTCTTCAAAGTTCTCTCAAGAGTAAAGCTCAAGCTCGTCGCAAGATGATTGCGGATCGTCAAAAATATTCGCTTTTTTGGCAGGTCGTAGGAGCGCTAGGCTCTCTTCAATTAGCTTTACTCCTCTTAGCTACCATTGCCATAGCCTGCGCTGCAGCTACCTTTGCAGAGTCGCATTTCGACACCAAAGTCGCTCACCTGTATATTTATAAAGCTCCATGGTTTTTGGCATGGTTAGCTCTTCTTTGCCTTAACCTCTTTGCTGTTACTCTTACTCGTTGGCCTTGGGAAAGGAAACATCTTGGATTTGTCATCACTCATTACGGCATTATCACCCTACTTATTGGAGCAGTCATTGGCTCTAAGTGGGGATTTGAAGGAAACGTTACACTTCATACTCATGGAGAAGCCGCACGTAAGATTACAACAAATCAAAGTGTACTTCAGATTGAAAGTCCGGCAGATAGTTACCTTTACCTTCTACCTTTTGATGCGAGCTTGGCACGCCCTTCTCAAAAACATCCTATTCAGCTCGCTATTCCTGGAACTCAACTCCAGATTATTATTAATGAGTGGGCAGAACATCTCCAACAAGTTCCTTCATTACGAGAGGTTAGTGACAATAGCGGCGGCAATGCTCTCCTCTTGCGTTTAAGCAACTCAAAACAACATCAAGAGCAACTCGTTGCTTTAGGATTAGGTGAAAATAGTGATCGAATTTTTGATTTTTTTGGACTGGCTAAAATCGAACTCATGCCAGAGCTAAAGCCTCCCATGGCTGTAACAACTCATCATGAATCACAACTCGTCATGGCGCACTTTGCTCCTGTCATTGCTTCTCCAGAACAAGGAACATCTTCCGGAATGAAGGTTCTTTTAAGTAATGATGGAGAACGTGTCACCATTGTCACTCCCGAAGGAACTTCGATGAATTACCGAAGGGTTGATATAATGGGTCAATCAATTCCAATCCCTCCTTTCACACTCATCGCTCAGGAGTACTGGCCTGACCTCAAATTAATTCAAGGAAAACCAACTTCTGTTTCGAACAAGCCTAACAATCCTGCCTTGCGTGTCGAAATTCTTCCCTCTGTTAACAAGCCATGGCTACACGTGGCCTTAGACTCCACAACACATGAAGTTCATTATCAACTTGGACGTGGTCCTGATATTAAAAAAACAGGAACCTTAATTTCTGGAGAATCGATTCCTCTTGGCTGGGCAGAGTGGCAGCTTCAACTCCTTCAAAGCGGACTTCACAATACGATTGTTTCTTCTACCCTCCCCATACCATCCTCTTCTAAAAGTCTTAATAGCCAAGCTTCCGATCCTCCGGGATTTCGTGCTTTTTTAAAAGACAAGCAAGGCCATGAAGGCCCTCCCCAGTGGGTAGAATCAGGAGCTGTAACACCACTCATAATTAACAATAGAGTTGTGCGCCTTGGCTATGGCCTCGAACTACGTCCCATACCTTTCACTATAGAACTTCTTGATTTTCAAATTCCTCGTGATGAAGGGACCGAAACCCCAGGTGACTTTAGAGCTACAGTACGTTTCTCTGATCTTAAAACAAAAACCACACATGACGGTCTCGTCCATATGAACCATCCAGCAAGCTTCCCTGGAGGCTTTCTTGCTAATATTACTGGGATTAATTATAAGTTTTCTCAAGCCGAATGGAATCCCCGAGACCTCACCGAAACAACCTTCCAAGTCCTCTATGACCCAGGATGGATGTTAAAGTGGATCGGATCCCTTGCCATCTGTATTGGCATTGCCATGATGATCAGTCATTCAGTTCCTTCCTCCCGAGGAGGAAAGAACTGAAGTAAAATAAGAGTTTACAGGCGTTCAGATCCCCCCTCCTTCGGAGGAAGGATCTGAATTAAATAAAAGCTCCACTTTCAAAACTGGGTCACTTTCGAAAAGCTCTATATAGCCGCGAAAGGTTGTTGCCAACAAGCAAGCATCCTAGTGCTAAAACTACAGCTAAATTGCAAGTGATGTTGGTAGTTAAATTTAACTAAGTTTAGCGAGTTTAGCGAGTTTATTAAAAAAAGATAAACTTGCTAAACTCGATAAACTTGCTAAATTCATTATAAACAACACCTGCTAATCGTTCAGATATTCCTCACTTCGAAGGCGATCTCTGAGTTATACTCATCACGGATGAAAATTAGGTTTTTTTTTACGCTGAAATTGTTGTTTCTAGCAAGGCGGAAGAGTGAGGCGCTATGAACATAACGCAAGCTCTGACAACGAAGCTAGGGATAACAAGAGCAAGTAAAAATTCCTAATTTTCATTCGTGATGAGTATATAGACTCAAGGCTAGTCTTCCATCCTCTACTACCAATACTTCGCAATCCGATCATTTATTTCAGATCCTTCCTCTGAAAGAGGGAAGATCTGAACGCCTATGAAACCTGAAATCAATCCTTTTTCTCCAGGTGCAGGAACACCTCCACCAGAATTAGCCGGCAGAGACCAGCTTCGCGAAACGGTTAGAATAGCCATTGAAAGAATTCGCCGAGGCTTTCCAACGAAAAGCGTCATCCTTGTCGGACTAAGAGGTGTCGGCAAGACCGTTTTGTTAGATCGCATGAGAGAAGATGCTGAAGTGCTTGGCATTCAAACACTCTGCATTGAGGCTCCTGAAGGACGATCTCTGCCAGCAATGCTAGCGCCCCAACTTAGATTGGCCTTGTTAACACTCTCTCGAAACAAGAAAGCAAAAGATCTGGCACAACATGCCCTAAGAGCTCTTGCAGGATTTGCAAAGGCTTTGAAGATTAAATATCAAGATATTGAAGTAGGCCTCGATTTTGATTCTGAACCAGGACTTGCTGATAATGGTAATCTTGAGCATGACCTCCAGTTATTGCTTGAAGCCTCTGGACATGCCGCCAAGAAAGCTGATACCGCTCTTGTCCTTTTTATTGATGAGCTTCAATACGTCCAAAAAACAGAACTTGCTGCACTCATTACAGCACTTCATCGATCAGCTCAACGACGATTGCCGGTAATCCTCGTAGGAGCTGGTCTTCCTCAATTACGAGGAAATATGGGAGAGGCAAAATCATATGCTGAACGACTCTTTGATTTTCCTGAAATTGGTCCACTTCCTTTGCCTGCGGCTAAAGAAGCCATTACAAAACCTATTATTGCTGGAGGAGTTCGTATCCTAGAGGAGGCAACTTTAAAAATTGTAGAAGAAACACAAGGATACCCCTACTTTCTACAAGAATGGGGAAAACATGCCTGGGAGACTGCGAAGACTTCACCTATCACATTAAAAGATATTGAACATTCTTCTCAAATAACCATTGCGGCACTCGATGAAAGTTTTTTCCGAGTAAGATTAGACCGTCTCACTCCCATAGAAAAAAAATATCTTAGAGCCATGGCAAAACTTGGTCCTGGCCCCCATAAATCAGGAGACATTGCAAAAATACTCCAACGAAACGTCACCTCGTTAGGTCCTACAAGAAACAAGCTCATTACTAAGGGTATGATCTGGAGCCCAAATCATGGTGACACAGCTTTTACAGTACCACTTTTTGATGAATTTATGCGTCGAATGATACCTGATGATAATTTAAACCTTTGGTAGTTAGAAATCTCCGAATTAATAGTATACTATTAATTCAGATATCCCCAACTACCAAAGTATACTCATCACAGATGAAAATTTAAATGCTTACATAAAATGAAAAATCGTATTCAAACCTCGTTCCCTCTCGAACAGACTCCACTTCCATTTCACAGAAAGCGCTCCCTCCTCATTGGTAAATATTCGGTTAATCCACCGGTAGAATATGCCAAGGAATCAACTGATAACCAGAGTTCTTCCGATTGTGCTCGCAGCAGTAAGCTTCGACTTCCATTTTCTATCTCCCATCTTCCATCTCCTACCGCAACAGCGGTATCTACAGCCTATAGCCTACAGCCTACAGCCTCTATTCGACCTGTTGGTCGAATAGTTACCCTCATTCTTATTGCTTGTTTCTCCTTTCTTTTACCACTCTCTAATTCATTAGCAGAAGGTGAGTTTTCAAAGAACTCTATTCCATCCACTCTTGAAACGCTTCCCATCCAGGAAGGGGGCCGTCGTAAACCATACCTCGTTTTTTCCGAAGAAACGCTACGCGCGCTCTCAGGAAAAACAAGCCTTCTCCTTGATGGAAAAAAAATCTCTGCACCTGCACTCATCACTTCTTTCTGGCTAAAACCTCAGCTGGCCTATTCCTCAGAACCACTCATCCTCATCTCTTATAAACCACTCAAAGAGGCACTAGGTCTTGATTCTCAACAAAAGCTCTTTAGCTACGACCTCCTCAATCATAACGAAAAATTACTCAAACTCATTGCCGAAGCATCTACGGAAAGAAGACGTGACCCTCGCAAAAACTTGCAAGGTCTCTTAAAAGAAGCCTCGAATGTTGGCATGCGATTGGCTCTCTTTGAAGAACTCCATCATGGATCAATTTTTCGTATTGTTCCTAATCCTGAAGGAGTAAGTGCCAAATGGGCAACCCTTCCTGAATGGGAACAAGCCGAAAGATCAGAAAACAGAGTTCTTTCCAAATTCGCTTATGCTGATGAAGTGCAAGGAGTCGACGGCCCACAGAAGTTGAGTGTACAGGAGCTACTCGATGCTTCGAGCACCGGCGCGACGCAGCAATTCGCAGCAGAAGTAGAGTTTCGAAAGAACTCTAATTCTCTTGCAGCACAGCAAGCCCTCACCCTCATGCAAGAAGGGTGGAGCAATAATAACCCTTCAACCTTAGCTCAAGGAGTGGAACAACTCCGCATAGCACTCCAAAGCATAGAAGCACCCAATCCTGTTCCACCTTGGAAACTTCAACTAGAAGTCATCTATCAAAAAACCCATCCTTTCCGCTGGGCATGGATTTTTTATGCAGGAGCAGGACTACTTCTTTTCCTTTTTCAGGGAGTTTCAAAAAGAGAAAAGGAGACAAGAGTCCATACTTCCATCTCCCCTCTTCCATCTCCTGCCGCACCAGCGGCATCTCCCACCTCTCACCTCCCACCTCCCACCACTATTAGGCCTGTTGGCCTAATAGTTAGAGTCGCTTGGTTCTTAGCAGGAAGTGGATTTTTTCTTCAGTCAGTGGGCCTCCTCGCTCGCATCCTTATTGCGGGACGCCCTCCTGTAACGAATATGTATGAATCGATTATCTGGGTTGCTTTTGGAACCATTCTTTTTGCTCTGATTTTTGAGAGTGTTTATCATGCAGGAATTTTTCTCTTAGGAGCCATTCCCGTTGCAGTCGCCTCCCTTATTCTTGCAGACAGTCAACCCATGATCCTAGACCCCTCCATTCATCCTTTGACTCCTGTTTTACGTGATAACTTTTGGCTTACCATTCATGTGCTAACCATTACCTTAAGTTATGCAGCCTTTGCCCTCTCATTAGGAATAGCTCATGTAGTATTAATCCGAATTATCTTGAATAAAAAAGTCTCTGCGGCTCTTTATAATTACCTCTACCGCGTCCTTCAAATTGGCGTCTTTTTATTGGCCACTGGAGTTATCCTCGGTGGCGTCTGGGCTAACTACTCCTGGGGACGCTTTTGGGATTGGGACCCCAAAGAAACGTGGGCTTTGATTGCTCTTCTAGGTTATCTCTTCCTTCTCCATGGACGCATTGCGGGGCGTTGGAGTGGTTTTGGCTTAGCCATTGGATCTATCCTGGCCTTCCTCTCCGTCCTTATGGCATGGTACGGCGTTAATTTCGTCCTTGGCGCCGGCCTTCACAGTTATGGTTTCGGTACAGGTGGATTTCCCATCGTTTTGGGATTTGTTGGATTAGAACTCGCACTGGTCACAGTGGCAGCAATAAGCTATCGAACAAAAAGAAAATAAACAGAAAACCAGAAGGAATAGCCACAAAAGAACACAAAGAAACACAAGAAAAAGAAATCTGGCGGTAAACTTGTAAAGTTAAATTTAATTCGATTGCTCATTAGACCTCAACTCTCTTTTGTAAAAAGATTATCGATGATACAGATTTTTTTTGTGTTTCTTTGTGTTCTTTTGTGGCTATTTTTTTCTTCTGAACGTTCTTTTTCGGTTAATTTCTTGCCCCTCAGTAAAGGGTAAAAATAGGTTGTTAAATTTCTCCTAAAAGAGGAGTCATTCTAGCTCCCACAGGACTATTTTTTAAGTGAGTGCTTGTGAGGCTTGGCTTCACAGAACTGTTAGTCGAAGTCATACCCCGATGCGCATTATTTGGATCATACACTTTTAAATCCTTACCTTGGCGAAGGAGTAAAAAGGTATTGTTTGTTCCATAGTTTTTCCAAGGTCCATCAGGAACTGCTGAAGCTTCAACAAATTTCCAATCACAAAACTCATTTTGCTGCATTCCTAGATAGTCTCTCACTGCTGGAGAAACATCAAGTCCCGCACCATGGTTCAGATTGGGTCGTGGTCGCTCATTACCAAACACATAACCTGCATGATCAGTACGGAACGGACCGCAATCTTCCCATTGAGCAAAACATGTGCGTCCTGCATGATGAATAGCAATCCAACGTCCTTTAAGAATTGATTGCCCTGGTTTTACAAAGAGATCCTTAAACCAAGGAATCATTTTTTTTGCCTCGGCCTTGGTATTCCCTCGAGTAACATCATTGTAGGGCAAAGCACAATAGAAAGGATTCTGTCTCGGAACAAAAGCCTTTGGAATAAAGTTGTGTCGCGCCGATCTATCAGGATTATCATAACCTCCAAAATTACGACACCAGTTAGCATCCCAAGAACTTTTCACATTAGGTACCGGATTATGAGCTGTTGGTCGCTCTCCAATCCAAAATACGGTTGTAAAAATATTTCGTTTCCAAGGATAACGATTGAATCCTTGGCCAAGCAATGGGGGTTTTGTTTCCACACGAGGAGAACGCGTTGACTCAATAGCTTGCTGGCGCAACTTCAAGGCCATCGCTTCAAATTCCTTATCACTATAAGTTGTTCCCGAAAACTTATCCTTCACGTCAGCCATAGAAGGAAGGGCCCACGCTGATCCAACCCCTGTTATGAGGATTAGAAAAAATGTAAAGATAATATTGATATAACGTACCATGAGAAACTGTGGGGGGCGTCACCGCTCGAACTCTACTTCCTGGGAAGGAGAGTATCTAAACGGTACCTATAAGGCAATCGTTCAGAGCTCACCTCCTGCAGAGGCGAGCTCTGAATGAAATAGTCAGCCTGTTTACAAGGAGTGCAACTTAATTGCATTGTTTGTTAAGATAGGAATGAACTACTACCTATAAGAATATACGTACATCTTCGTCCTTTGCACAAGAAAAATAGATTTTCCTATTCGTCGGGCCAACAGAACGAATGTATGTTGTAACCGTTCACTAAACTAAAAGCTAAAGGTCGAAATAGACTGTTCAATAGCTTCTCAACAAACTATACAATGTATTTACACTACACCTTCGCAGCTCAATCATTTGGTTCAGGTCCGTCCTCTGAAGGAGGGGAGCTGAACGTTTACTCCTCATGAATCTCTCCAATCAACTCACCTTGTCGCGACTGTTTTTGACGCTTCTCTTTGTCATAATCATATCATCCTCCCTACCCTACTCTGCAAGCATTGCGCTGGTGATCTTCGCTATTGCCTCCTTCACCGATTGGCTTGATGGATATGTTGCCCGTCGCTACCACCTCTACACCAACTTTGGTCGCTTAATGGATCCTTTGGTTGATAAGATCTTAGTCGCCGCCGCCTTTATCTGTTTGATTCCACTTCAAGCTTTCCCTGCATGGGTCGTTATCCTCATCATTGCGAGAGATTTTCTGATCACAGGATTACGACTCCTTGCTGGAGAACAAGGCATCCTGCTCTCTGCAGAACGCCTCGGCAAACATAAGACTGCCTGGCAATTGATCACCATCCTCTTCTACCTTAGCCTTCTCTCAGCCAGAGAATTCTCTGGCAATAAGATAGGGAATGAATCTATCTGGATTACTTTTTCTTGGGAAAAAATAGGCCCTATTCTTGTCGGCATTACCCTGCTTCTGACTGTCTATTCAGGAGTCGCTTATCTCTGGAAGAATCGAGGTCTACTGTGACTATTCGGCCAACAGGCCGAATAGTAGTTTAAGGGTTTAAATGTTTAAGGGTTTAAAGGAGGATTCTTTTGGACAATGATACTATAGTTAATCTGGAAGATTCATTTTTACTGTTACCATCTTAATTTTCATATTTAAGAGAAGATGAATTAGCAGCAAAGCGTCCTTTCAACACTACCAACGGTACGTTGGTAGTTACTAATAATCTTGATATATGATATCCAAAAGAATATCATATAGTAATGACATCTTATTGAATATCATCCTATGGTATACTTATCACATTACGACTTCACAATCGAATCATTTGGTTCAGACCCGTCCTCCTTGGAAAAGGATCTGAACACCTATCTATGGTTTTAGAAACTTCTATCCGAAGCAGTCAACAACTAGGCCAACTTATTGTTGCCGCACGACGACAAAAAAAACTCAGCCAACGTGATGTTGCTCAGGAACTTGGAGTAACCCAAGCATGGGTATCGCGTGTTGAACGTGGTCAGCAAAAGGCATGGATTGGTCAAGTATTACGTCTTGCAACATGGCTTGAAATCGATATTACAGGAAAGCTTTCCCATCAGCATGAGAAAAAAAAATTGAATAGTGATGATGAATACCCAGATATCAATGAAGTGATCAAGAGTCATTCGGCTAATAAACTGAAATTATGAACGAAGAACATCTTCATCTATTTCTCAACGAGAGTCTGATAGGCACTCTTATTCGTAGTTCTAATGGCAAATTCCGATTTTGCTATGATGAGACCTATCTCCTCAATGGCCCGGGTATTCCTCTATCACTTTCCATGCCGTTGACAGAACAGTGTCATCTTCATGACAAAATTTCTCCATTTCTTTGGGGATTACTTCCCGATAATGACCTCTTGTTAGAACGATGGGCTTCGCGATTCCAGATTAGTGCTTCTAATCCTTTTGCCTTACTAGGAGTTATTGGAGAAGACTGTGCTGGCGCACTGCGATTTGTTCGTGAAGAGTGTTTAAAAAAAGTGCATCAAGGAGGTAAGAAGCCATTAACTACTACCGAAATTGAAGCAAGAATTTCTGCACTTCAAAGAGATCCTTCTTTAGGAAGGTCTCTCGAAGATCGTGGGCAGTTTTCATTAGCGGGAGCACAAGCTAAAACGGCTCTGCAAAAAATTGGCACACACTGGTTTCTTCCATGGGGAAAAGAACCAACTACTCACATCCTCAAACCTCCACGCCCTGACCTTAATGGGCATGTTGAAAATGAACATTTTTGCTTACAGCTTGCAGCCCGACTTGGTCTCGAAACAGCGGACTCCGAAGTTGTTCATTTTGGCAAAGCAAGTGCTATCGTCGTAACACGATATGATCGTATAGAAAGAAACGGAGAAATTTTTCGTCTTCATCAAGAGGACATCTGCCAAGCATTAGCAATTCATCCCAATCAAAAATATGAAAATATGGGTGGTCCAGGTATTCCTACCATTATGAAGTTGTTGAATCAATCAAGCAATCCGAAGGAAGATCGAGATCGTTTCATGCGAGCCATCATTTTTAATTATCTGATCCTTGGCTCTGATGCTCATGGGAAAAATTACAGTCTGCTCTTAGGGGCTGGAGGCAAGGTCCGTTTAGCGCCTCTTTATGATATTGCTAGCCTACTCCCCTACACACCACGACCACGTGATCAGCGATTTTCAATGCGCATTGATACTGCCTATCGTGATGATCAAATAACACCTCACCGTTTTGAAAAAATGGCCCGTTACTGTGAATATCCCAACACGCAATTACAGCAAGTTATGGAAGAATACCTTCACAAAATACCGACGCTTTCTGCTCAGTTATGTGCAGAATTATTTAAAACAGGCATTCGACATCCCATCATTATAACTCTTAATGAAGAACTGCAAAAAAGATGTGATTTCTTAGCCACTCAGTTCCCGTTACGCGGTGCCTGAAGTAAGGGATCCCCTAATTAATAGTCTATTATTAATCCGATTATCTCTAATCCAATCCATTCTTTATAAAATATTTTTTGGCTTGATTTGATCTCTGAATACCAACCACTATTCCTATTCTCATCCAATCCTTGGAGAGAGCCAAGAAAAATAGGGGTCAGGCTTTGCAATATTGACAAAAAAATAAAAGCTTCATATTAAATTCTGAGAACTTTACACACTCAATGACTCTAAAAATAGAAGTTCCTATTTGTTAATATTCGAGAGCCTGACCCCTATTTTTCGGTCGAGCACCCGCCAGGACCTTGCTTCTTTTTTGCTATTTTACTCTAAATCAAATGCTCCTTCATAAAAATTGATTTGATATTTGAACCCTCATTATGATCCCCATTACGGTCAAAATAAAAATTCCTTGTCAATATTAGTCCATATTATTAGCCTGACCCCATACCCGGGGTGTCATGCTTTATGAGTCAACGACCATCTTCAGAAAATCACAATTTTTAAAAAATTTTTAAATTTGTAGTGCCAACACTTTTTTGACACAATTTAACCATTTGATTATCAATACTCCACTTTTTCAAACTGTCGAAGATGAGGTTAAGTTGATTTGAAATTTGAACCCTGAACCCCATTCCATTTCATGGAGTGGCACCAAATTCTACAATTTCAGGGACTGACCCTTTTCCTGACCCCTTTCCTGAGATAGCTGCCTCTACTCCTGCCTCTCCTCGGCTCTTTTTGCTATTGTCTCTGCTTCTTCTTGAGAAGCCTTGCCTTTAACATACCAATTATTACCCTCATTTATATTTCCTGTAGCATAGACCTGGGCGGCCCTTCCGTATTGATCTGCCGTTCTTTGAAATATTGAGGAAGCATCTCTATAGCCTGCTGCAAGCACTGTTTTTTTAACCTCTTGTGCTTCATATGCTTTTACTTGGTAGTCTGCTTGAAGCTGGAAATTCTTGCCTGCCAACTGCCAACTATTACCTACAGCCACTTTCTCTGCAGCATGAGCCTGAGCTGCTAATTGCCATTGCTCTGCAGCTCGTTGGGATATTGCAGCGGCTTCGCGGTAGCCTGCTACAAGAGTTGCATTACCAGCTTCTTGTGCTTCATTTGCTTTTGCTTGGTAGCCTGCCTTCGCTTGGAGGGACAAGCCTTCCCACAGCCAGCTAATAGCGTCATTCACTTTTCCTGAGGCAAAGGTTTGGGCTGATAGTTTTAACTGATCTGCGGCTCTTTGGGAAGTTGCTGCGGCCTCTCGATAACCTGTAGCAAGCGTTATTTTGCCGGATTCTTGCGCTTCAGCTGCCTTGGCACAGTAGTCTGCTTTCGCTTCGAGGGACAAACCTTCCCAACTCCAACTAATACCCTCATTCTCTTTTCCTGCAGCTTTAGTCTTGGCTGCCAGTTTATGCTGATCTGCAGCTCGTTGGGATATTGCTGCGGCTTCACGATAGGCTGCAGCAAGCGTTATTTTGCCGGATTCTTGCGCTTCAGCTACTTTGGCACAGTAGTCGGCTTTTGATTGGAGGGAGACACCTCCATTAGACCAACTCTTACCTTCACTATCTCTTCCTTCGGCTTTGGTCTGGGCTGCCAGTTTATGCTGATCTACAACTTGTTGGGATATTGCAGCGGCTTCGCGATAGGCTGCAGCAAGCGTTGTTTTGCCGCATTCTTGCGCTTCAGCTGCTTTGGCACAGTAGTCTGCTTTTGATTGGAGGGAAGAGCCTTCCCAAGACCAACTCTCACCCTCACTCTCTTTTCCTGCGGCTTTGGTCTGGGCTGCTAGTTTATACTGATCTGCGGCTCTTTGGGAGGTTGCTGCGGCTTCGCGATAGGCTGCAGCAAGCGTTGTTTTGCCGCATTCTTGCGCTTCAGCTGCTTTGGCACCGTAGTCTGCTTTTGATTGGAGGGAGCTGCCTTCCCACTGCCAGCTAATAGCCTCTCTCACTTTTTCTGCGGCAAAGGTTTGGGCTGATAGTTTATGCTGATCTGCAGCTCTTTGGGAGGTTGCTGCGGCTTCTCCATAACCTCCTGAGAGCGTCGCTTTCCCTGCTTCTTGGGCTTCAGCTGCTTTGGCTTGATAGTCGGCTTTTGATTGGAGGGAGATGCCTTCCTTCTGCCAGCTAATAGCCTCGTTCACTTTTCCTGCAGCAAAGGTTTGGGCTGATAGTTTATGCTGATCTGCGGCTCTTTGGGAGGTTGCTGCGGCTTCTCCATAACCTCCTACGAGCGTCGCTTTCCCTGCTTCTTGGGCTTCAGCTGCTTTGGCACAGTAGTCGGCTTTTGATTGGAGGGAGCTGCCTTCCTTCTGCCAGCTAATAGCCTCGCTCTCTTTTCCTGCGGCAAAAGTTTGGACGTAGAGTTTCCACTGATCTGCAGCTCTTTGGGAGATTGCTGCGGCTTCGTGGTAGGCTGCTGCAAGAGTTGTTTTTCCAACCTCTTGCGCTTCTACTCCTTGAAGTCTATATTTTTTGCATATCCCTTCTAATTGGAGAGAGTTACCTTGCTTCCATAATATATCTTGCTCTTTCTCATTTCCTTCCAATAGCAATTGCACGGCTTGAGTAAATAATGTTGTCGCTTGTTGCAATTTTTCTGCTGCTGCAGCGTATTCTTGAACATTTGCCTGTTTTCCTAAGCGTTGTGCTTCAACTCCTTGGATCCTACAATCGGCACTATACTGTGCAGATTTACCTGCTTCTTTCCATCGATTTCCTTCGCGCCATTTTTTGTCCTGTCCTATCACTTTTGTATACGCTTCGGCGCCTTTTCTGCTATACTCAGCGGCTTGTTCTGATTCGATTGCAGCCAAACTGTAGTCTACAGCTAGAGTAGTTTGAATTTCAGAAGCTTTCTTCCAATATTCAGCACTTTTTTCCAAAGACTCTATGACTTCTTTCCAACAGGATAAACTATCTCCTACTGCGGTTTGGGCTTTTAATCGCGCTTCTTGAGATTTTTTCGCTTTCTCTTGCGGTCCTTGTTCTAATCTTGTGAGTAGCTCTTGGCATCTTGCTAAATCAGCTTCGGCAATTCCCTTTTCTACTTTCACTCTTTCCAAATCAGCTGTTGATCTCTCTGCTGTTTCCTTGGCTTCTGTTCTTGTACTACTCTTCACCATCCATTTATTATTCACTCTTTCAACTCTCTCCCATGCTAGTCGATAGGTTTCTGTAGCTTTTTCTATTTGCTCCTCTATTAAGGCAATTTTCTCCCTTATTTCTCCCATTTTTCTTATTACTTCAGGCTTAATTTTCTTCTGAATTTCTAACCATGCCACTCTCTCTTGAGCTAATTGCATAGCAGCTTCTCTCTCTCGAGCAGCCTTAGCCTCCTCTTGATGACGTATCTCTTCCATTCTCACTTTTTCTGCAGCTATCCTTTTGTCTGCTTCTGCTTGAGCTTTCATTTCTTCCGCTCTCTTTACCACTTCTTGAATGTTGGCAAGAGCCTCTGTAGCAAGCCTATCATACTGCACTTTATTGTTTATAGCTGCCTGAATTTTATCATTTAACGAAGTCTTTTGATTCACATCAGTGGTTTTATACAAAACAACTCTTTTCATTTCCTCTGCTTTTGCCCAAGCAGCAGAAGTATTTTGTGCGAAGCGATTCATTCCTTGATAGGCGTTCTCTGTTTTAATTCTATCGGCTGATACTTTAGCAGCATCAGCTTGATGAGCAAGCTCAACTGCTTGATCCCACGCAACACCTGCAATCTCAATAGCATCACTTAATTCTTTAGCAGCTTGTGCTTCAGCTTTTGCTTTTGCCGCAGCCTCTGCTTTTATCCGAACTTCTGCTTCTTTCAATTTTGCGAGCTCTGCTTGGTGAGTTGTGCGCTGAACTTCTATCTGTTGAAGATCGTTGTTCCACCAAGATTTTAACCTTGCAGGAGTCTCGTTCTGTTTTTTTTGCACTGTTGCGACCATCTCATCATAAACGGAGTTTATTTCCTTTGCTTGTTGGAGAGCAGTATCTTGTGATATATTGGAGCTCTTAGAACTCTCTGCTGTTTTCCTTGTCTTCGACCAAAGAACTCTTACTTGCCAAAGAGCGTGTTGATTGACCGCTTCTTCAAGGTCTTTTTCCCAAGCGTTTTTAAGCCTCAGGTCAAGTTTTTTATCAAGAGCGCTATTGCATATATCCACAACTTCACCCCAAGCTTGTTCTGTAGCTTGAGTTTCTTGAATGATATCGCTCCCTATTTGACGCAATGAAGGAGAAGATAGTGATACTGAAGATTGAAGTTTTTTCCTTAAAGTATTAGTTGCAATTGTCGTCTCGAATGCTCTTTTGAGGGCCTCACACCAAGAATTTCTCGATGCAGCCTCATTCGCTACAGGGTCTGTAACTGCTTCAACCGCTTCTTCCGCTTCCTTTGCAACCTCCAGGCCCGTTTCCGCTTCATTCAAAAAGGAAAGATCTCCTTCAATGTGCTGTGCCTCCTGGACCATCAGTTCCGCATTCACTGTGCCAAGTTTAGCTTCAGCAAGATCTCTCATCAATTTCTTGAGCTCATGATCACTCGTTGCATACGTTACAAGTGCCCTCTGATAAATTATATTGAGCGAGGAGTTTTCTTGATCCAATGGCGTTGCAAATGAATCAGCGAGTATTTCCTTGTGAGTACCTTCCTCGGTTATTAAACGGGTTTTAGCCGTTTCTTCTGCTCGTTGAGCTTTTGTGAGAGCTAATCCGGCTTGTTTTAAACGTAACGAGGCCATTTTCTCTTTTGCAGCCAATCCTTGATCCTCACTCGAAGGACTGTGGCTACCATTATTTTGCAGGTCAATTTGCTCTTTTTTAAGGGTAGCTCCAAGTTTCATTTGAGCTGTCTTATACAAGGTATTCTGAATCCAGGTGCTGTCTACCGAACTTACAGAGCGCGTTTCTACATCAGCACGACCTGAGGCTAGAGCACGTTGCTTTTTAAATTCTTTCTTAGCTTGCAAGCTCTTTTCAAGTAAATTGCTGGCAACATGAGCCCTTCCTTCTGTTTCGATGGCATCTTGAATATGAGTATTCAGCACGTCATTAATATCTGCACTATTATCTTCACTAGCAGAGGAATCAGCATCGGATGCATCATCATCTTCTTCCTCACTAGTATCTCCAGTACTTTTAAGTCCTCCTGTAGGTTGGGATTTTTTAGGTCCTCCTCCTCTTAATCTGAGAACTTGATTGGAAGAGTTACTAGAAATAGAAGCCACCTCAACTGCTGGCCCTTTTGCACTAACAGCTCTTTTTCCCAAAACTCCCAGGGCTTCTCCTATCGCTTCGGCTCCCTCTTCAAGCGTTGATGGATTCATCATCAATTTGGGCGTTACGCCCAAATAGGAGATAGAAGATGGAAGATTGGAGATTGGAGCAGAGTCACATCCTAATTTTTCAGCTTCCTCCAGCCTGTTTTCCAACCTGTTATTTTCAACCTGATTATTAGCATCCTTTGCTAAAAGGTTATGAGGACTTAGAAAAGTTAGGCTGACTATGCTAAGAGATAGGAGAATATTCATTGGTTTGATCAAGGTATGATTAAAAAACAATGGCACTCTATATAAAAAAACAATGCCAGACAAGTTTAAATATCTCTTCTTCACGCCCCCTTAGACGACAACTTCGTAATCGATTCATTTGGTTCAGATCCATCCTCCGAAGGAGGGGATGTGAACGCTTACCTCTACATAATATGACATTGACCATTAGCCTTGGCTTCAGCTTCAGCGAAGGATCTTGCTTGATCAGCTGCTAAATCTGCTGCATGAGCAGCCTCCATCACAAAAGCAGAAAGATTTTGAACTTCCTCCTCCCAAATAGTACCAACAGCACTATCACAAGCAGCTTTTGCTTTTTCTGCAGCTTGATGAACATATGTTGTCCAATTTATAACCTTTTCCCTCTGCTTCCTCCCTTTTGTATTCCAATTCCCATCCCTAGACGATATACCATAACGAGAATATTTAAGAGAATGAATAGCGGATCCTGCAGAGCTAGCAGCTTTAATGGCAGCTTCTATAGCCTGACAAAGAGAGCCATCCGAAAAATATGTTGAAATAAAAACAGATATATCAAGGTTACGGTAATTACTTCCATCTTCTATATATTTCCTAAATATTTTTGTTGCATCTTCTAGATCCTTGTATGCGCGATCAAAATTTTGCTCTTGATCACAGGGTCTATAATATACACTTATATCAACCCTACGATCAACAATATACTGAGGCGTAGCAAAAAAACGCTTAGCAGCTACCAAGACAGCATTCAAAGGAATATTTGCTTTAAGAAATTTTATTTTTGCATCAGCTACTTCTTCTTTTTTGCTGAAAAAATGATAGCTATCGTTCTTCCCAATAGCATCATAATAAGCAGTATGAGCAAGATTTTTTGCGGTTACCCATGCAGCTTCTGTCTTCGTCCTATTTGCATTATTAAAAGCTTTTTCTACTTTTTCTTTAGTTTCTCTTTCTGCAGCAGCTTCTTTATTATTAGCAACTTCCTTTTCAGCCATTGTTTTAGCATTAATGGCCTGTTGCTCATATTGAGTTTTTTTACTAAGTGCTGTCTGAATTTTGGTGTTTAAAGAAGCTTTATCTGCTTCTGGAACTTTAGATAATAGATTTTTTTTAGTCTCTGCAGCTTGAACCCAAGCAGTTACAGCATTTTGAGAAAGACGATATAGTTCACTATAAGCTCGTTCCGTTTTAGTACTATCGGCTGATGCTTTAGCAGTATCAGCATTACGAGCAATCTCACTGGCTTGATCCCAAGCAACACTAGCAGTCACGATGAGATCGCTTAATTCTTTAGCGGATTGGGCTTCAGCTTTTTCTTTAGTAAGGCATGCTGCTTCTTTCTTGGCTATTTCTTGAGCGTTGGCAAGCGCCTCTAAAGCAATCCTATCATACTGTGCTTTATGACTTATTGCTGTTTGAATTTTATCATTTAGAGAGGTTTTTTTATTAATTTCTGTTGTTTTAGATAGGACAACTCTTTTTGTTTCTGTTGCTTTTACCCAAGCAGCAGAAGCATTTTGAGCAAAGCGATTCACCTCTTTATAGGAGTTTTCCGTTTTAGTTCTATCGGCTGATGCTTTAGCAACATCAACTTGGCGAGTAAGCTCAACGGCTTGATCCCACGCGACACCAGCAACATCAATAGCATCACTTAATTCTTTAGCAGCCTGTGTTTCAGCTTTTACTTTTGCCGCAGCCTTCTCTTGAGCAAGACGATCTGCTTCTTTTTTTTCTGCTTCTGCCTTTGCTCTTACCTTTTCTCTCAATTGTCTTTCGAATTCAACTTGAGCTGCAACTACTCTTTCTTGAGCACTCATTGCATGATGAAGAGAGGCTGTTAGTTCTTCACATTTTAAATGAGCTCTCGTTGCTTTTTCAAGGGCCATCTGATATCCCTTTGCGGTATGAGCCCAAGCCTCTGCAGCAACTCTAAGTTGATCAAGAGAAAGTCCAGAAGCAACAGCCTGATCCGCCTGTCTGGCTTTTACCCAACGACTATCAGCTCTCCACGTAGCCTGATGAACTTCTGCACTAGCCAGAGCAGCCACTAATTCCTCATCATCAAGATTTGCTTCGTGAGCTTTTACAAGTGCAGCCTTATACCCTGCAATAGTCTCCATCCATGCCTCTTCTGCCTCATGGTAGGCCGTAAGTTCTCTCTCAAAATTCTTCTCATAAACTTTACTTTTAGCAATATTAGCCACTAATTCTGCTTTTTTAGCTTTAGCTAAAGCCTCTTCAGCAATTTTTTGATCAAACTCTATCTCTTTTTTAGCATGCCTTTGAGCTGCAGTCATTGGAGATCCTGGACTCATTCCATTTACCATTCTCTTAGCATTGTTCAGAGTGGCCTCAGCACTGCTTAAAAGATCCTTTTTAGCCTCCACATCAGCTTTTACTCTCTCGATGGCTTGATAAGCTGCCATTTCAGCTTCTTTAGCCTCCGTAAGCTCTGCTTCAGCAGCAGCCTGTTGTCCAGTATTACGAACACTAATGGCATGAAGAACATCATCCGCTGTTTCAAGCTGAGCTTCCGCAAGAAGGCCGACAAGTCTCTTAGATTCATAATCAGCAGCTGTATAAGCCGCCCGTGCTTTTTCATAATTCACTGTTGCGGTAATAAGCGCTTGCTCCGCAGCACTTCCTTGTAATAGAACTCTCGCTGCTTCTTTAGCACTTCGTTTTGCCTCCTCTGCAAGAAGTCGAGCTTCCTCAGTTTTTCGCAGGGCTTTTCCCAAGCGTCTCTCTGCTTGTCCCTTAGAATGTAGAGCTGCTTTTTCCGCGGCAGCCCACTCATCGGTTTCCTTAGAAATGTTCTCTGTCGTGGCTCTACCATTTTGTGTTAGTTTTGCTACCTCTGCAAGGCACTCTGTATAAATATTATTGATAATTTCATTCTTGAGATATTTATTAACCTCTCCGCTTTTTGGTGAAGTCTCCTCAGATTCTAAATCAGGATCGGCATCTCCATCCTCTTCCTCACTAGTATCTCCGGTGCTTTTAAGTCTTCCCGTAGGTTGGGATTTTTTAGGCCCTCCTCCTCTTAATCTTAGAACTTGGCTCGAAGAGATGCTTAAAATAGAAGCCACCTCAACTGCTGGCCCTTTTGCACTAACAGCTCTTTTTCCCAAAACTCCCAGGGCTTCTCCTATCGCTTCGGCTCCCTCTTCAAGCGTTGATGGATTCATCATCAATTT
>DATEBV010000132.1:0-4923 GCA_035287205.1 Chthoniobacterales bacterium | reverse complement strand
TGATGCCAGCAAAAGGAGCTAATAGGCAGAAAATCAAGGCTTGAAGTACAGCTAATGTCGTCCCCCCTAAAAATTTTCCAAGAGGAATTGCTGCTGGTGAAAGCGGGGCTACAAGGGCTCCTTGAAGAAATCCTTCACGTCGATCTTCAATAACTGAGATTGTCGAGAAGATCGCTGTAAAGAGCATGATGAGAACAATAGTTCCTGGGAAAAAATAGATGAGGTAACTAGTGTCTGAAGAGGCCATTCCTGGATTGTGGAATGAGGGGCCAAAGCCCGAACCAACCAGCAGCCAGAAAACCAAAGGAGTTGCTAGTGCTCCAATGATACGATTACGTTGACGAAGGAAACGAATGACATCACGCCACCATAAAGCGTAAACAGGGGACCAAAGTAAACCAGGGTGGGAGATTGGAGATGGAAGATTGGAGATAGGAGTAGAAGTCTTCGACATAATTGTAGCTACCAGCATTCCTTTATTTCTGAGAAATAAAGGAACGGTGGTATAATTTTGGTTTTGTTGGTAATTCAGAGCAAGATTTATACTGCGTGCGAGAAGGATTTGAGATTTTTACATTCCAATTTTTGACTCTAGCAAGGCGGAAGAGCGCGGCGCTATGTTAACATAATGCAAGTCGATGACAACGCTGTTAGAGTTAAAAAGGGTGTATAAAAATCCCAAAAATTGACCACGCGCAGTATAGCTCAAGAGCATAAATTCTAAGGCAAGAATAGCTAAAAGGTATATTTTTGAAATTTAAGTGGTCGATTATAAACTAGGCTAATTTTACCAATGTTATTTTATTTCGCAGAAATGAAGTGATATTGGTAGTCACGTTTGCTCACCAAAAAATTTTCCTGTTCGAGCAATAAAAACATCTTCAAGGGTGGGGCGTGCAATACGGAGTCCGATAATTTCACCTGGAAAGTCTCCTGCTATACGAGCAGCAAGTTCGTAGGCTTTAGGATGTTCAATGCGAATTTCTCCTTCGACGACTGTGGAAGAAGTTCCATAACGTTGATTAATCTGCTGAGCTAAAGAATCGGGTCCTTGATGTACGGAAAGGCTTAAAACGTCACCTCCCAGTGTGTCGATTAATTCTTTTGGGGTACCCATGGCAACAAACTTACCTGCACTGATAATACCAACACGATCAGCTCGGGCTGCTTCTTCCATAAAATGAGTAGTACAGAGAATGGTAACCTCGCGTTCACGGCGGAGTGTTTCTAAGGCAGCCCAAAGATCAAGGCGAGCCGCAGGATCTAGTCCCGTGGATGGTTCGTCCAGGAGTAATACTTCAGGACGAATAAGGAGGCATTTAGCAATTTCAGTACGACGTTGTAATCCTCCGGAAAGACTTTCTACGCGATCGTTGAGTCGTTCTTCAAGTTGTACAGCTTTTACCGCATCATGCATGCGTTGTTTGAGCTCAGTCCCTTGAAGTCCATAAAGAGCGCCGCCACAGAGGAGGTTTTCTCGAACGGTAAGTTTACTATCAAGGCTTGGAGACTGGAAGACAACACCAATACGAGCACGTACGGAGGCTGCCGCGGTAACAACATTGCAACCGACAATGGTGGCTTTTCCCTCATCAGGGAGCATGAGGGTGCTTAAAATGCGGAAGAGGGTGCTTTTGCCACCTCCGTTGGGACCTAGTAAACAAAAAATCTCGGCACGATGAACATCAAAAGTAACATGATCAAGAGCGCGTCGATCACCATAGTTTTTTACTAAGCTATCAACGGAGATAGCAGGGGTATTCGGACGTTCAGATCCTCCCTCCTTTGGAGAAAGGATCTGAATTAAAGGATCGGATTGCGAGGTAGTCATATGGTAACTATTCGGCCAACAGGCCGAATAGTTAGTTTAAGTTATAAGTTTAAGTTTAAGTTTAAGTTGATTTTTGGTCACTTTGTGACAAGGGAAGAACGATTTTTTTACTCTCGAAGTCACTTTAGGAGAGGGATTCAACATGTCTAGAAAAATTTTATCGACTGGGTTAGCCGAATACTTACGTCATATGAAATTACATTTTAAGATCTGCAATTGCATTCATCACACGGTTGGAAAGTTGTTGGTAGAGGAGGCGATCATTGCCATCAGTAGGAGTTAATTCTTCTTTAGTAAAATGAATTGGCTCTCCTAGCACAACAGTAATCTGATGAAGGTTAATCTTACCAGAGTTTTTGGGGAAGGCTTCGTGAGCACCAAAGATTCGCATGGGGAGTACAGGAGCTTTTGTCTTAGCAATGATAAGCCCAATGCCGGAACGTGCTCGTTGTAAAGAACCATCAATGGAGCGTGTTCCTTCAGGAAAGAGAACTACTCCATTACCATTGCGCACTAGGCGAATGATGTTTTTGAGTGCTGACATGTCATTACCATCGCGATCAACGGGAATGACATTAAAATCCGGAAGGAGTCGGCCAAGAAGAGGGATGGAAAATAAGGTTTTGCGTGCAAGAAAATAGACGGCACGTTGAGAGCAGATACCTGCTAATGGAGGATCAAAATAGCTCTGATGATTCATTGCTAAAATAACAGGTCCTGATTCGATCATGCGTTCAGGATAAACTACACGATAATTAAAGAAGGCTCTCGCGATGATCTTAGAGAGAGTGTAAAAGAAGTAGTAGGTGAAAGACATTAATAAGAGATCTTAAAATTAATAATATACCATTAATTTTAAGATTAGTTCGTAGTTCGTAGTTCGTAGAACTTCAGCTCCACATGGGATTATTAAAATAGAACGGTTTTACTTTGCGATATTTAATTCTTATCCTTAGAAGACGCGGTGCAAAGGTAATAAACTCAATTTAGGTCGTAAAAAATTTCAGGGTATTTTGTAGATAAGTTAACGAGCTGAAATTACTACGAACAACCAACTACGAACTACGAACTGCTTCGTTGTTGTACAACAAAGCATTCACGTGTCGAAGAATTTCCTCAACGACTTCTTCGATGCTGAGGTGTGTTGTATCAATAACGATGGCTCCTGGAGCTATCAGTAGGGGTGCTATTGCACGTGCAGAATCTTGTTGATCGCGTTCTGAAATATTATCGTTGATTCCCTCACAATGGCGGCGACGTGCACGTTCTTCTAGCGATGCATCAAGATAAAACTTAAAAGAGGTTTCAGGGAAAACAACGGATCCAATATCACGGCCTTCCATAACAAGATTGTGATGTCTGGCTAGTTCTCGTTGTTGGCCGAGTAGGAAGGCTCTCACTGAAGGAATAGCTGCCATGGGAGAAACCAGCCTATTCACTGCAGAATCTTTGAGATATTCTGTCAAATCGATACCATTGATAAGCAAATGTATTTCCCCTGCTATAATTTGGCTTTGCAGGGAGAAGGTAGCAAGCCAATCATCAACTTTTGTATTATCTGAAATATCGAGTTGATCGTGATGAGCTTTCCAAGCAATAGTGCGGAAAAAATGTCCTGAGCTAACAAAAAGGAATCCAAGCTTCTGTGCGAGGAGGCGAGCGACGCTGCTCTTTCCTGAGGCTGCAGGGCCATCAATGGCAATAATGGAGTGAGGCATGAAAACGCTTTATGGCACTAAAAAAACTTTTCCCGAGTAAGGATCTTTAACTTCCATTCCGGGAGGAAATCCACGCACATCAACATATCCAGCACTAGGAGAGTGAGGGCTTGTCACGAAACCTGGCTTACCTGGCACAGGTGTTCCATAAGGAATATCGCGTGCTGCGGCTACGGGCTGAGGAGTAGGTGAGAGGAAAGGGTTAGGTGATGGTGTATTGCTGGCAGAAGCTCCTGCGGTCGCATCTTGAGAAGATACGGTGTTTGTCGTTGATGAAGGAGATTCTGTTGCGGCGAAAGCAGCATCATTATTGATGCCATTATAACCAAATTTACTGCGAGATGATTCTGTTACTGGTTTAGTAGTGTTATGGTTTGCGCATCCTACTACAGAAAGAAGGGTGACAACGACAAGAGGAAGAGCCCATGTTGACGATTTAACAATGATTGTAATTTTTGATATCATAGTGTTGTTAGAGGTAAGGGTTCAGATCCCCTCCTTTGGAGGAAGAATTTGATTACTTAACACGTTACCAACGTCACTTTATTTCTGCGACTCTAAAATTACTATGGTGCGAAGTGTAGCCAATTTTATCAACGTCACTTTATTTTGAAAAAAATAAAGTGACGTTGATAATCACAAATTATTACGAAATAAAAAACTTTCTTGAGAGCTCTTAAAAGTCTCTTTTTCTTGCTGGTAGTTGCCTTTTCAACTAGGTATAAAGGGGCTTTATGAGGGATGAAGCTATTTTTCAGCATCATTTTTTTGCGAAATCGTAAAAAATAATATGAAAATAATATAAGATTTCTATTGCTAAAATTCTCATTACGTCTCATAGGTGCGTACTGACGTTTGATGATAGCGTCCGAGGTAATGCAGGTTCTCCCTTTTTTTGGGTGGGCTGCTCCACGTTTTTTCAAGTGAGAAAGCTGGTGCATTCCGAGAAACAGCCATCAGCGTAAAACCAAAAAGCAGTAATAAAAAATAACGATCTTTCGCAATACACTTAGTCTATAAAAAATTATTTTTAGATAAAGTTTTTACAAAGTATCATCTATTTCTATCACCGTTTTTAGGTTAAAGGAACCAACCCAAAATAAATCAGTATGAAATTATATGTAGGCAATCTTGCCTTTTCCGTAACAGACGCAGACCTTCGTGAGGTCTTTTCACCCTTCGGCAATGTTGTCGATTCCTTCATCCTTATGGATCGTGCAACCAACCGCTCCCGCGGATTTGGATTTGTTACCATGAGCAACCAAGCAGAAGGCGAAGCAGCTATTGAAGGACTCAATGGTCAGGAAGTCGGAGGGCGTCGCCTAACGATTAACGAAGCACGTCCTATGGAAGAACGTAAGCCTCGCACCGGCG
>DATEBV010000131.1:0-9883 GCA_035287205.1 Chthoniobacterales bacterium | reverse complement strand
GGACTGAGGCGAAGGTCGCCATCTCCGACATCGAAACCATCATAGTTAGCTTCATTATTATAGGAAGAAAGAAGATTATGTGAATTTTTAGGAGTCCAATAGCTTCTGGTAGGAAAATCGTAGTACTCTTCGTTGGTATTATTGTAATAGGCAGCTTTATACCATTCGTCTGCGTTAGGAATAAAATAGATTGCCCCTTCGTTACGAATAAGCGGGCCCGTCATTGTTCCATGAAGATCGTAAGCCCCTGTTTCGGTGGTGGCATCGCCTTCGTCCCCAACAGGCTGGCCATTATGAAGCCAGTTACAAAAGCGTGCTGCGGAGGTAAGGGTCACATAGGTAATTGGAAGCTCTTCACGTCCGGCTACCGGAGAGTAATAATAACGTCCTTCTTTCAGTGTCCGCTCTAAACAAAGCACTGCAGGATCAAGGCTCATGCCCTTATTGTACAAACCATAAGGGTCACTATTTTTAGCAACAGCATTGAGAAAAGCGCAATATTCACGCGAAGTAATATCATAAGCGCCGATACTAAAAACATAGGGAACAGTTCCACAAGTAGGAATGTTATCTCTTTGATCTGAAATCCCAGCTTCAAAGAAGCCAATTTGGGAAATTCTATCCTCATCAGGCTTATTATTAGGATAAGCTACGGGAACAAACTTTATCTCCAGTAAATTGAAATTAGGCAAAGAGCCTTTGGAGGAAGAATTATTTTGAGCAGTGCTTGAAGAGATCTCTTTTCCTGGAGGGAGATGAGAGGAGACGGTCTGGTTTTCTTCTAGCGGCATCTGGTTTTCCCCTGCTTTAAGAAGAGTTCCAGAGCTAAGGGCTATCAGGAGAAAAAAACAGGCATTTTTTAAGTTTTTCATATAACAGAAGAATAAGAGAGGGTGAAGTTTTAAGGGGAAAGAAAAGTTGTGCAACTATATCCTTCCATGCATTAAAATGCAAGCAGAATGTAATTATTCGGCGAAAGACTAAATAATAGTTGTTAATTGTTAGGTACTAGTTGCCAGTTGACTTTTCGCTTGAGCTCAAAAATCTATTGAAAGCGAAACGACATTTTTATTTTCCCTCAGGTTTTTACTCTATTAGTCGCTTCAATAAAGTTCTGTTCAGATCCTTACTCTAAAGGGCCGGATCTGAACGTTTATCTTTACTTTTTCTTAATGCTATAAAAAAGAGAATTGGTGAAACCATCAGAACTATCCCACTACAAAAAATTAGAAGGTAATGTTTACCTCCACCAACATCAATATTAGAAGGGGGAATAAACCCAACAATGAGTGTAATAGCGCAACCACTTAACCCCAAAGCACAGATAAGTTGAGTCCCCAATTTTCCCCCAGGAATTCTAAAGGCATGCTTGCTTGGATTTAAATTTCTCCCCTTTAATACTAGCGCTGCAAGAAACATCAAAACATACATCAAAATGTAGAGCTGAGTACTTAAGTCAGACAGCAACCAATAAGAGCCATTAACACTTGGCATAAACTCAAAAGCAAAACAGACAAGAGTCACAATCACTGCTTGAGTAAGAAGCAAACGCGCGGCAACACCATGCCGATTCTGAACGGCAAAAAAAGAGGGAAAATAACCGCTCTGAGCTGCCTGGAGAATTCCTTTTGCTGGGGAAATAATCCAACTAATCATTCCTCCTAATGCGCCTATAATAATCATGGCGGTCACTACAGGAATAAGGAAACTCATATGGTAAACCATAAAGAAATTAGTAAAAGCCTGCATCACACCTCCAACGAGGCTAATTTTATCACGAGGCAACACCAAAGCAATCGAAAGGGACCCCATAATCATCGTCAGCAAAATCACGGCAACAGAAATAAAGAGGGCTTTAGGAAAAATACGTTCAGGATCTTTCACCTCGCTGATATGAACGGTGGCTAATTCGATACCGAGGAAGGAGGTCATTATCGCAGTAAGCGAGACCCAATTTTCTGAGCGAGCCAAGTTTGGTAAGAGCCCCTGTAAACTAAACTGTACCTGCAGCGGTTCCCCTAAAATAATCCATGCGATCGCTAATCCAATAATTAATACCATTGGGGTAACAATTCCGATGATCGAACAAATACTCGCAAATTTTACTGTAGTGTGAAGCCCGCTCAAGCTGATGAAGGTCATAAACCAAAAAACAATTAAAACAACACTCACCAGGTAAGCCTTATTGGCAGCTAATTGGGGATCAAAAAAATAGGCTACGGTACCAGCAATAAAGGAGAGAATGGTTGGAAACCAAACCAGGGTATTGATCCATTGGAGCCAAATAGCAAGAAGACCAATCTTAGGACCAAAAGCAAGGCAAACCCAATGATAGATCCCTCCATGCTCACGAGAGGAAGAGGAGAGTTGTGCAGAAACAAGAGCAACAGGAATCAAAAAAACAATTGCCGAAAAGATAAAAAAGAAAATTAACGTACTCCCAAAAAGAGCTGTTAAGGGAAGATTTCGAATACTGTCAATAGCTCCAACAATTAGAAGGATCAGCGCTAATTGAGAAAGATGTTTGGGATCATTTTCCTTCATCATAGTTTTCTTTTTGTGAAGCTTTTTTGCCTATTCTTAAGAAGTCTTCTTGTTCGTTAAGTTGTCTGGAAGTTTTTTTGATGGTGTCTTCTAGCTTTTCTAATTGTTGATCAAATCGAATCAGTTCTGCCTTTTGTTTTGCTGCACTAATCGAAAACCATGATTTTTCTTCAATACGTTTTCTTTCATCTTCTATTCTTATTTTTTCTGCTTGAGCATCAGCGATCATTTCGCTAGCTCCGTCGCGTTTTTGATCGTATTCTTCGTTGGCTTTACTTACTTGGCTGTTATAACAAGTCCGTTCTTGTTCACTCAACGAGTTCCAATCAGAATAATTACCTCGATAATAGGCTTGGGCTGCCTGTTCTCGTCTTTGTTGCGCTTCTTCTTGTTCTCCTTGTAGGATGCCTTCCCAGATTTTTTCAATTCTTTCAAGACGTCGTACTTCTTCTTTAAAAACAGCGGTAGCTTGTTTATTAATTTCTTGTTGTGCTTCTATATTTTTCTCTTTGATGGTTGAAGTTTGCTTAGTCGCAGTTTTTTTAGTAGCTATTTGCTCCCAGATTGCTGCCATTTCTTCAGGATGCTTACGTGCATTTTCTAAAGCTCGTTTGAAGACCACTTCCTTATAATGAGCTAATACTTCTTCTTGATTCCCACAGGTTATAAGGCTTTCTGTATAGGCTTGCTCCAGTTGACCCTCAAGGGCCATGATGGCTTCACTGATTTCTTCTTGTTCAACGGCGCTTTTTTCAAATTCGGGATTTTGATATTTTTTAAGGAGCTTTTCCCATCGTCTGTTGACGGCTCGATCTCTTTCTTTGAGTTGTTCATTAGACTTCTTTCCCTCAGCAATACTCTGCTCTAAACGCTCATCACGATATTCTTGAGCGATTTTTTCCCATTCTTCTTCAGCGGCAAACCAAGCTTGTTTTAATTTTTCTTCTTCCACTAAAGCCTCTTTCTTTTTTTTATCAACTTCGGTTAACTCTGCTATTGTTCTTGCTTTCCTCGCCTCTTCTCCCAAGGTGATCGTACGCTCTTGAGCTTGCTTAAAAGCTCTATCAGCATAATCTGCTTGAGCACGTATTCTCCAACGCTCTGTATTTGTTTGCCAACTTTCTCGTTCTCCTTGTGCTATCTTTTCTCGTTCTTGTTCTCGACGTTTTTCTTGAATAAGTACGACACTTTTTCGATCTGCCCCTTCCCATGCATAGTTGCGATCTGTTTCTTTACTAAAAGGGATAGACTTTTGACCTTGTGAACTCAGACGTTCGGTTTCGGCTTGATCAAGGAGTTCAAAATATCTCTTCTTGAGATTGCTTGCTTGTTCTTGAAGTTGTTTTATTTTTTCTTGGAGGTCTTGTGGATTTTCGTTGATTGGCTCAAGCCAAGGAGTAACTCGTGTTTTTTTGTTCCCAAATAGGGTTCCACCACCAAAGCTAAATGCGCTAATTTTACTAACGCTTAAAACAGAAGACGAGGCAGAAGTTCTGGAGGAGACCGTTTGCTCCGTAACCGTACTTAATTTGCTTTTTCCATCATCATCGTCATTCCCTTCCATTTCGTTGCTATCAAAGATTTGCCCTCCTATGAAAGGATTATCTTTGAGTTCTTTTCTTTTAGCGCTTATTTCTTGTTGAAGTTGGTCAAGTTTTTCTCGAATCCCCCAACGTTCTTGATCTTGTGTGCTTGGCTGTTTTTGTTTTTGCAGAACCCACTCTTGAACCTGATCAACCGAATATTCATGTGAAGAATGTGAAGATGAGGGTTGGCGTGAAAATAGGTTCTGTACAGTCCCGGTTTTTCCTGTCCCTGGAGAGGTTGAGGTAATCATCATCGCTTCTCGCAGTCGTAAGTTGCGTCCTTGATTTTCTAGTTCTTCAAGACGTTGGATGGGAGGTTCGCATTCTTTATCTCTTATTGTTTTTTCAACGGATTCGAGAGCGTTTGCTGTTGTTTGAGCTGTGGCAATTTCTGGCAAGCTCCAATCTTTGTAATTGCTGGTGGCACTCTTAAGCCAAATTTTTTGCAAGAGTTCTCGATCGGTTTGGTAGGCTTTTTTAACGCGTGTTAAGGTTCTTTCCTCTTCTTCTTTAGCGGTTTGGTAGGCTTTGGAGGCTGTATAGCGTTGTTCTTCTTGAGTGCTCGTTCGCTGGACGGTTTCTTCCCATTTTTTCTGTAGTCCTTGGAGGTGCTGTTGTGTTTTTTCTAATTCCTGGAGCTTTTCAATAAATTCTTTCTTTTTACGCTCAAATTGGACTTTGTCTTTGGCTTCAAGTTTCTCCAACTCATCAACTCGTTTTTCTATTTCGTGTTTGAGGTCTTCTATGGAGTTCTGGCTCTGACCGAGGAGGCGCTGTTGTTGCTCTTCTTGTATTTGTGCACGTTCATATTGCTGACAGGCGCTATCATACTGACGTTTTAAGGAAGCAAGATTGGCTTTTTTTTGCAGTGCAGCGTATTGTTCTTTGCTTGTTTCGATTTTCTGTTCCCAAGATTTTTTTGTTGTTTCTTCTACCCAGCTTGGATTAAGACGCGCTTGGTCGATAAGATGGCATTTCTCTTGTTCGTCCCATGTTGGCCCGACAAGGGTTCCCCAAGATTGGTATTGGCTTTCTTGCCAGTCTGTTTGAGGATGGAGTTGTTGGGCTAATGTTTTGGTGGTTTGTTCTACTTGTGCAGAGGAAAGGGTTTCTATTTGCTGAGCACGTTGTTCTAATGGGAGAATTTGTTGACGTAGCTGAGTTTCTCGTTCTTGAACACGCGCATGTTGTTCCTTAATCCGCTGATGTTCTTTTTTGGTAAGAGCTAAGTTACCATGGGCCCATGCAGTATTGATCGCTCTTGCAATTTCTCCCAGTGTTGAAGCACCTATACCGGCTGCCTGAGTGTATGGCTCAGGAACATAACCTATTATACCTCCAGCCATCCCTGCATATTTAGAAATCTTACCAAGCCTGGTTTTGTCAAGCTCTTCGCTCGTTGTTGTCTTGGTTGCTTGCTCAAGTTTCTGTTCGGATAGGGTTAACTGTTTACGACTCTCTTGAAGTTCATGATAAATATGACTATGCTCTTTCCATCCACGATCGCGTTCTTCCCATGCCTCGTCGGCTTTTTTATAATGGTCGTGGAGTTGGGTTGCGGAGCTGCTGATGGTCCTTTTTATGGCTTGTTCGATCGTTTGTTGAGAAAGATTCTGAACGATTGTTAAATCTAATGGATGATCTTTTACATCCATTCTTTCCTCTAATACATGGCCATCTTCTCCTAATGAGTTCGATTCTATATCGTGAAATATATTACTACTATTGTGCACTGATGAAGGCAACTGAGATTTCATCATCTGGTTCAAAGAACCAACAGAGGTCCCTTCCTCTACGCCTTGGATAGGTATTTTGGTAGTCGCATGAACCTGCTTCTCGAGCTGTTGTTCTATATCTCCCTCAGGAACGATATAATCATGTAGTTTCTTCTTCAAATAATATCCAACAAGATTTTTACGAAGAGCACAAATTACTGCGCTTGCTACAATGGCTGCTCCAGTGGAACTAGCTGCAATAATATAGGGATTCCTTTCTAATCTATCATCATTATTTTTTGATGTACTATTAGATGCGGAAGATGGTGGTTCTGTACCAAGAAGAATGGTTGGTTGACCTGTCGGTTGGCTAGTCGGCTGGCCTGTTGGTTGCGTTGGTTGACCGGTTGGCTGACCTGTTGGTTTGCTTGTTACCTCTTGCTGCCAAACGGCAGTGGTCAGATCATCTACTTTAGAAAGTAAAGAGGTAATATTAATTGCCGTCAAAGAATAAGGAGAAAAAGTAAGATTACTAGCGCTACTAGTAATAGTTTCTGCTTTCACATATATATCTGCATCATCACTATTTGAAATATCACTATAATACATGAAGTCCGGTGGTAAAATAGAGGGGTCAATTTCACCATTTCCATCCAAAGTCACAAACATAAGTTTTTTTCCAAATTGATAGCTTTCTGTACCTCCAATAGACGTAAAGGTTCCGTCATTATTAGCCACGACCTTCTTAGCATAATCTTTCCGGAATCCATAGATGTGTACGCTTTTACGCAACGTTCCATTGTTAAGATTCATCAAGGTATACCATGCTGAGGTACCATCGCTTTCGCTTGAACGACCAACCGCCATGATTTTATTTTCATTATTTAAGGCGATCCCTTCCATAGTACCACCTGTATAAATTAGGTCCAAGGAAGTAAACCAATTGATCTGGCCTGTTGTCCCATTCACGCTGCCAATAGCACTATCCATAGGACCACCAACAGTATAATATGCCGTATTGTTTTTTTCTGCAAGAGAACGAAAACTCATGTCTAAGCCATCATCCAAATCTGAATATGAATAGATCTGAGTCCAATGTTCTACCCAAGCAGTCCCATCATAACTTATTTTGCTTAACCAACGTGATCCTCCAATTACATAGGAATGATCACTCATGGCTACTGCAGCTTGAAGAGAATTACCATATGGAATAGCTATCATGTTAGCAGAAGTTACAACACCCTGATTTGGATCAAATTCAAATACAATGCCTTGAGGATACTTGTTACCATAGCAAATTAATGTATGATTAGCTGTAGGGAAAATATAACTTATACTACCAGTAACGTTGAATATCCAACCTGACAGCGTAGTGCCATCGATAATACTACTTTTGCTGATATACGGATAAGACGATCCATTAGAAGATACATAACCGCCACCATATAATGCCCCATCCATAACAACAGTACTTCGAAAGCCTATACTTGAATATAGGCTTGATGTCTGTTTATTAAACCATTCTGGTTGCCCATTGGCATTGAGTTTTCCAAGCAAGCCATAGACAGTTCCAATATTATAGGAATTATCAGCATTAGCACTCAGCGATATAGTATTAAGAGCATTATTTACACTCGCATTATAAATAGCAAAAGCAGAGATTCTTGGTGTAAGGGTTGGTTGACCAGTTGGTTGGCCCGTTGGGATTGTTGGTTGACTCGTAGGTTGAACCGTTGGCTGACCACTGGGCTGGCCTGTTGGTTGAGTTGGTTGGCCTGTTGGTTGACTCGGTTGAACCGTTGGCTGACCACTGGGTTGGTCTGTTGGTTGACCAGTGGGCTGACCTGTTGGTTGAGTTGGTTGGCCTGTTGGTTGATGCGTTGGTTGAGTTGGTTGGCCCGTCGGTTGTCCTGTTGGGATTGTTGGCTGGTCCGTTGGTTGTCCTGTTGGGATTGTTGGCTGGCCCGTTGGGCTTGTTGGGTGGCCCGTCGGTTGTCCTGTTGGGATTGTTGGCTGGCCTGTCGGCTGACCCGTTGGTTGAGTTGTTCCACCTTGCCAAGCAGTGGTGATAGGATAATTGCTCTCAGAAAATGAAGAAGTAATGTCATCTGCCGTCAAAGAAAGAGGAGAAAAAGTATAACTACCAACAGTGTTTGTAATAGTTTTAGCTCCTACAACCACACTTGCGCTATTATCACTATAACTAATTGCTGATGGCAAAATAGAAGAATCCATCTCACCATTTCCATCTAACATTACAAACATGAGATTTGCCCGAGAATTTCCATAACTTACTGTATATCCGATAGAAGTAAATGTTCCATCATTATTAGCAACAACGCTCTGAGCAGCGTCATCACCTGATCCATCTAAAATTACACTTTTATTCAGTGTTCCATCGTTAAGATTCATCAAGGCATACCATGCTGCTCCAGTTCCAGTAGTGGTTCCAGTTGTAGTTCCCCCAACCGCCATAATTTCATTTGCATCATTCAGAGAACTATCTTTCTTGAATGCTACTCCTGAAAACTGATTATAGCCTTCTCCAGCAATAGAGGTAATCCAATTGCTTTCCCCTGTCGTCCCATTAATACTGCCAACGAAACCATCAGACTCACTAAACTCACTATTATAAATTTTACCAGAAAAAACAATATTATTGTCTTTCTCTGCAATAGAATTAATGAACATATGACCCAAACCTGAATAAAAACGCGTCCACATTGCGTCCCATTCATTGCCATTATAACTTATTTTGCTTAACCAGCCTGTAAGGGAACCATTCCAGATATTTCCTCCAATCACGTAGGAATGATCACTCATTTTTGCTGCTCCTGTAATATAGCTATCACCTGGAAAATCAAGCATAGTATTAGCAGAAGTAACAACGCCTTGAGCAGGATCAAATTCCAAGACAAAAGGCCTTTCTACAACAGGGTCAGTACCAAAACAGGTTAATGTATTGCTAGCTGTACCAAAAATAGTCTTAATATAACCGTAGCTCAATTCATTTGACAATCTCCAGGCCGATAGAAGCGTTCCATCGGTAAGGTTATTTTTGCTAATAATATAGGGATATTTTTCTGAACCTGTGTATAAACTACCGCCAGCATATAGCGCTCCATTCATAATAACAGTACTTTCAGAAACAATATTTGAATATAAACTTGATGTCTGCTCATTAAACCACTCTTTTTGACCATTGGCACTGAGTTTCCCAAGCAAGCCATTCCTCAAGCCATTGCTATTAGAGATATATCCTCCAATATTGTAAGAACCATCGGCATTTGCATTCATTGAAGTCAGATAAATAGAGTCAGTACTATGACCGCTATAAACAGCAAAAGCAGATTCTCTTGCTGCAAAGGCTTGTGGTAGTATGGAAGAACAGGCGAGATAGCCGATCATAGCCTTGGCAGCTCGTGTAAAATAGGAACTACCTGATTGACGAATGGTAGTATCCGTTGAAGTGGAAGTTTTTAATTCTTGCGATGAGAATTCTTCCTCTGGCGTTGTCGTTGCTTCATCCTTTAACTCCAACTGCTGTGAAACATCGAGATCCGAAGCGGCAAAATCATATACAGCTTCAGGTGGACATAAATACAGGCTATCCACAGTTGTCCTTGCCAACTCAACCGCTTTGGAAAAATAGCCAGTAAGTTTGGAAAAGATACCACTATTTTCTTCCGATGGTTGCTCGGTTTTTGCAGAATAGTTGCTGGAAGAAAGTGCTTCTTCCGTAAAACTCGCATCATCACGAGAAGAAAAAAATTCTTTCTCTTCTTCTTGCCTATTAAATCTAGAAGTAGGAATAGAACTTGTTGCTGTATGGTTTAATAGAGACTGTGAAGAGAGGGTGGATTTGGTGGTAAACCCTTGATTTGCAGTAACTTGCTCTCTTGTTTGGTTTTCTGTGTAGTTGGATCTAGTAATGGGTAGAGCAGATTTGGTTTCACCAAGGATAAATTTTTCAATGGCTTCTTCTGATTCTTCTACCATCGCAGGATTCATCATCAAGTGACAATGCAAAGCATTGTC
>DATEBV010000130.1:0-2356 GCA_035287205.1 Chthoniobacterales bacterium | reverse complement strand
TCTACTTCTGCTGCGAATTGCTTCGTCGCGTCGGTGCTCGAAGCATCGAGTAGCTTCTGTACACTCAACTTCTGCGCGCCGTCGACTCCTTGCACTTCATCAGCAGAAGCGAGTTTTGAAAGAAGTCTAATAAAGCTCTGGCTTCAGAAAGTTCTGCTTCAATCTTGGCGGCTTTTGCTGCGGCCTGAACAATATCATTACCTCTTCTCAGCTCCTTGCCCTATCAGATCTTCATATGATAACTCTGTCTTTCTGTTATTTGGCACCTGTTCCCTGCTTAGCGCCTGTAGAGTGTAGTCTGCAGTCTGACTGGTTTTCTCTAAGCTATTTTCAATTTTTGATAGAAGGAGGCCAGTGTTTGCTGAAATAGCAAAGAGAAAAGTAAAAATGATTTTTTTCATGAATTTAAAGTTGTTTTTTAAAATAAAAAAACTAGATCTTGCGATAACAGAGAAAATAATCTAGGGATCCAGCTTGTTTCTCGTCAAACAAATAAAATCTGTTATATTACTTTCTTAATCAATTCAGCCCCCCTCTCCTTCGGAGGAAGGATCTTTACGACGACTCTATGAATTCCAAAAAAAACTCTCGAAATTCTCCCCGATCACGGTCTTCTTATCGGCGTTTTTTCTTTGTACTATTAATCAAGCTTTTTGTAGTGCTCCTCTGTCTTTGGGCTCTCGTTGGTGGTTTTTATTATCTCTGGGCACTCACCTTTGATCTTTCTAAGATTTCAAAGATGTCTCAACGTTCGCTAATCTATGATCGGACAGGTGCTATCTATAGTCTAGCTAGTGGAGAAAATCGCGAGATAGTCCCTTTTGATAAAGTCTCTAATTATTTTGTGAATGCTCTTATCAGCCGTGAAGATGCACGGTTCTATGAACATCATGGGGTTGATCCTATTGGCATTATGCGTGCTGTTATTCGCAATCTTCTGCTCGGTGGCGTCCATCAAGGAGGAAGCACCATTACTCAACAGCTCGCACGAAATAGCTTTCCTCTTGGGGGGCACACTCTCCATCGCAAGCTTCTCGAAGCAGCTATGGCCTTTCGTATTGAGACAGAGCTTTCTAAAGAAAAAATTTTAGAACTCTATATGAATCGTATTTACTTCGGTCCTGGTCTCTATGGGGTGGAAGCAGCAAGCCAAGCCTACTTTGACCGCCCTGCTTCTCAGATGACGCTTTCTCAAGGTGCCCTTCTTGCGGGAGTTATCCGAAGCCCTAATCGCCTTTCACCTTTTAATAATCTTCCAGGTTCTCTTCAACAACGCGATGTTGTGCTCAATCGTATGGAGGAATTAGCTCTCATTACGCCAACAGAACATCAAAATGCATTGAAAGAAAAAATTATAGCTCCTGAAAATCACCCTGTGAATATGCAAAACAATTGGGCGGTAGATGCTATTCTTCGTGAGCTTTCCCAAGTTATTCCTGCTGATAAACTCGAAAGAAATCTTCTCCATATCCAAACCACTATAGATGCAGGACTTCAACGAGCTGCTGAGAAATCAATAGCGACACGTCTTACAGAAGTAGAACAACGAAGTGACTTCCAACAAGAGCATCGATCAACAAAAAAATCAAAAAAAGGAAGTAAAATCCCTTCACCCACTCCTGAAAAAATCCCTCCTCTTCAAGGAGCTCTTCTTGCTATTGACAATGCTAGTGGTGGTATTAGAGCCATCGTGGGTGGTCGTGATTACCGCACTAGCAAGTACAACCGCGCCATGGTTGCAGAACGGCAGATAGGCTCTGCAGCAAAACCTTTCGTTTATGAAGAAGCCTTGCGACAAGGAATGACTCCCGAAAGTCTTGTTAATGACGCACGTCTCACCCCAGGAGAGCTTCCTCAAGGATTTAAAAACTATAGCCCTCAAAATAGCGATGGAACCTTTGGAGGCTTTCTTCCCGCCAGAGAAGGACTCGTTCATTCACGCAATACCATGAGTGTTCGCGTGGGACTGGGAGCAGGCCTTAAAGATATTGCTCAAACCATGGAACGCTTAGGCCTTGCAGAAAAGGTACCACCCTATCCCTCTATCTGTCTTGGCAGTTTTGAATCCACCTTACGTAATCTCACTGCAGCTTATACTGCGCTTGCAACAGGTGGAGAACGTCTTCAGCCTCACCTTATCGAAGAAGTCACTGATGCGGAAGGCAAGGTTATCTTTCGTGCAACACGAGGGAGGCTTCCTGTGCTTGATCCAAAAGCCACACGCACCACAACAGAACTCCTCAAAGAAGTCATCACACGCGGCACCGCTTCCCGTGCGGCAGCATTAGGCTTGCATAAATCTGCTGCAGGAAAAACAGGCACCACCGATCACTTTGTTGATGCCTGGTTTATTGGG
>DATEBV010000129.1:0-9302 GCA_035287205.1 Chthoniobacterales bacterium | reverse complement strand
TACTTTGATTAACAACAGACAAGTAACGAGTAAAGAGTAACGGGTAACGAGTTTATTTTGTTTCCTTCGGCAATTAGTTTAAAAAGTTGCTTAGTATAACTAATCGATTTTCGAAAAAATGATATTTTTGAGTATTTATCTTCAAGTAGAATCACCTGCAGCCTTTGAGCTCAGTAATCTTGGCTATCAAACAAATGTTGAAACCCATTTTTAAAAACCGTTTGCTTTCGGAAGGAATCTAGTAGCTCATATCACCTAAACGTTCGGATTAAATTGGGCGAAAAAAGGGGTCAGCTACCGCATATGAGCACCGTAGGTGATCATGTGTGGGACTGACCCACTTTTTGGCGAATGCGAAATTATCGTTGGTATGAGGTACTAGCTTCCATAATTTTTGGAAAGAAGATTTTTTGACAATAAGGGAGTGTTTTCATTTGCATCTTCTTCTAATTGCTCAGAAGAAGTCGTATGAGGATTTTGTGAGGCAATATTGTTCTCCTCAGAAATAGCCTGCTTACGTCTTTGATTTTCAACAGCAAAAGCTGCTCTTTCTGCTTGTTTTGCTTTATCGGCTGCAACAATAGTTTTGTGTAGAGAAGTTCCTGTGTTAACTAGAGCAGAATATAGGCGTGCTCTATCTTCTTTTTCTACGACAGCAGGGGATTTCCTATCAAGAGGAGGCAGTACATCAGTTTCTTTCTGGGTTAAGAGTTCTGTTCTCCAGCCAACGTTTATGTGATGCAAATAGGTCATTGCTTCACGACCAAGTGTTCCAAGACTATTATGCCATTGTTGCATGGCTTGATGGCTATACGCACGTGCTATTTTAGCTCGGGCAGAAGGAACCTCATCAAGAACTTCTTTAATGCTATGAGAAGAGAGGTCTGTCTGATTTTTTTCTCTTCGATAGGCTTCTAAGTTCTTACGCGATCGCTCTGCTGCTAATTTAATAGCCTCAGTTGCAATGAAGGTTCCATGTTCTTTTTCAAGTGATGCTTGAAAATGGTTGAAGGAGATCTCGATTGTACGATCACCAAAAGTACAAGGAGCTCTCCCTCCCTGACTGGATGGCTTTGGATGAATGGTGAAAGTCCCCTCTTCCAAAGGTAGAGCTAAAGGAGTTTTTCCTGGATAGTGTTCAGCAGCCTTTGCTAAACGATAGAGTGTAGGAGAAGAAAGGGGAGAGAGCATGTTTAAAGTTTGTGAGTTGAGTTCAAACTGAACTGAAGTATGTTGCACCAACGTCACCGTAACAGGCAGAAGAATAGCCACAAAAGAACACAAAAAACACAAAAAAAGAAACCTAGTGGTGAACTTGATTGATTAGTTCGGCTAAGCTGTTTCCCTGTTATTGGAGGTCTATGTTGAAGCAGAATCTCAATTCCTACTTCTCCTTATTTTTCACGATAGTAAATATTCTTTATGTGAGTTCTGGTTCTTTGTGTGTTTTTGAGTTCTTTTGACTCGCTCACACCTGCTCGGCTCGCCCTAACGGGCTACTTGAGCAATGCTTTGCAATGCTCAAGTAGTCTATCCCACGCCCTCCCGGGCAGTGGTATTGTGGCTATTTTCTTTCTTTTTATATTCAGCGTGTTGTCCGAATAATTTCATTCGATCGTTCTAAGGCATCATCAAACGTTGCGCAAAAATTTTCACGTCCAATCACCTCGATAAAATGAGCCTTGCGTAATAGATCCAAAGGTTGACGGTGGATACCACTAATGACAACGCATCCTCCAGCATATTTTATTCGCTCAACGACACTCTCAAGAACATTAAGGGCTGTGGCATCCATGGCTGTTACTAAGTGAAGTCTTAGAATGAGGACTTTGGGAAGTTCTCCTAAACTTTCAAATGCATCTTCCATCTTTTCCGCAGCTCCAAAGAGAAAAGGCCCAAAAATACGATATACAATAACACCCTCAGGAATTTTTTTTCCATGAGCCGCTTGAGCAGGTGATTCCAACATATCCTCTTCGGTGACTCGTGATATTTCTGTGGTTTGAGCAATACGATGTATAAAGAGTATGGCAGCAAGAACCATTCCGACGCCCACAGCAAGGACAAGATCAAAAACTACCGTGAGAGCAAAAGTTGTAAGAAAAACAACGGCATCACCAGGAGGCATCTGAAAAATTCGTTGAAGTTCATGCCATTCTCCCATGCGTAAAGATCCAGCAATGAGGATAGCAGCCATCACAGCCATCGGTATATAGATGACATAGTGAGCAAAAAACATCACCATGAGCAAGAGTACAAGAGCAGTAATAATACCGGCAAGTGGAGTACGTGCTCCGCTATTGATATTTGCTGAGGTGCGGGCAACGGCACCCGTAGAAGGTAATCCGCCAAAAAAAGGAGAAACGATATTGGCAATACCTTGAGCAATCAGTTCTGTGTTGCTGTTATGACGAGAGCTTGTGAGGCCATCAGCAACAACGGCCGAGAGTAATGATTGGATAGCACCTAAGAGCGCAATGGTTCCTGCAGGAGCAAGGAGATTACGAATCAGCGATAAATGAATCGATGGAAAATGAAAGAAGGACAGTTTGGAAGAGAGCGCTTCAGCACCAAATTGAGATCCTACGGTTGCAATTTTTGCTGACTCATGAAGTCCTAGGATTGCTACGACAACTGTTGCAATGGTCATAGCAATGATTGATCCTGGAATTTGCTTGAGCCTCTTTCCAAATTGTTGAGCTATACGAGGCCAATAAAAGATCAGTGCCAAGGAAAATAGAGCGATAAGAAATGTTGCAAAATTTGTTTTTCTAAGGTGGAGGATGATCCAAGGCAGTATTTCTAAAAAAGTGCCTGGTGGTGTTGTCTTGGAATGAATTCCCAGAAAGTCACTGAGTTGTGTCGCGATGATTAATACCGCAATACCTGTCGTAAATCCGCTGGTGACTGGCCATGGGATATATTTAATAAGAGTTCCTAAGCGCAATATTCCCATGATCACAAGCATGATTCCTGCCATGATGGTGGCTATCATTAAGCCAAGATATCCATGCTGCTCAACGATGAGAAGGATGATAGGAATAAAGGCAGCCGTGGGACCACTAATTTGCAAACGACTACCACCAAAAAGAGAGACTAAGAATCCAGCAATGATTGCTGTAAAGACACCGATAGCAGGTGCAGAATAAGGGGTTACAGTTCCATGAGGTATACTAGCAATGCCGAGAGCAAGTGACAGTGGTAACGTAATTAATCCGACGGTAATACCAGCCACACAATCAGCAGTAAGATCTTCACGACGATAACCATTCTTAAAGATCTCTAAGATCTGTGGACGGAAGAAAGGGCGGTGATGAGGAGAGGGCATGAATGGACCGTTCAATTGCCGCTATGCGGCGACTAAAGTAAAAGGAATAAGAAAGAAAATAGCCACAAAAGAACACAAAGGAACACAAAAATTTTTGATATTATCGATAACCTTTTTTGAGAGTACGCAAGCGTAGATTTGGGGAATACATGAGCGTAGATTTGCGGAATACAGTTTTATAATATTTTAAATTACAGTGACCAACAAAACTTATAGTCTTAGTAAGATTGAAGGAGTATTTTGCAGCTACTTGATGTCAATAAAACTAAACGATTACTCTTACTCACCCAGGGCTAATTCACCAAAATGCATAAACATGGATGAAAGAGGATGAAAGAAGAAGAAATTCACAGGGATGGAAGCGATGGAAGATGGAAGCGAGGGATAAATACAGAGAGGAGCTGATTAATGAAAAAAGTTTTTTTGAAGTGCTGTACCGTCGTCTATTATTTATTAAATTACAACCTATTATCCCGTTGGAAGAATTAGCCCTGTTACTCACTATATCATTATCAAAGGAATCTTTATGGAAGCGACTTAGAGAGCAAAAAAATCGGAGAAAAATAAATATCGCTTCGCTTTCTTTTCTTGTCACAAAGTGACCAAAAATCAACTTAAACTTAAACTTATAACTTAAACTTACATTCGGCCTGTTGGCCGAATCGTAAAAACAGGCTTATCTACCCAGAACGAATTAGCCACACCTTCACGATAAGCTTTGAGTGCGCTAGATGAGGAGTTAATTCTGAGGTTACTAAAAGTTCCATCGTCGTTTTCCCAGCGTTCGTGCCAGATGATCGTTGCTTTTAACCGAGGGTAGTTGTTGTTAACCATTGCACTAAAGCCTTCTGTAAACCAGGCACCTTTATCATCTTTACCATGAGATTCTGCCACGCCCCATTCAGCAAGCATGATCGGTTTGTTAGGGTCCAGTTTGCACATTTCTTCGTAGGGCCACTCTAGAAGTGGTTTGAAAGAAGTCCAATCCTCATCGGCAAATTGTTTGCCATAGACGCTTAAGCCAAGCCAGTCGACATAGTTAGTTCCAGGGTAATAGGAAGCAGCAAGATTCCAAGGAGTGTTAGGATAAGAATAATTATTCACATGAAAAACCCAGAGAACATTGGTTGCACCACGAGCGCGAACGCGATCAACCACATGGCGATAGGCTTTTTTATATTTTTCAGGACCTGCCCAAGGAAGTCCTCGAAGATTTTTGTTAGCAGCAAGTTTTTTTCTCTCTGCAGGTGAAAGTTTTCCTTTGCCATAAAAATAACCTGACCAAGGAAACCAGGTTCCATTCATTTCACAGCCAAAAGAGACAAAAAATTGCTCGGGAACAGCTTTGGCTCCATCGGCCCAACGATCAATATAGTCATCCCATGTACCATCAATAATTTTATCGAGAGAGAAACGATCTGGTCCACGATTTTGATCAAAAGGAGCATCCCAGGGAGACCAATAGAGAAGAGGTACTGCTCCATAGGAGCGTATAAGATTGATTTTATCAGTAGGAAAGTTCTGACGTGCCCAGAAAGAACCAAACCCGATGATGGCCTGATGCTTCCCTACGAGTTGTTCAAATTTCTCAAGTGCTTCTAAGGTAACCCCATCTTCCCCATCACCAAAATCGACATAAGCACCCGTGTAGGCTCCCTTAGAAGGTACAGTTAATTGGGCGAAAGAAGGAGAAGGTGTGTTTGATGTTTTAGAATCTGTCTTAGTGGGTAGGGGTAATGCATGAAGAGAAGTAAGAATTAAAAGACTTAACAAACAGTAACAGCATAAAGAGAGATTGTTTTTCATGAAGAGTAGGCATTCAGTCTCTGCTGCGCAGTGACTGAAGTAAAATAAAAACGTCGTCGTAATTGGCAGAAATTCACCACAAGGAACACAAAGATACACAAAGAACACATAGATAAAATTTTTTATAAAAAATTTTAAAGTGGAGAATTGTGAACGTAAACTCAGCTTTAAAGAGAGAGCGAAAAACTTCTATGGTGCTTATAATTAATTAGTTATGTTTTACTACTGCTCTTCTTCTTTAATTCTTAACATATTAAAGAATTTTTATAAAAATTCTTTTTTTCTTTTTTTGTGTTCTTTGTGTATCTTTGTGTTCCTTGTGGTGAATTTCTTCTCTATTTGGGATTTCTAGTGGACTAGGTGACTAGCAAACAGTGTATTTTTTAATCCAGTAATCATCAGATCGACGCCAATAGCCAAAATTAAGAATCCAAGAATTCGATTAATAGCACCAATAGCATTGTCACCTAAGTACTTGGCAAGATAATCAGAAGAGTAAAAACAAATGACCGTAATAAGTGCTAAGGCGGCAAATCCAGCAATATATCCGGCATAGTGAATTGGAGAATGCCCGTAGGAACTGAGTCCAATAGCCAAACTCATCGCTCCTGGTCCTGCAAGAATCGGTGTTGCCATAGGAGTAAGGGTAATATCTGCTTTTTCCATAGCAGCTGACTCTTCTGAATCAGTAAGTCGTGTGACATTTCCTAACATTTTCCATGCAGCAGCAGCGACAATCAGACCTCCTCCCATGCGAATATCATTAATCGTTACGCCAAAAAAATGTAAAATATATTGCCCGGTAAGAAGCGAGACAATAAGGATCAGAAAGACATACAAAGAAGTACGGCGAGCTACCCGTCGCCGTTCATCAATAGTATCATTGATGGTCATCATATAAAACATTGGAGCGTGACCCAATGGATTAATGATAGGAACCATGGCGCCTAAGGAGAGGAGAAAAGCGTGAGCAAAGAGGTGAAACATGAAGGAGGCAATTATTCGGCCAACAGGCCGAATATAAGTTTAAGTTATAAGTTTAAGTTTAAGTTGATATTTGGTCACTTCGTGACTAAGTGAAAAGCAAAGTAGTATTTTTTAGTGAGTTCAAACTGAATTAAAGTAGTTATTCTTTTGCTTAACTATCATCGAATTATAAAATAGGCTTAGATGTGGGGTCAGGGTTCGTAATCTTGACCAAAAAATGGTTGAATCGTATTAAAACCAGGGAAGTTTTCACTTTCAGATAGTTTCAAAACAAAGGTTTCCATTGGTTAAGATTCGAGACCCTGACCCCCATCCGATTTAGAAAAACTTCAGTCCAGTGTGAGATCACAAGAATTTTTTGTAAAGAACAGAAGCAGCCGTTCAGTCCTCGTTTTGCGATGATTGAACGGCTACGAATACAAAGATAGCATAAAGAGCGTAAAAAAGATTCAAAAATTTAAATAATTGCTATTCATCTCAATAGTTTTCTGTTATCTCCAACTCTTCAACTCTACCAACGTTGGTAGCTACATTACTTGTTATGAAATCAGTTATCAAATTCTTATTTAGCGCGGTCGTCTTATTCAATGCAACCAGTCTTCTGGCGATGGAAGGTATAGCTCTTAAAAAAGGAGCGGAAGCTTTGGGTAAAGAATTAGGAGTGTTTGGGGAAAAAGCGGTCTCAGGTAAAGCTCCCGTAGTTGCAACTGCTGTAGCCTATTCTCCGGTAGGGAGTAGTTCGTCCATCGCAACGATATCAGAAAAAAGAGTTACAGAAACAATGGCGATCACACAAAGTGAAGAAGAAACGAACGTAAGTAAATTTCTTGAAGATGATATTTGTGAGAATATTTATCAGAGCTGCGCAGCTAGAGTAGCCTTGATGTCACGGAATAGAAGTATGGCGGCTGGGGTTAATGCTGAAGAAGCGGCACAAGAAGCCAAAGAATGGGAGGCTGCTAAAGACATGGCAACAGAGGTAGAAGAAGATTTTAAGAGTGCATTGGAAGAAGCTAAAAAAGAAACCCAGACGGCTGCAAAGAAACTAGCCTCTGCTGATGCTATCCTGTATGGAAAAGCTTATGCAGACAGAGCTTTTTATGATTGGCAGGTAAAAGACCTCGCTGAAAAACTGGCTAAGGCACGAGTAGCAACAGCACATGAGACCCTGAATGCTCTCAAATTTAGAAATACTGCACAACAAACTAGGGCAGAAGGCAGGCTCAATACAGCAATAGAAATGGAACGTAATGCTTCCGCTGCTTTGGCCGCAGCAACGGCTAATACTTCTAGCGAAGAAATAGACACAACAACTTCTCCCTCCACAGGTCAAAAGAGCCAAGTAATTCAAAATAGTCTCAGGAGAAATTCTGTGGAAGAAAAGGATGTAGACCTTACCCAAGGTTTCATGGATCTGCCAACTGCTCCTCAAAGCCCACTTTCTTCCACCCCTCCTAAGTCACCTACGCCTGGATTTAATGCCATAGTAGAACAGACCTTCGCTACTCCATCAATACCGATAGCGACGGCAGTTGAGTTCAATGCTGTTAATAAATTCACCATCGCTGAACCTCTCAATTCGCTTAAATTATCGGAAGAGAGTATAGCTCAAGATAAGGCCGCCGCCTTTGAGATTGAATTTTCTGAGATGATTAAGAATGCCAAGAACCAAGCCGAAGAAGCAGCAGCGGCAGCAACAACGGCTCGAGAAAAAGCAGAAAAACAGGGAGCCTCCGAGAAAGTGTGGAATGAAGCCCTAGGAGAAGCTAGAATAGCAGAAAAAGCTTATACTCATCTTATTGAGTTTTATCAGATGTATTCAGAACAAGCAGCAGAGCATTACGAGGGAGGAATGCTTAAGACAAAATGTTCCAAATATAAAATTGAGCTCACCAGGGCAGAGGGAAAAAAAGCCCATTGGACAAGTGAGGTTGAAGAATGTAAGCAGAAAAAAGAAGCTTTAAAACAGGAAGAGACAGGGAAAGCCCTAGAACAAGCACGTGCAATGGAAGCAAAAGCAGCCCAAGAGAGAGATGTAGCCAGGGCTGCAGAGCAAGAAAAAGCCAGATTAGAGAGCGAAAGGAAAGCTACCGAAGAAAAAGCTGCTGTTGAAAAGGCTAAAGCAGAAGCTGAAAAGAAGGCAGCTCAAGAGCGCGAGACCGCAAGACTTGCAGAGCAGGCAAGAATCGAGAGAGAGAAGCAAGCCGCAGCAGAAAAAGCAAGGATTGCAGAGCAAGCTAGAATAGAGAGGGAAAAGAAAATAGAGGCAGATCGGATCGAAGCAGAAAGAGTCAAGAAACAAGCTGAAGAAAAAGCTGCTGCTGAAAAGGCTAAGGCAGAAGCTGAAAAGAAGTTAGCTCAAGAACGTGAAGAGTTAAGAATTGCAGAACAGGCGAGAGTTGAGAGAGAAAGGCAAGCTGCAGCTGCAAAAGCAAAGCAGGAAGAAGAGGCTAGGAAAAAGGCAGCTGACTTAGAAGCGAGACGTCTTCAAGAATTAGCTAATGTTGCTCCGAGGATGACCAAAGCAGAGTGCGAAAGACTTCAAAGAGAAGCAAGGGCTAAGGCAGCAGAAGCTACGGAAAATGCACGAAGAGCTAGAACAGAAGCAACAGAAGCTCCTGAACGTGCAAAACAAGCTAACGGAGAAGTAACAAACGCTACAGAGCGTGCAAAACAAATTAGAGCAGAAATCGAAAAAACTTCAGAGCGAGCAAAACGAGTTAGAACAGAAATCGAACAAGCTTCTGGACGTGCAAGACAAGCTAGAGCAGAAGCTGAAGAAGATGATAGAAAAGCAGAAGCTGCCCACGCAGAGAAGAAGAAGTCTTGGTTGGCATCTTCTAAAGATGCAAAGAGAGCAGAGGCAGAAACGTTAGAGCGATCTGCTGCAACTAAGAGAGGAGAGGCAGAAACTTTGGAAAGATCTGTTATTACCAAGAGAGCAGAGGTAGAGGCTTTGGAGAAATCCATTGCTGCAAAGAGTAGTGAGGCAGAGGCCTTGGAAAAATCTGTTGCCACAAAGAAAGCAGAAGCAGAGACGTTAGAGAAATCTGTCACTGCAAAGAGAACTGATGCTGAGTCTTGGGATAAGGCCTCCACTGCTTCTATGAAAGTTTCAAACTATTGGGGCAAGGCTATTGAGTTACTTACAGAGGGAAACGGAAGAGGAGCCAATCTCTGG
>DATEBV010000128.1:0-4570 GCA_035287205.1 Chthoniobacterales bacterium | reverse complement strand
TCCATCTCATTCGTTCTTGTGATTTTTCATTAGTTCCTCTTTCTATTTTAATATACGGCAAGGAATGCGATGGAAGGGATGGCGGATATTTAAATTAAAAATAGTGTGTATAAAATTAATGAGTTCGAAAATTAAATAATGATTGAATCTTCAGTAATCAATATTCTTTTTCTGCCATCCCTTTTATCCCTTCCATCCCTGTTAATTTCTTTTTTCAGGTAGGTTGGTAGTTACAAATTATTTAAAAAGTTGCTCAAGTATAACTAGAGCCTTCAGCCTCTAACCTTTGCACTATGATTCCTTAGCAGCTTGTTTTTCCGCCTTCTCTGCTTCTAGTAAAGCAGGTTGAGCAGCATAACGATTTTTCTTATTCTCTGCATGGATGAGGAGTTCATTCCAAGTCTGTTGATGTTTTTTAGGAATTTCATCTTTGTCACGAAGGTAGGTTTGAAGAACTTGTTCCCAAGCTAATTCAAGAGCTTTTGCTTGTTGAATGGCATCACTCCATGCAACTTCAAAAGCTTCTGGATCTTTAGGACTAGTAATCAAGGCATTATTATGAGCAGTAAGGGCAATCGCCTTAGCTTTCTCTGTCTGAAAGAAAAGAAGACGAGCTGCAGCATAAGTTTTATAATAGTGCGCTTCATTTAAACGATCATCCCAATTAGTTTGATTACTTTGAGGAATAGTATCTCGGGCATTAGTATAAGCTTGGACAACCTGATCCCATGCTAATTCCCAAGTTTCGGTCTTTTGCATGGTATCATTCCAAGCTGTCTCAAAAGCTTCCGTATCCTCATAACTAGTAAGGTTAGCTTGATTTCTGGCAGTATTTGCAATTTTACCAGCTTTTTCTGCAGCAAACCAAAGAGACTCGATAGCAGTACAAGTTTTTTCGTACTTAGCAATATTTAAACAATTAATCCAATTAGCTTGTTTGCCTTGAGGAATAGTACGTTGGGCATCACTATAGGCTTGAACAACTTGATCCCTAGCTAGCTCCTCAATCTTGGTCTTTTGAATAGCATCATTCCAAGCTGCTTTATTACTTTCAGAAATAGGATCGTTAGGATAAGCATTAGCTATCGTATAGGCATTTTTAGCAATTTTATTAGCTTTCACTGCCTCAAAACAGAGAGGGCGGATTGCATAGAGTGCTTTGCAATATTGAGCCGTATTGAAATTATTGTCATAATAAGCTTTGCAAGTTAAAGGAGGCATATCTTTGGCTTGTGCATAAGCTTGAATAACTTGATCCCAAGCTAACTGAGCAGTTTGATTCTTTTGAATAGCATCAATTAAACAAACTGCACATGATTTATTGTAATAGCGGCGGCTCTTAGCTTCATTATATGCAGCATTAGCAATTTTAGTAACCTTTAAGGCCTCAAGCAAAAGAGGTTTTATAGTACTAACCTCAGTTTTGTAATACTTGGCAGCATTTAAAAGCTCATCCCAATCAGCTAGCTTGCTTTTAGGAATAGTATCTCGAGCATTAGTATAGGCTTGAATAAGCTGATCCCAAGCTAACTCCTCAATCTTGGTCTGTTGAATAACATCATTCCAAGCTACATTTAAAGCTTTAGTCTTTTCAAGGGCAGTAGCATTAGCTTCCTCATAGGCAGCCTTAGTAATTTTATTGGCTTTCTCTGCTGCAAGCAAAAGAGGTTTAATAGCAGCATAAGCTTTATCATAAGTATCCTGAGCAATTTGATGAGCCTTTTCTTTCTCAAAGCAAAAAGGTCGAATTGGATAGGGTGCTTTGCAAGGCTCAATATCACTGACATCCTCTAAAGATTCCTTCTTTGCCACAAGAGCCTTTTCCCAAAGCTCCCTTGCCTGAGCCACTTCTGCAGCTTCAGGCTGATCTTTCCAAACACTGTTTTCTGCTGATTCAACTATTTCAGTCCGAGGAAGCTTGTAGCTAGGAAGTCTTCTGAAAGCGCTCGGAGAAAATTCATCCTTTTTCAATTGGTTCTTAGCCTCAAATCTAATAGTGATGGGAGGTGCCGCTGCTGCGGCAGGAGATGGAAGATAGGAGATGGAAGATGGAAGTTGAGGCTTGTTGTTGCAGGCACAATTGACAGCACCTTCATGATTAGTTGAACTCTCAGAATATTCTATGGAAGAATCACCTGAATATTTACAAACGGTTTCTCGTGCCTCTTTATCACTTTTAAGAGATTTTACTTGATTATCTTCAGTAAAGTTCTGAGCAGGAAATTCAGCGATAACAGAAACTGAACTAGCAGTTACTGTCCAAGGAGTCGACAACGCAACGGAGCCACTCGCCGCTGTAATGGAATCTGAAGATAGGTTCTTACTATCTATTATATTTCCAAAAATTGTTATCCCTTCTTCAACTGATGATGGATCCATCATCAATTTGGGCGTAACGCCCAAATAGGAGCTAGAAGATAGAAGATGGAAGATTGGGATAGAGTCTTTCTTTAACAGCAATGCTTTTTTATTAAGGTTATACTCGCCTTCATTTATTACACCGTCTTCGACTTTCTGTAAGCCACAGCCTTCAAGCTTTGATCGCTGATCTGCATTCTCCTGCCTATAGCCTTCAGTCTTTAGCCTATTTTTACCCTGTTCTCCTTCCCCTATATCCTGTATCCTGATTGGTTCAACCTGACTATTAAGATTACTAAAGCTTATGAAGGCCCCTATAAGAAGAGGGAAGAAGACTTTCATGTTTTCGAAGTATTGAGAGCTTACTCAGCAGAAGCAAGTTTTGAAAGAAGTCTAATATAAAAACCACCATCAGAAGACTGATATAGGAGATGATAGGATATTGATGAAAGAGAGAAGAGTGTTTCTCCATGCTCATCAGATAAGCAGCACATGGCATTGGGATTGACGGAAACAACTTCATTGCCATTCAATGTATAAACTCCATTTTCGGTTGTTTCTTTGCCTTGGGCGCCCACTGGCTGACTATTCTCCACCCAGTTGCAATACCGTGCCTGACCAAACAAATTTACATGAATCATTGGCAACTCCCCTCGCCCCTCAATCACCGAATAACTATAATTGTCTGGTGTTCCAGCGCGAATAATAGAGGCTGCATCTTGATCTAATTCTATTCTCTCATTGTAGAGATGATGAGGGTCGGAGATCGCTACAGAATTTAAAAAATTACAATATTGATTGACGGTAACATTAGTAATAGTAGCTACAATATTGACATTTTCAGTTGCCTCTTGACTTATAAAGACATCAGACTTTGGACTGCTTTCTGTGGAACTCTGTGCAAGAAGGGTGCTAGCACTGGATGCAATGAGTAAGAGAAGAAGGAGTGATTTTTTCATGATTTTTGGTAACTACCAAGAAGGAACCTTGGTAAGGTTGAAAGGTTGAACGGAGGAGTGTTTTGGACAATGATACTGCAGTTAATTAGGAAGACTTATTTTTACTGTTACCATCTTAATTTTCATATTTAAAAGAAGACGAATTAGCAGCAAAGCGTTTTTTCAAACTTTTTTATTATTTTCTTTAAAAATTAGAAAATGTCAATTAAAAATTAATAGATATTTCAGATGAATATGGCAAATAATTCCTCTGTTTGAGAGATGATTTTTTTATTTGAAAAAGAAGTTTTTTGACCTATCCTCACAATTGTCAATAAACTAAACCTAAATTCAAACCAAGTCATTTTTAAACGTCAAACAGCCTCTAATAAAGGATCCGATGATTAAGGGGCGCTCTAACTCCCCTAAACTTTTAAACTCCTAAACCTTTAAACGATTGTTCATCTCCTTTTCCAAAAGGAAATGAATAATTACAAACATGACCTATCACTCATTTTCTCACTTTTCTCGATCGCTTTTAGCAAAGAAACTATTTTCACTTTTTGTTTGCACATTACTGATTGCTTTTTGTTACCATTGGGCAGACCCTACCATAGCTATTTGGGTAAGCCATCAAAAATTTAAACAATTTCTATTTTTTGAATACGCTACCTATCTTGCTAATGTTGTCGTCTGGGCAACGGTTCTTTATTATTTCTATTTTGCTATCAGTTTTGCTGCTAGAAGAGATGAATATCTAAAGAAGATACCTCCATCTTTTCAGTTTGAAAATTCGGTTAACCCATCAGCTTCAACGAATCAAAAGAGTGATCTCTCAAATCTTAATCAGCTTACCGAACAGCCTATAGCCTCTATTCAGTACCCATTTCTCAATATTGCCAATAGTGTCGCGATTTCTGTTTTTATGAAAGATGCGTTAAAATTTATGTTTGGGCGTTATTGGCCAAATACTTGGAGTAATAATAATCCATCACTTCTTCATGATCATGCTTACGGTTTTCACTACTTTCATAGTGGTGTTGCTTATCAATCATTTCCTTCAGGACATACAACGATTGTAGTTGCTGCAGCAACGGCGATCTGGCTCACCTACCCTCGTGGACCTTGGCGTTGGCTTGCCTTAGTGGGAGCTCTTGCTGTAATCATTGGTCTTCTAGCAGAAAACTATCACTTTCTTGGTGACTGTATAGCTGGGGCCTGGGTAGGCGCTATTACGGCTATTTATGTTACGACTTACAGCAAGAAGAAAAGAA
>DATEBV010000127.1:0-12959 GCA_035287205.1 Chthoniobacterales bacterium | reverse complement strand
CAATATAGAGCACCAATAGCGGCAAAACAGCTTAGGCTAACTAATCAATCAAGTTATCGCCAAGTTTCTTTTTTGTGTTTTTTTGTGGCTATTCCTTCTGCCTTTTACAGTGACATTAGTATAAAAATACTTCAGTTCAGTTTGAGCTCACGCAATTTTAATCTTCAAGAATTATCTATAACAGTCTTTAACCTATAGCGTTTAAAATTTAGCAATCTTGGTTGCCAATCAAAATTAAAATCCATTTTCAAAATCGGTTCACTTCCGGAAAGCTCTATCTGTCTTATGAAATTTACATCATTAGTTTTAATGACTTTTCTTTTAAGTTTTGTACCTCTTCAGATTCTTTTAGCACAAGATCATCAGGAGAATCAAAGACAGATGTATTCATTAATTTGGCTAACTGATCATTATCAGCAGCCAGCTGCTAATGATCATAATTCAGATATTAATTGTTACTTAATGATGAATCCTGAAGAGGTAGCAGAAGTTCAGAATGTTTTAAGGCTTTCAAATAGAACGCTTTTACCTTCTAGAGAAGGAACTTCTGTGACTGTTAAAAGAGAACCTTTACTTGAAGGGAATGCAGCAGCAAATAGACTTCTTTCCAAACTCGCTGATGCTGATGAAGTGCAAGGAGCCGACGGCGCACAGGAGTTGAGCGTATATAACATACTCGATGCTTCAGGAGCGGGTATTTCATTACCATCGTTGCGAGACGCAGTGACGACCGATGAGGCTAGGAGGACGAAGGATTTTGGCGCGGGGTTGTATGCTTCATACTGTCCAAGTCAAAATCCAAGTCCAACACAGCATTCATCGAGTCTTTCACAAGTCGTAGTAGATGGGAATGAAACTATCTGCTCCAACACCGGCGCGACGTCGCAATTCGCAGCATCAGTAGAGTTTCGAAAGAAGTCTATTGTAAAAATAGGTCCTAATATCATTAAAACACACGTGCTTTCAATATATTGTGAGAAGTGGCTTGCAGAAACTGCATCAGATTATATTATAAATATTGAAAGACATGGTGTAGATCATGATGATATTAAATTCTTTAAAGAATTTCGAGAGGACGTGATCAAAGCTTATCAATTGCAAGAGTACTGCTTAGCTTTAGCATTGATTCAAGTAGCAGAAGATATGCAAGAGGCTATCGAATATAGTATAAAAAAGATTGAAACTTCTGAAAATAAAGAACTATCATGTCTTTGGCAGAGTCTTTCTTATGCTATGGTAGATGTTGCTTTCTGTAGGGACAAGTATATCGTAGCAAAAGAATCTGGAAAACCCCTTGAAATTGTAAACTATTGTAAAATAAGATTAGAATGGGCTCAACGAGGTGCTGAATATTTTAGGCAATCTTTAGAATCCTATATGCTAGGGAAAACAAAGGAGTATAGGCGCTTGAAAACAGTTGCATCGTTTATTGAAGCATATGTCAAGCAGTTGGAAAGGAGAAATGCAGTTTTAGAAAATCTAGTTAATGAAAAGACGAATGAGAGTTCTGATTTTTCACTATTTTTGTCAAAAATAAATGAACAATGGCAAAAAACGGATGAATATTATGAGCAAGTCATAAGTTCTTATTTAAGTGGAAATATGGTAAATCGTTATATGTGTGAAGAAAAGAGAATTGAGCGAACGTTCAATACGCTAAAATTTAGTAATGATGAAATCATCAGTGCTTGTAAGATATTATGCGAAGCTATGAAATCTACGGAATCTGATATAAGTGGATTAATTGAGGATATTAAGAAACATGAAAATGCTTCTGAATGTTATCGAAAAATGTCAGAAGCTTATGCATCAGGGAAAGAGCCAGAACGGCATTATCTTTCTGGAGAATTACCCGATCAAGAAGCTCCTGACTATATTGTCTTTGAAATGGCAAAGAAGCTAAGGATGCAAATGAAGGAAGATGAAGGAAGATGAAGGAAGAAATTCACCACAAGGAACACAAAAGATTTCACAAAGAACACAAAAAAGAAAAAATAATTTTTATAAAAATTATTTAACGTTTTAATAATGAAAGAAGATTGGCAATCATAAAATACAAGAAGTTTTAATTAACTGCAAAGAACGCAAAGAATGAAAGATATTGTAACTGCCAAGGTAGACATCTTGGTCGGTACTAATAAACAAGACAAATTATAACTTACTTTGGCCATTTTTATGTGAGCGACATTATTGACATTAGTTTTTAATATCATCAAAAAAATAGAATGAGTAATTTCAGAAAAACAGTCGATACACCTTAACTGTCATTCCCGCGGACGCGGGAACCCAGGAGACTGTCGATTTTTATTCCTGGTTTCATAAAGTATTTTTGACGCTACTACCCAAATCAGAATTGACCTTCTTCTGGATTCCCGCGTCCGCGGGAATGACGAGAAGGAGTGTTATTTTTTAAAGTTTGCAAAAAGTGAAGGTTTCCCAAAATTATTATTTTAAATATCTCTACTCTAACAAAATAGCTCGTACTCACTAAAAAAATAGCCAAAGTCCAGTATAAAAAATTATGAAAACAAAAAATATCTTAAAATGTTTCTTCCTCGGTGTGTTTACTCCTTGTTGCTTGTTGGCACAGGAAGTGCCTTCTGCCTCTTGCTCAATTGGAAGAGGGGATAATATTTCTTTAGAATCTACCGAGGCAGCGAAGATCTTAAGAAATAAAATATCTGGGTTAACTCCAACTCCTATGATGTTTAATGCTAAAGAGCTCCAAGAAGGAAAAAAAATCATCGGGGAACTCTTGTCTCAAGAAGAACACAATATTTTCTCTGTGGTTCGTATTAATCCATCGGTAGAATATGCCAGAGAATCAACTGATAACCAGAGTAATCTCTCAAATTTTAATCAGCGCATCGACCAACCTATAGCCGACAGCCGACAGCCTATAGCCTCTACTGTAGTTCTATCTAAAGAAGCAGGGCTGTCAGTTGAGCCAGAACGAGCAGCTCTTGAGCAAGAATCAGCTAAGCAATTTGAGGATGCAGCAGACTATTATGCGCAATCAGCTCAAGAATATTTGTTGAATAGAGAATCAGAAGATGGTTTTCGTTGGGCTAGGGTTGGTGGTTCTCTTAAAAAGAGCGCTACTTGTTTATCTCAAGTTATAAAATATCGTGATCAAGCATCTCTGGCCCAAACAGAAGGACATTCACAGCTAGCTTCCTGTTGGATGAAGGCAGCAGAAAAATCACAAATTGCTGCTGAATATTATAAAAAACATTCTCAATTATCGATGACAGAAAATCTTGACAAAAGTAAACGTTATCACATGAGATATAATGAACTCAATGAAACTGAATTTGCCGCTGATACGTATCAAGCCATTTCTCAGTATTGGGATCATGCAGCAGAAGCTTTCAACCTAAAAACGAGAATAGAGACTGGCGATCTTTCGCAATATACTTTGCCCCAAAATGTTTTTTCCGAACCCTCACGTACCGTGAAGGTATGCCACGGCTCCGTAAAAACCATTTTGGAACAAAGTCCTTACGAAATCTCATCCAGTTCTATTCCCGTTTTTAGGTTTAACGCTACAGACGAAGAAAGTGCTGAACTTTGGATCAAAGCTGCTGAACAAATGCAAGTATATGCTGATTATGAACAAGCAACTATTGAGAAACGTGCATTGGAAAAAATAACGATGTACACTTATAGTACAGCAAACAGTTCTCTTCAGTGTGCTGCTAGGCATTTAGCTGATGCCGCAGGATATAGTGAACAAGTCTTTCAATCACAAGATGCTTTAGAAACTGCTACACTTTTTAGAAAAGCAAAAGAACAATCAGAAGTTGCTTCTGAACGTGCAAAAGAATCTGCTCAAGCACATCAGTTAGAAAATAGAAAAGAGGGTAATGATTTAGGCACTTCAGCTCGTATCCTTTGGAGAAGTGCTCGAAGTTTTGCTGCTGTTGCACTATGCCTTTCTATAGAAGCTAAGCAATCTATGACCAATGCAGCCGAACAATGGAGTAAATCTTCAGACGCTTACAAAATAGGAAATACTCAAGAGGGGTGTTGGTTAAACAAAAGTGCCGAATATTTTGAAGACAGTGCAAATCATTTGAATAAAGCTTCAGAATATAATGTAAGAGCATCTCAGTATCAAGCCTCTGAACAATCAGAACAAGCAGCATTATTAACTCAAGCAGCTGAAAATTCCAAGATTGCTGCTGAATATAGAAGTAAAGGTGCTCATGCATATGCTGTTGGTAATAAGGAAGAAGGAGAATCTTGGCGTGACAAGGCTCGTTCTGTTGAAGAGACGATATGTAGATTAGCTTCTAGCTTCCGGTCTTTAAACTAAACAATTATAAAACCACAAAAAAACGACCAGAGAAGAGAAGAAATTAACCACAAAAGAACACAAAAGAACACAAAAAAAAGAGATTTGGCGGTGGACGTGTCTGATTAATATATTATTTGACCTGATGTGCACAGCCTATGTTTAACAATTGGTGGTAAGGAAGGAGGGTGAAGAACTTTTTCCAGTGCTTTCAATATTTCTATAGATTATCTTCTTTCGTGTTCTTTTGACTCGCTCGCACCTGCTCGGCTCACCCTAAAGGGCTACTTGAGCAATGCTCTTCGTAGTCTATCCCACGCCCTCCCGGGCAGTGGTATTGTGGTTAATTTCTTCCTGCTTGGACTACGTTGGTAGTTACAACATACTATGAAAATCAACGTAAACATCTTTTTAATATTGCTTTCACTTGTATTTGCTGGTTCCAGTAGCCTCTTTGCTCAGATGGATCCTGCTATTGTTGAAGGGGTAGAAGGAATCTTAGGCATTGAAGAGTTTAGGCAGGCGTTAAATGATCATCCAGTAGAAGGGCGGCTAGTTGTTCATAGAGAAGAAGATGTTGTTGCTATTCAACCTCAGGAGGCAGATTTGAATATTACGAGAGCTGTAGCGCATGGTGAAAATAGGGAGGCTTTTGAGAGGGTTGATGCACAAACGGCAATAAAGCAGAAGATGTCCAGTAATAGAGATCCAGCCCTAATAATCTATTGCAAGAAGTGGCTTTTAGATGCTGGAGTAGAAAAAACAGGGGAATCTGTTTATGCCAAACAAGTTCTTGAAAATGGAGCTGATGTTCAACTTGTTGAGACTTTTAAAGGATATTGTCTTGAAATTATAGCAGCTTTAGATTCCAAAATTCTTTTAGCGCTTAATTTGATTCAAGCTGCTGAGAATATTCAACAGGATATAGAAACATTTAGTAATCAATTATTAAATACTTATTGGAAGAATATTGCTAGAATTATGCCTCAGGTTGTTCTGAATAAGTCTCCAGAAATTGTTGGTTTGTATAAAGAAATCGTAGCTCAATATCAAGTAGCACGTACGTCTTATCAAGAGGGTAATAGAATTTCAGATATCTCGCAGATAGAGCATATACCATATATTTATTCTAACTTTGAGCATAAATATCGAAAATTTGAATTGTTAGGGAAGGGTCGAGGTGATATTTTTATTTCAAGCGCAGCTCGATTAATAATAGCCGCTAAGGCTTTTATGAAAGCTAATGAATCTGCAATATGGGAAAATCGGAGAGTAGTAACATTCTGGAATAGAATGGATCAAAGCTATAAACATCTTGCTATTTGGTCAATGCCAGAAAAAATGTGCTTATCAGATGCAGATCCATTGTATTACATAAGACGCTATTTATATTTAGCTGAAAAAATATTTAATAAAGCTATTCAAGCGATGGATGAGAACCATGCAGACATAGCTATATGCTGGCAGAAAATAGGACGAGAATATCAGAGATTGTCTGATTGGGTAGGAGTTAATAAATGGGTAGATAAGACAGAAGAAAAGTTTCAACCTGGGTTGTTTAAACCCTCATTTGCAGGGAAAGGTGATAGTTATTTATTTTTTGCTTCGCAAGCAGTAAAAAACATTGTTCATTCAATGAATAACAATCATTCAAAGTTAGAAGAATTATGGCAGAAGATAACTGAGCAATATCGAAAAGTTGCTAGATGTTATCGCAAAGCAGCTACTGCTAATGATCAAGAATATGAGGAATGGTATTGTGTAGCCAATGCAATTGGAAAAAGTATAGATCAATTAAGTAGTGCTGTTTTTGTGCTAAAAAAATCGACTCAAAAGGAACGAGATCTGAATCAAGATCTAGCAGATCCTTGGCACGAAATGGTACAACAATACAAAAAAGCAGGCGAGTATTATGAAAAAGCTTCTTTAGCTGTTCTTGATAAGGAAATTACAGAATATAATCGCTGTTTGCATATAGGCAATCTTATGAGTTCTTATGCTGAACAATTATTGTTAGCTACAGATGCTTTAAAAAGATCCACCGAATTTTCTGTACAGAATTATTCAGAACTAGCAGCTCTTTGGGAGCAACAAGCATTACAGCATAGGAAGCTTGCTGATTATTTTAAGGGAATTATAGAAGAAAATGCTTTAGAAAAAATGCCATGTCCTCAAGGAGCCATTTTAGCTAAATCGAGTGACTCTCAATTATGTAATGCTAAAGTGGCTTTGGTAAAAGCAGACAAAGCTATACAAGAAGAAGATCAAATTTTACCAAAATTCTGGCGAAAAATAGTACGGCAATATCAAGAAACTGCAAAATGTTATCTCAAAGTTGCAGAATGTTATTTCAATGCTGCCGAATCTTATGAACAAGGTGATGAAGTTGAAGGCGATCTTTTGAGTCAACAAGCTATTTCTGCTCAGGAAGAGGCTGATGTAGCAGCGCAGTTAGCAGCACAATTAGTAGTACAAGAAGCTAACGAAATGGGAGAAACTCTACAAAATCCTTAAAGTTGAAGTGTCTATTTGATCTTCATCTTGGGTATCAATTAAAATTAAAATGGTCTTGGAAAGTAGATCTAGAGGCGATCAAATGCAAAAAAAATTTCTGTCAAGGAGAAAAATAAAACTTTTTAATTTTTGTTGTTGTATTCTTTTGGAAGAAGTATAAAAGGAAAAATTGATTTTTAGACAACTTGTGCATTCATACTCAGCACGAATGAAAATTAGGAATTTTTACTTGCTCTTGTTGTCCCTAGCTTCGTTGTCAGAGCTTGCGTTATGTGCGCATAGCGCCTCACTCTTCCTCCTTGCTAGAGACAACAATTTCAGCGTAAAAAAAACCTAATTTTAATTAGTGATGAGTAAAAATTTATTTTTAAAAAACTTCCACTTTTAAAGAAACCTCGATTTTATAAATATGAAAAAAATTATACCTTCCTTCCTCCTTGCTGTTTTAGCAAGTTCGAGTCTCCTCGTTGCACAGGATAAAAATAGGAGGGAGGCAACCAATCAGGTTATAGGTTGCAGGTTACAGGCGCTAAGCAGGGAACAGGCTACAGGGAACAGGGAACAGGGAAGAAACAGCAGTGAGAAGGCATTACCATTAGGAGAGAATGGCCAACGAGTTGAACCCACTGCGGATTACGAATTGCTAACTGCCAACAATGACAATAATCAGGTCAAAGGAGATGATAGTGACATTACCCTATCGACGATTACAGTACGTCAATATTGTGATTTTCTAAATGCTGTAGCTATAAACAATGACGCTCACCATCTTTACGATGCTAAGGGAGAGTCTCATTTAGGACCTATAATCTGTCATCGCATTTCAGAAGCATACCACTACTCCGTTATCACTGGTAAGGAGAACGAGTCTATCACAGGTATCTCTATCCTTGATGGAATGCGTTACTGCAACTGGTTAGAGAACGGCCAATCCATTGGAGAAGAAGGAGCAGAAACCACCGAAGAGGGAGTTTATACATTGAAGGGTAACAAACTTATTGCCATAAACCCTCATGCAACCAATTACCTTTTTAACCCGGGAGAATTATTAGCAGAAAATCAGGTTACCCTTTCTTTTCTTAGCAGTTTTCCCGTTAGTACCGATCTTTCACGGAAATTACCCGATTGTTGGCTTTGCATTGCAAGTACAACAGCTCCTCAATTAATGATGAACCCTGCAACAGGTGAAGAGGCAGGAGAGAAGTTAGTAGCAGGTTTAAAAGGACTGGGAGTGACGGCTCAAAGAGAAGGAGCGACCTCTTTTACTTCAGTTAAACCAGAATTTTTAGAAAAGGCAATGGTAGGCAGAAATGAGTCTGATTTAAAAGAACGCTATAAAAAGGCAGATGAGCTTTGGAGCCAAAAACAAAAAGCTCGAGAGGAAAAATTTAAAACTCACGGAAAGGCTGAAGCCGCAGCAGAAGAGGTTAAAAAAGCTCAAGATGTTCTTGAAAAAGAAACAAAAGAATATTCAGAGAAAGATATTGACAAAACTTGGTTAGCTCGAGCCGCTCGCTATGCAGATAAAGCTGCTATACCTTTAGGTTTTGTCCCTGCACCGATTCCAGTTGCTGGAATTGCAACAGCCTTTTCTGCAATGGCTAATTTTGCTAATCAGATGTGGGCAAAAAAAGATGTCAATTCAGCGAAACAATCATTAAAATGCATTGCTAAAGAAGCAAAGAAAGCGCAAGAGATTGCAGAAAAGGCTCGATTAGCATTTTTTGCCATTAATAAGGATACTCCAATAGCTGAAGAATCTGCTCAAAATTCTGATGCTAAAGCTTCTATAATTGCTGCTAAGGATTTGAAATCATTTGCTGATATTAAAGAGGTTGCTCATGAGGCAGTTTTGGCTTGGAGAGAAAGAATGACTCGCTCTCATCAAAATATTCAAACTGCAGAAAAACAAAAAAATATTATAATACAATCGCTTGAAAAGGATCGTAGACAAGCTTCTATTCGTGATAAAAACTGTGAAGCTAAATTGAATGCTGCTGAAGAGGTTTATCAAGCAGCTGTTGTAGAAAAAACCGAGTTGGAAGCTAAAATGGAGAGCCTTGATAAGGAGTTAAATACTTTGGAAAAGCAGCAAGCGGTAAGAGGTCGTTATAAGGAAGAAGTTGCTGATCTCATTAAAAATAAAGAAAAAGAGTTTTTTTCTATTTATCACGAAGGACATCCAAAAGCTTGTGAATGTTTAAAAGCTGCTGAAGAAAATAAAGCGATTGCTATTGATCATGCTTATAAAGCGAATGCAGAACTTAAATTAACTAGAGAATATCGCGATGCTGCTGAGGAATCCCATATGGGAAAAATAGAGAGAGCTCAAGCTCATTTTGAAGCGGATAGAGTAGCAGGGGAAAAAGTTTTTGGAATTATTATCAAACCGCTAGAGTTTGAAACAAGCAGAGAATCTGAGGTGATGATAACTCAGAAAACAGTCGAACCACCTCTCATTTCTGATGAAGAGTGTAGAGAAATAGGAAGAGGATCTAAAGAGAGAGGGATAACAGGTTCTGAAGGGAAAATAAAATATGCTGTTGAACATTATTTCGAAGGAGATACTTCTGCTTGGAATGAATTAACTTCTAAAGAGAGAGATGCCTATAATCACGGAGTTCTTTTTGCTAATAAGGCTTATAATGACAACGTAACAAGTAGAATTAATGATGCAGTTGAAAAGCGTAGAAAAGCCAACGAAACTCTTGAGCAAAAGAACAAATCTATGACAGCAGCTTTTGGTTCCTCAAGAAAAGAAGCCGCTGATGCGGTAGCCCAGGCAGAGGCTGAATTGGCTAAAGTACAGACTGCTGAAAAAGAACGGCAGGAAGCGATACAACGAGGCAAGGTAGTTCTTAAAGAACAGAGAAATGCTATAGTTTTAGAATTTCAAAAAGCAGAACAAATTCAACAGGCCACAGAAATGAAGGCAAGGCAACAGGAGAAGGATGCTATTAACGCTAAAGAAAAAGCTAGTGACTTTTTTGGCCTTCAAGGAGAATCTCCTGAATTAACATTAACTAAGTCAATTCAGTTATGGGATGAAGCAATTCAAAAAGCACGAGAATCAGAAGCTGCTTGGAATCAAGCGGCAATTTATTTCCAAGCAAGTTATGATCAAGCTCCTGCGCGACTTAAAAATTGGTGGATGACTCATCTTACAAGTGCAAAGAATAGCAGGGCTGAATCTGCGGCTTTAGTGTTTTGGTTGGAAGCTAGCAAAATCGAAAGTATTGCTGAAGCTGCTAAAAGTGGAGCAGAAATTACCGAGACTACTACGGAAGAAGGGATAGAATCTCTATGGAATAAGGCTCTTGAAAAGAGATCTCAAACAGAGGCAGCTTGGACTCAACTCGTAGCCACACAGCGTGAGGCCTATGCCCAAGCTCCTGAGCAATTCAAAGCTTCTTGGCTTGAGGGTATTGAAGAATCAGAGAATAAAAAGAATTTCTGGGTAGCTCAAACATCTTTATATCAGGCTCAAAAAGCAGAAAGTCTTGCAAAAGCTATTCAAACAAAAGTTTGTAGTAATAAAAAACTGAGCTATCAAGAGCTCGTTACTCTTTGGGATGCTGCAATTGACAAGTTAAAAGAATCTTCTCAATTTTTGGCTCAAGCTGCAAAAGAGCAGCAAGCTACTTGTAGTTTAGCTCCTGAGCAATTCAAAGAAATTTGGTCTAACAGCATGAGAACAGTAGAAGACCAACAAACTCGCTTGGCTGCTACAAAACTAACCTATCAAGCTCAAAAAGCATCAAGCATTGCTAGAGCAGCAAAAGTACTTCAAAAAGAAGCTCTAAAAAAAGATAATGCCTTAGAAAGCTGTTTTTGGGATTTAGTAATTGGTAAATCAATGCAAGCTTCTGAATGTTGGGAAACTGCTCAAATATTGCTTTCAACAGATCAGGAAACAGCTGCTTCTTGGGAGAAGGTAGCCGAACAATTAGTTGTTTCTGTTGAAAAGTGCAGAAAAACAGCAGAAGCTTTAGCTTTAAGCAATATTCAACAAGTTCGACATCTTGCTCAAGAAGCTAATAGTGCGAGTGATATTTCCTCATCTTCCTTATGGGAGTTAAAATCTGAAGAGGCTTTAAAGAAAGCAAATGAAGAAAAAGAAAATCAAAATAGTGCTGAATTCTGGAAGAAAATAGCTAATCAATATCAAGTTATTCTCGATTATGAACAACAAGCAATGAAAGTCTTTACAGCAGGAAAAAAAGATGAGGGAGATTTATTAGATCATGCAAGTTATTATACAGGCCTAAGTGTAGAGACGATGATCAAAGCGAGCGAAGCGCGTGAAGCTGAAAAAATAGGAGTGGCGGGAGGATATGAAAAAGCTGCTTTAATTTTAAACCAAGCAGCTCAAGCTTATGCAGAAGGAAAAGAAGATCAGGGAAGAGAATTAGGTTGTGCAGGTGAGTATGTACAATCGAGTGCAGAAACGATGTTGAAAGCAATTGAAGCACGTGAAGCAGGGGAAACAGAACGTTCAGCAGAATATGAGAAAGTTGCTGCAAAGTCAGAACAGGCAGCAGAATTAAGGAAACAGTCAGCTGAGGTTTATGGAGAGAGAAAAGAAGATCAGGGAAATCAATTAGGTTGGGCAGGTTTGTACACTCAATCGAGTGCAGAAACGATGCTCAAAGCAATTGAAGCACGTGAAGCAGGAAAAACAATCCTTGCAGCAGAATATGAGAAGGCTGCCATAAAATCAGACCAAGCAGCAGGGTTAATGAAACAATCAGCTCAAGCTTATGCAGAAAGAAAAGAAGATCAGGGAAGTGAATTAGCTTGTGCTGGCGAGTATACACAAGAGAGTGCAAAAACAATGCTGAAAGCGATTAAAGCACGTAAAGTAGAGCAAATAGAACTTTCAGCAGAATATGAGAAAATTGCTGCAAAGTCAGAACAGGCAGCAGAGTTAAGAAGGCAGTCAGCTCAAGCTTATGCAGCAGAAGAAGATCAGGGAAGGGAGTTAGGTTGTGCAGGAGAGTATACTCAAGCGAATGCAGAAACGATGCTGAAAGCGATTGAAGCACGTGAAGCAGGAAAAACAATCCTTGCAGCAGAATATGAGAAGGCTGTCATAAAATCAGACCAAGCAGCAGGGTTAATGAAACAATCAGCTCAAGCTTATACAGCAGGAGAAGGAGATAAGGGAAGACGATTGAATTGGGTCGGTGCATGTACTCAATCAAGTGCAAAAACAATGCTGAAGGTGATTAAAGCACGTGAAGCAGGGAACGTGAATCTTGTAGCAGCATATGAGAGGGTCATTACAAAGTTAGACCAAGCGGTAGAATTGAAGAAAAAAGCAATTCAATCTTATACGGTAGAAAAGGAAAATGAGGGGGTGGCATTGAGTGAGGCAGGTAATTATACTCAATCGAGTGCAGAAACGATGCTGGAAGCGATTGAAGCACGTGAAGCAGGGAAAACAGAACTTTCAGCAGAATATGAGAAAGTTGCTGTAAAGTCAGAGCAGGCAGCAGAGTTAAAGAGGCAATCAGCTCAAGCTTATGCAGAAAGAAAAGAAGAGCAGGGGAATGAACTAGCTTATGCAGGCGAGTATACTCAATCAAGTGCAAAAACGATGTTGAAAGCGATTAAAGCACATGAAGCAGGGAAAACAGAACTTTCAGCAGAATATGAAAAAGCTGCTGCAAAATCAGACCAAGCAGCAGCGTTCGAAGTTCAATCAGCTCAAGCTTATGCAGAAAGAAAAGAAAACGAGGGAAGACGATTGAATTGGGTTGCTGCATGTACTCAATCAAGTGCAAAAACAATGCTGAAAGTGATTAAAGCACGTGAAGCAGGGAACGTGAATCTTGTAGCAGCATATGAGAGGGTCGTTACAAAGTTAGACCAAGCAGTAGAATTGAAGAAAAAAGCAATTCAATCTTATACGGGAGAAAAGGAAAATGAGGGGGTGGCATTGAGTGAGGCAGGTAATTATACTCAATCGAGTGCAGAAACGATGCTGAAAGCGATTGAAGCACGTGAAGCAGGAAAAGATGAGTTAGCACTTTCTTATGATGATGCTGCCATTGAGTTAGATAATGCGGTAAAACTGCGCAAATCGGCTATCAAGGCTTATGAAAGAGAAGGCGAAGAATTAGGCGATGAAATAGGCAAAAGTTAC
>DATEBV010000126.1:0-4037 GCA_035287205.1 Chthoniobacterales bacterium | reverse complement strand
GTCGTTTTGCTCAAGCTTCGATGACGTTGGCGATCTTTCTTGCAGCCTTTGCTTCCATTTGTCAGTCCTTTAGTGCTGATGCCACGGCACGCGCTGTGGTAAGAAACCAACCGATTAAGCTTGCTGCCATGGAAGGAGTCTATGAGACCGTACCTTATGCTCCGATGAATCTTTTTGGTTTTGTTGATACGAAAAATCAGAAGGTTTATTCACTTCAGATTCCAGGTTTACTCAGTCTGCTTGCATTTCATAATTTCAAAACACCAGTACAAGGTCTTAACCAGCTTCCTTCCGATGAATTCTTAGCAGCTAGAAATCCAGGCAAATCACCTCAGGAACTGGCTGCATTGCGACCTTATTACTGGCCAAAGGTTGCCGCAGTTTTTCAGACCTATCATTTAATGATTATTGTAGGGTCGATGGTTTTTGGGATGGCTTTTATATCGCTTTTCTTATTGCTGAAGGGATGGCTCTTCCGAACCGACTCTTTTCTTATTCGACTCTGGCTTTTTATTCTGATTTTTTCTGTTTTAGGGCCACAGATTTGTAATCAAGCAGGATGGTTTACGGCTGAGTTAGGGCGTCAACCGTGGATTGTTTACAATATTCTGCGAACCTCAGAAGCTCTTTCTAAAATGGTTTCTTCTGATCAGGTGCTTGGCTCACTCTTTCTCTTTTTTGCTATCTATTCACTTCTCTTTTTCGCCTTCCTCTATCTCTTGAATAACAAAATCCAGCATGGACCAGATGATCCCGAGGAAGATCCTGAGGTGCCCAAAGGAGATCAGCGTGACTTTCTCTACCAGCTTGTTGCTGGCTCTGATTCCTCACGAACATCTTCGTAAGGGAAAAAGAGAAGAAAGAAAATTAACAGGGATGGAAGCGATGAAAGGGATAGCAGAAAAACTCAACAAAATAAAGCAATGACTCTTTTCAACCTTTCAACTTTTCAACTTTTCAACAATTGCGAAGCAATTATTGCTCCTTACTACACCACTATCTGGTTTATTCTCGTTGGGGCTCTCTTCACTGGCTATGCGATGCTTGATGGGTTCGATTTAGGGGTTGGAGCGCTTCATCTTTTAGTTTCTAAGGATGAGGATCGCCGTATTTTTCTCAATGCTATTGGGCCTGTTTGGGATGGAAATGAAGTATGGCTTGTTGTTGGAGGAGGTGCTCTTTTTGCAGCATTTCCGGAAGCCTATGCGACCGTATTTTCTGGATTTTATATGCCATTTATTCTCCTTCTTATGGCGCTTATTTTTCGTGCGGTTGCTATTGAGTTTCGGAGTAAGGAGCCGAGTAAAATCTGGCGTCAGACATGGGATGTCCTTTTTGCATTAGGCAGTCTTCTCTCCTCTTTTGTCATTGGGGTGGCTCTTGGCAATATCACTCGTGGTATTCCTCTTGATAGTAATAAGGAGTTTATTGGTACCTTTTGGGGTCTTTTTAACCCTTATAGCCTTTTGCTTGGATTCACTGTAATGATTCTTTTTGCAATGCATGGTGCTATTTATTTAACCATGAAAACTGAGGGAGAGTTACAGGAGCGCGTGAAGGGTTGGGTGCCCAAATTAATTTTACTCTTTGTGTTCTTTTATTTTGCTTTTAATATTTCCACCCTCTTTGCGTGTCCTCATTTAAAAAAGGTGATCTTCTCACGGCCTCTTATTTTTGTTGTTTTGGCTCTTGATATGTTTCTTTTGCTGAATATTTGGCTTCTTATCAAAGCAGGCAAAGAGCTCGCTGCCTTTTTCTCTTCTTGCCTGATGATGGCGCTCTTGATGATGACCTTTGGTCTTTCCTATTATCCGAATATGGTTATTTCTTCACCTCATCCTGAAAATAGTCTGACAATTACTAATGCTGCTTCTACTAATTATACCCTTGGTCTTCTCTGTGTGGTCGTCCTTATTGGAGTGCCTATGGTTTTAAGCTACACAACAAGCGTCTACTGGATCTTTCGTGGAAAGACGAAGTTGACGGAGACGAGTTACTAACTATTCGGCCAACAGGCCGAATAGTTAGTTTAAGTTATTAGTTTAAGTTTAAGTTGATTTTTGGTCACTGCGTGACAAAGTTAAAAGAAAATAAACTCGTTATCCTTTACTCTTTGCTCGTTTAAGTCAGGTGCCAAATAAAAATTAAAATCCATTTTTAAAATAGAGTCACTTTTGGATATACTCTAAGTAGAATTAACTTAAACTTAAACTCTCAACTTAAACTTACTGCAAAGCAGTAACCAATTTATGCAATCCATTCAAACCACCACATCGCAATCCGATCATTTGGCTCAAATCATTCCTCCGAAGGAGGAGGGATCTGAACGCTTGTCTCTCCAAGAGAGAGTTTCTCAACAACGCTTTATTCTTCAATTAGCTGCTCGTGATGCTCGTGGTCTCGCTATGGATGCCGTTACCACCTGTAAATCTGGCCATCTCGGTCTTCCTCTTGGTTCTGCAGAAATTGGAGCGGTTCTCTATGGAGAGGCTCTTCAACTTGATCCCTCGCATCCTCGCTGGATTAATCGTGATCGTTTTGTGCTCTCAGCAGGTCATGGAAGTATGTTTCTTTATACCTGGCTCCATCTTTCAGGGTTTGCTATTTCTTTGGAAGAGATTAAAAGATTCCGAGCCCTGCATAGTATAACGCCAGGGCATCCAGAGTTTCATGAGACACCAGGGGTAGAAGCAACGACTGGTCCGTTAGGACAGGGTGTGTCTAATGCTGTTGGTATGGCCATTTCAGGAAAGATGGCTGCGGCACGATTTAATACGGCAGAACATACAGTTTTAGATAACCATGTGATTTGTTTAGCAGGTGATGGTTGTTTGCAGGAAGGGATTTCAGGAGAGGCTTCGTCACTAGCTGGGCATTTGGGCCTCGATAACCTCATTCTTTTTCAAGATTCCAATAGGGTTACACTCGATGCCATGCTTTCGGTGAGCCAGAGTGAGGATGTGATGGGACGCTATCGTGCCTATGGATGGGATGTTCAGGAGATCGATGGACAAAACTTGGATGAAGTTGCTGCTGCCTTTACCAAAGCTAAAGCCGCCGTAGGCAAGCCTCAGTTTATTATGGCGCGTACGTTAATTGGCAAAGGAATTCCTGAAGTTGCTGGGACGAATAAGGCTCATGGCGAAGCTGGGATTAAGTATACGGAAGCTGCTCGTAGAGCAATAGGGTTGCCTGAGGAGAAGTTTTTTGTTTCTCCTGAAGTACGTGCTTATTTTGAGCAGCGTCAAGAAGAGCGAAAAGCCTCTTATTCAGCCTGGGAGAAGACCTATCAGGTATGGAGAGAAGGAAATGCTGATCTCGCTGAAACTTTAGATGCTGCTCTTAATAAAAAAGTTCCTGACCTTCTACCCTTGATTCCCGAGTTTGCTCCAACAGAGGCTATGGCGACCCGTAAGGCTGGTGGTATTGTTTTACAACCTATTGCTAAAGCACTGCCGCTTTTTGTGACGGGGAGTGCCGACCTCTTTGGATCCACCATGAATTATATTGAGGGAGGAGGGGATTTAACTCGTGAGAACCATGAAGGACGTAATATCCACTTTGGTATTCGTGAACATGCCATGTGTGGCATTCTTAATGGAATTGCCTACGATGGTATTTTTAGACCCAGTGGAGCGACATTTCTTGTTTTTAGTGACTATGCTCGTCCTTCCATTCGTCTAGCTTCTCTTTCCAAATTGCCAGTACTCTATATCTTTACTCACGATTCAGTAGCTGTTGGTGAAGATGGGCCAACGCATGAGCCGGTAGAGACCGTAGCGGCTCTCCGTGCAATTCCAGGACTTGATGTGATTCGACCTGCTGATCCTGAAGAGACTGCAGGTGCCTTCGCTGCAGGACTTGAACATACTGATGGGCCGACACTCTTGTCGCTCAGTCGTCAAAATCTTCCTAATTTAAGTGAGATTCCAGTTTCTGTCCGGCGTCAAGGTGTTTTCCGTGGTGCCTATATTGCTCGTAAGGAGACCAAGCCTTTAGAGGTTATTCTTCTTGCCACGGGGAGTGAATTGCAGCTT
>DATEBV010000125.1:0-2831 GCA_035287205.1 Chthoniobacterales bacterium | reverse complement strand
TTCGTTGATTTTTCTTGTCGGTTCGCTAGGGCTTTTTGCTAAACGTGGCGCGAATAATTTTGGTATCGATTTTCGTGGGGGTGACCTTCTTGTTATTGATACGCAGCCCACACTCACTGTGGCTGAGACTCGTCAGACGCTGGTGCCTCTTGGTTTAACGGAGCTTACTATTCAGCGCGAACAAGCAGGAACAACCCAGATGATGGCTATCCGTAGTCCTGAAGATACTTCTAATAAAATTCTTCATACTCTTGAATCCCACTTTAAGAATCATAAAATTACCGTAGCTCAGCAAGAGAAGGTGGGGGCTCAGATTGGACGAGAGTTTGCTAAGAAAGCATTTCTGGCGTTAGGACTTGGGATGATTGGTATTTTGATCTATGTCTCTTTCCGTTTTGGATTCTCTTTTGCCATAGGTGCTTTAGTAGCGTTACTTCACGATGTGGTTATCACGGTTGGTCTTTTCTCTCTTTTTGGTGGAGAGCTTTCTTTAGTTATGGTTGGTGCGATTCTTACAATTGCTGGGTATTCAATTAATGATACTATTGTAGTCTATGATCGTATTCGTGAAGGACTCCACCATCGAACCGGTGGACGTGTTGAGGAGTTAATGAATCGTAGCATTAATGAAACGCTTGGTCGCACAATCCTTACTGGAGGAATGACGCTCTTGTCGGTTTCAGCACTCTTTTTCTTTGGAGGCGCAGTATTGCGTGATTTTGCCTTTGCTATTCTCATCGGAATTTTGGTTGGAACTTATTCTTCCGTTTTTGTTGCATCACCGATTGTTTTGTGGTGGTCTAAACTTAGTGGGAAAAAGCTGCACTAGGCATTATCGATGAAACCAACAATCCTTGTTACCGGAGGCGCTGGTTTTATTGGAAGCGCTCTTATTCATGCACTCAATGAGCGGGGGGAAAAGAAGATTCTTGTGACGGATGTTGACAAGAGCGTGGCTATCATGGAAGAGGAGAAGGGCCGTCACCTTCGTCCTCTTCATTATATAGACTATCTTTCTGCAGAGGCTCTCTTAGAGTCACTTGAGGGTGATGCCGTTATCTTGGAAAATATAACGACAATTTTCCATATGGGTGCTTGTTCCTCAACAACAGAGACAAATCGAGAGTATCTCATGGCCAATAATTTTGAGTATACGAAGCGACTTGCTCAGTGGGCTATTAAGCGAGGAGTTCGATTTATTTACGCCAGTTCTGCGGCAACTTATGGTGATGGTTCTCAAGGAATGCAGGATGGAATTGAAAATCTGCAAAAATTAGAACCACTCAATTTGTATGGTCTTTCAAAGCATCTTTTCGATTTGTATGCTCGAGAGCAAGGATGGTTTAATTGCATTGTTGGACTCAAGTATTTTAATGTTTTTGGACCTAATGAAGGGCATAAACAAGAGATGAGAAGTCTTGTCAGTAAGGCATACGAACAAATTATTGCTACTGGGAAAGTGCGTCTTTTTAAAAGTTATCGTCCTGAGTATCGCGATGGAGAACAGCAGCGTGATTTTGTTTATGTCAAGGATGCGGTCGACATGACACTTTATCTTGCGGAGAATTCTCGGGCGGCAGGCCTTTTTAACATTGGGACAGGAACTCCTCGGACTTGGATTGATCTAGCAACAGCACTCTTTCGATCCCTTGATCGTAAGCCAGAAATTAGAGATCTTTCGAAACTCGCTTATGCTGATGAAGTGCAAGGAGTCAACGGAGCGCAGAACTTGAGTGTACAGACGTCCTCGATGGTTGGAGCACCGGAGCGACGAAGCAATTCGTTAGCAGAAGTAGAGTTTCTAAAGAGCTCTATTGAGTTTATTGAGATGCCGGAGAGTATTCGTGATCAATATCAATATCATACGTGCGCTGATATTTCCCTCTTGCGATCGACCGGTTATACTACGCCTCCAACTTCTCTTGAAGATGCAGTAAGTGATTATGTGAGAAATTACCTTGTGCCAGGGAAGCAACTGGGAGAGTAACTATTCGGCCAACAGGCCGAATAGTTAGTTTAAGTTATTAGTTTAAGTTAAAGTTGATTTTTGGTCACTTCGTGACAGGGTAAGAAGTGACGCGTTTTTTTATTTTTTCGAGTCTTTTTGCTCTCAAAGTCGCTTTAGGAGAGGATTTCAATAGGGCTAATTCTTCCAATGAGATAATAGGTTGAAAGATATACTTATATCCATTCAGTCTCCGTTGAGCGGCGATTGACGTGAAGAAAGAAAAAAAGAGCCTGCGTAGACATGTTCAAACTAAACTGTTATACTTAACCATGGTTTTTTCTTTTCTCAGTTTTCCCTTGCTTAGTAGTGGTATTGTTTATGCTTTCCTTGAATCAACTTTTGAGGGAAAGCTTGTTCTTTTAGTGCTTTTTGTGGGATCAATTTTTAGTTGGTCTGTCATGATCACAAAAATTCGTCAGTTGAGGTTTGCTAAAAAACAATCAGAACAATTTATGGAACTTTTTCACCGCGATCGTCAGCCATTACAAGTTTTTGAATTAGAAGCTGATTTTGAAGGGTCTCCTCTCTATGAAATCTATCAAGCAGGATGTAAAGAACTTTGTTTTCAAATTCTTGGTTCAATGGAAGTGGATGAAACATTTAAGGCACGTTTGCAGATGGCACCACGTATTACAGCATCCCAAATGCGTTCAGTGAGCGCGGCTATGGAGCGAGCTGTTGGCGAATCAGCTCTTCAATTAGAATCGCAGATGATTATTCTTTCTACTGCGGTGAGTGGAGCTCCTTTTGTTGGACTTCTTGGAACAGTTTGGGGTGTGATGGATGCCTTTGGTGGTATTGCTGCTTCTGGTAGTGCTTCTCT
>DATEBV010000124.1:0-3660 GCA_035287205.1 Chthoniobacterales bacterium | reverse complement strand
TTTAGCTTCTTGCTCAGCTTTTGACCACTCAGCTTTTGACCAGTTAGGTTCTTCTTCATTTTTTACTGCATCTGCAACACCCGTAAATACTATCTCTGCTACTTGAGATTTTTGTATGGCATCTCTAATAAGATTATGTTTACTCTCCAGTTCTGTGTTTTCATTAGCTTTTATTTTTTTTCTCTCTTCAAGATTAGATTTTGTCCATTGAATGGCTTTTTGCCTTTGCTTCTCTTCCATCCTCACTCTAACCACCTCAGCTTGATCAATTGCCTCTTGTAACGCTCTCTCAGAAGCCAATGCATACATTTCATTAGCAAACATCACATCATTATTATATTGTTTTCGTTCCTCAGGGAGTAAGTTGAACCAAGCACCCCAATTGCCCTTAGCATAACTCTCAGCAGCATTCTTTTCCTTGATTTTAGCATCCCTCTGTATAGTTTCTGTTATTTCAATCCAAACTGCCTCAATAAGACCAAATTTTTTCTTTTCTTCATGAAATATTTTGTTGGCTTCCTTATCAGCTTCCATTAGCTTCTTAGCTTTCTCAATAACTTCCGGCGCCTCTTTAGCAGTAACGACCTTTTGCCAAACACGCAGAGATTCCTCTAGGTTATTCCCCCACCATTGATGATCAGCAGCTAAAAAATTTTCCCGAGCTGCCCTTAAAGCAAAATTCTTTATATCCTCAGCATATGTTGCGAGTGCTCTCTCTGGAGATTGATCTGCCTGTTCAGGGCTGACCTGATTAGCCTTCTCAAAAGAATCTAAAAGACTCTTTCGCTCCGTGAGTAAAGTTTTAATATCTTGCAAAATCTCCGTGTTTATTATCTGTTGCGAAAGCCCATTATTTTTTCCGCCTTTATATTTTTGCTCTACTATTCTTAGACGATTGTTAACATCTCTATCTTCTATTTCAAGTTTTTCTCTAGCTGCAAGTTGATTTTTCTCAGAAACCAATCTACCACTTGAATCCAAGTTAGCATCTTGAAGCCATTTTGCTTCAGCCTCTTCCCAAGCTGTATAAGCAGAACTCCAATTTTTATAAGCTTCATCCATCACTGTTTTAGCATCAACTGAACGGCTATTATTCCGAGAGTTTTGGCTAGCATCTTCCAATTCCTCATGAGCAGATTGAAGCTCAAATTCTAATTTGTCTGCTTCTGCCCTCGCTTCCCAACGAGACATATTTATAGTCCAGGTGTGCGTAATTTCATCAATAAGCTTGCGTTGGCGAGCAACCCTTTCAGCTTCAGATTCTGTAATTTTTTTCTTTGCAGAAACTGCAAAGGATGTCATTCCTCCTCTTCCTTCATTGTTTAAGAGTATTCTTCCTTTAGCTTCAGCTTCTTCATCTAATATCTCAGGTTTTTCAATATATTCTACATTTCCTTCAGCCGCTAAAGCAAGCAAATTTTTACCTTCTTCTTTATCAACAGCTACACGATGTTCAGCTCTTTCTATACTGCGCAAAACACGTTTTCCCGCGCTTATTAATAACTCAAAAGATTTGTTCTGTTCTTCAGGAGATTTGTTTTGCTCTAGAAACTGCTTCTCAAGAGTTCTCATTTTTTTTATCTCAGCATTTTCTTCGCTCCCCAATTCTTTAAGATATGCTGCAGAACGACATATTCTTTTGGCCCAAGCAGCGGCAGTTGTCTTCAGAGCCCAAGCGGGATCGTTCATCCCATGCAACGCCATATTATCAGCCAAATCAGTATCTAACGAAAAACTAACTTTAAGAACAGTTGACCAGGTTCTCCAGGTTGTTTGATTTTGTATATTTTGAACTGGTGGTATGAGCTTCTGAACGATCTCTTTCGTTCCACGTAACTCTTCATCTCTGATGCTAGCTTCACCCTCTTGAGCATTGGTCATTGTTACAGGAACTGTTGTTTGAGCATCTTTCAAGCATTGCTGAGCTTTAGCAACTTCTTTTTGATAATGGCTTACTTTGCGCAATGCAAATTGATAACGACCTTCTGGAAGAGCCACGCTAAGAGTAGAAATCATTACAGATAGTGCCTTGGCTCCTATTGCAACACCTGCAGCAGGTATCCCTGCAGGTCCGGTAACAAGTGCAATAACAGCTGTCTGTCCAGCAACCATTGACAAGAATGTGCTGAATAGTCCAAGCAATGTCTTGCTAGTACTTTGTTCGTGACGCTTTTGTTCTTTTTTCTTAGCACCTTTCTCAGCTTTATCCAACTTTTTCGTGTTTTTTTCATTTTTCCGTTGAAGCAGGTTGCTAGAATTTTCTGCTTTCTCTGCCTCAGCCCAAAGTTCGTCAATTTGTGTATAGGATTTACGCCATATATCCTCATTCCTAGAAGCTACTCCTGAAATAGCAGCAGCTATTTGGGCACGTTTCTTTTTTTGACCAGGAGTTAATACGTTGGATGCAGCTGTGTTATTCCTATAAGATAATGTGGAAGAGCTTGTTGCAGCAAGAGCTACCGAAGTCGAAGAAGAAGAACTCGTGCTTGTACTGTTTGTAACTCCTATAGCATATTTCTGATCAATGATATTCAAAATTTTACGAAGTTCTCTCGCACTTAAGGACGTTGGGTTTTCAAGAGCTAGAGTACTGATTTTAGGAATACGTTCAGCAAATTCTGATGAATACTCAGAGGAAATAAGACTCTTAAGAAGTGTCAATATTTCTCGATTTTCATCTTTCATTGCTCCTGAAACGCCGAATATCCAAGCAGATTCTTTAATAGAAAAACCATCTCCTTCATTATTTTTAACAATAATTAGTCGCGACGCATTAGGATAATTAAACTTGTCTATAGCTCGTCTGAAGTCTTCTAATGTCAGAGAATAAATAGAATCAACTTTATTTGCTTCTTGATTTTTATACCCAACCTGATTTGAAGCATAGCCTTCCTCCTCTAAAGCATTATCCTCGTCTTCATCCTGTATGGATATAGCTTCTGTAGTGCTAGGAGTTTTTTCTTGCTTGCGTTTAGATTTTTGTTTACGTCCTCCTCCTCTTAGTCTAAGAGGTTCTTGGGAAAATCTTGCTATATTAGTACTGGATACTCCTCCCAATAGAGCTCTATCCGTTGGTACACCACTAACTACTGTTGTTGTACCTGCTGTTGCGGTATCTCTCCCTATTGATCCATCTCCAAATAATTCTTCAAAGGCTTCCTTTGCTTCTTCACTTACAGGATTCATCATCTGTCGCGGTGTGAAACTTGTATGGCTATCATCGAGCGTTAGAGCTAACTCTTCATTCTCATCATCTGAAACTTCAAAATCTGAAAAATTGCTATTAAGGCAGTCTAGTGATTTAAGAACGCCTGTATTTTCTAAAAATTCTTCAGCACTCTCTTCCATCATTACCTTGGAGGAGTTACTCTCAGAAGCCGATAGAATAAGACCTGGAGAAACAAAAAGAACAGCTGCAATAAAAGAGAAGGTTTTGTTTTTTATGGGATAATGCATATAATAGATTTTTCAGTTTTAGAATATAGTAGTGGGTAATTATAATAATCGCTGAGCATCTCTCTCTGCCTTCTCTGCCGCAGTCCCAGCAAATACTCCGCGCTGATACAAGATGGTTCCCTGTGAAGCGTTTCCTATGGTGTAGGCTTCGAGGGCTTGGCGGTAATAATCGGAAGATTCTTTATGTAGTTTGGCTGCTGTCTT
>DATEBV010000123.1:0-2655 GCA_035287205.1 Chthoniobacterales bacterium | reverse complement strand
AAAAGAGCACAAAGAAACACAAAGAATTATTTTATATTCTCGTTTTTTTTGCTCTCAAAGTTGTTTTCAGTAAAAAATCTCAATAATATCTAGAGACATTTTACCGTCTTAGTTAGCCGAATATTTATGAGAAATCAATTTGCCTGTAACAGCCTTAATATAGCTTAGAAGTGTTAATCCATCGAGTTCACCTCCAATTTTTTTGTGCTTTTTTGTGTTCTTTTGTGGCTATTTCTTTTTTTTGTATTCTTTGTAGAATCTTTGTGATGCTTGTGGTTAATTCTTCCCTTCTTCTGTCGTTGGGGCGCCGACAAACGATATACCCTGCGCTTGGCGCTGTAAGAATTCAGTGGCAAGAGAACGGTACGCAATCGCACCTGAACCTTTGCTATCATACTCCAAAATCGTTTGACTGAAGCTTGGAGCCTCACTAATGCGGATTGAGCGAGGAATAACGGACTGAAAAACTACTTCTTGAAAATGATCACGCACATCTTTGACTACCGCTGCACTTAAGTTGGTACGAATATCAAACATGGTCATAAGAAGCCCACTCATTGCGAGTGTCGGATTAATCTCTTCCTGACGCAACTGCTCCATCACTCCAACAAGCTTACCAAGACCTTCAAGAGCATAATATTCACATTGAATAGGAATCAAGACTTCATCCGCTGCCGTAAGAGCATTCGACATTAAAATTCCTAATGAAGGAGGACAATCAATAAAAATATAAGCAAACTGCCCAGAATCCTTGATTCCTTGAAGAGTTTTTCGCAGTTGCAACAGATGGTTTTCACGACGCGCAACATCAATTTCAGCACCTGCAAGATCAAGATCCGTAGGAATCATGGAAAGATGCGTGTAGCGTGTTGGAGTAATAAGATCACTCATAGGAATCTCTTCAACTAAAGCACGGTAAAGCCCCCCAGGATTGCCTTCTCCTACAGCAAATACACCTGAAGCATTAGCTTGAGGATCGAGATCGAGGAGCAAAACAGAAACCCCTTTCTCTGCAATCGCTGCAGAAAGATTAACCGTCGTGGTGGTTTTACCAACACCTCCTTTTTGATTCGCAATGGCAATAACTTTGGTAGGCATGAAAAATAAGTTGTTAGTTGGCTGTTGGCAGAAATTCACCACAAGGAACACAATACCAGTGCCCGGGAGGGCGCGGGATAGACTACGAGAGCTTTGCTCGAGTAGCCCGTTAGGGCGAGCCGAGCGGGAACGAGAGAGTCAAAGAATTACACAAAGAACAAACAAAAAAAATTTGAAAGTCTTCACTTTTTGCAAACTTTAAAAAATAACACTCCTTCTCGTCATTCCCGCGGACGCTGGAATCCAGAAGAAGGTCAATTCTGATTTGGGTGGTAGCGTCAAAAATACTTTATGAAAGCAGGAATAAAGATCGACAGCCGCCTGGATTCCAGCGTCCGCTGGAATGACGGTTAAGGTGTATAGGCTGTTCTTCTAAAATTACCCATTCTATTTTTTTGATGATATTAAAAAACTGATGCCAATGTCACTCATATAAAAATGGCACAGTCCAGTGTTATGATTTTTTAACCTACAAACGGGAATAGAACTGGATGACTGGATCAACCTAATATTCCCCTTCTTCTTTCGTGTTCTTTTGTGTTCTTTTGACTCGCTCGCACCTGCTCGGCTCGCCCTTCGGGCTGCTCGAGTAAAATTACTCTTCGCAGTCTATCCCACGCCCTCCCGGGCAGTGGTATTGTGGTTAATTTCTTTGCCTCCTGCCTTGTCACGAAGTGACCAAAAATTAACTTAAACTTAAACTTTTAACTTAAACTGCGGCCTTTAAGGCCGCAGGCACCAATATAGCATCGCTCATTCCATGGAGCAGTTTTTTGTCTGCAGGACAGATGGTGGCTAAGGCACCACTAAGGGTCACTTTTTTCTCTCCCTCTTCCTGGCCAATAAAATAGTAAGGAGTCAATCTCACGCGTCCCTTCATTTCAGTTACTTCGTTTTCTCCATTAAAGTACCAATGAGTGTGCAGTGAGGAATAATGAAAAACCTGTAAGACATGAGGATGCTCATTGTATTCTTCTAAAGCGGCGAGAAGCGCCTCTTCCCACTCTTTTTTTGGGACATCAGGACCAACGAGCACTCCTCGAGAACCCCAAGCGCGTTCATCAAAACCACTAATTTTAATCACAAACTCTCGCTGCTGTTGGCTAAACTGAGCAACCTCACTCCACGATTGCACCTCCAATCGAGGATAAACCGCTTGCGGAGGCAAAGGAGCAGGATCTAAAAGCCAAGTGTATGGAATAACTTTTCTGAGTTGCTCTAATCCTCGTTGGGTCAATTGTCTGATCCAAAACTCTTCCAATGGTTTCATCCAAAAGAGAGCAAACCAAAGTTTCTCTTCCAGCTGTGGTTTGGGTGGTGGTGTAAGTTTTAGTTCCCCTCCTAAGGCTCTCTTAAAGAGATCACGAGCACAAGGCACATGAGCCAAATCAAAGAGCTCAAAAAAGCGATAAACGTGAGAGCCCCAAGTCCCTTGATGTTCTTGAGAGAGAAGACGCCAATCAGAATCTGGAAATTTCTGCTTAAGTTGCTCAACTAAGTAAAGCATCTCAGGACGGTAAGTTAAGGCTTCTTCGGAAAGCACAATATCACCATCTT
>DATEBV010000122.1:0-2177 GCA_035287205.1 Chthoniobacterales bacterium | reverse complement strand
TCTGCGGCGCGTTGGGATGTTGCTGCGGCTTCACGGTAGGCTGCTGCAAGCATTGTTTTGCCGGCTTCTTGCGCTTCAGATGCTTTAGCGCCGTAGTTGGCTTTTGATTGAAGGGAGGCACCTTCCTCCATCCAACGAACCCCCTCCCTTTTCTTTCCTGCGGCAAAGGTTTGAGCGGAAAGTTTCCACTGATCTGCGGCTCGCTCAGAGGTTGCTACGGCTTCGCGGTAGGCTGCTGCAAGCGTTGTTTTGCCAGCTTCTTGGGCTTCGAAGGCTTTTGTCCAATATGCGGCGGTTTTCTCTAAACTGTTAGCAGTATGATGCCATGAGATAGAAATACTTCCAGTAGTAGTTCGTTCGTTTGATCGTGCTTCTTGAGATTTTCTCATTGCTTCTGCTGCATTCTCTTTCAGATTTTTGAGATCTGGCTGGTAGGCTACTTTGAGAATGGGCACCAATAGCTCGTCGGGAAAGGATGATAGCTTTTCTTGCTGCTTCTTAAAATTTGCCACTGCCCGTGCAAATTCTACAATCTCACGTGTTATTGTTGCCGACCAATCGATATTTTCTTGCGTTGCAGCATTCATTCTCTTTTTTCTTCCAAGTTCTGCTCCGTCAGAAGATATCTTGGCAAAAATTTCGGCCGTTTCGAGTGCTTCTTCTGCCTCAGAGGAACTCATGGCGATCGCAACAGACTTACCGGTAGCTCGTAGCGTTGCCTCACTAGGATGAGCTATAAATTCTTTCATTGCTGGTGATACTGGTGATCCGAATTTTTCGCGAGTCATCTTTGAAACGGCATTAGCTCTCTCTCCTTTAGCTCTCCAATCATCATCACAAGGGCTGTTTGCCAGAGCTTTGATTTCTGAAAGCTTTCCTTGTTCTATACGACTATTTTGTTCTCGTGTAGCTGTTTCTTGGCTAGATAGTCGTGGATTAGAAGCTTCTTGTTCTCTCTTAAATGCTATTACAGCACGAGCGAAATCGGCTGTTTCGCGTGAGGACTGAAGAGACCAAGCAATATTTTCTTTTCCAGCATCTGTAAAATTACGGGGATATTTTCTTGTCAGCTCAAGAACGAGAGTATTAGTTGTTTCTATGGTTTCAAAAATTTGTGCCGAATCCGTTGCGTCCGAGGCTGATTCGGCACAAATTTTTGAAGCCGTAGAAACATAAGCATAAGCATAAGCATAAGCAGAAGCATAAGCAGAAGAAGCAGCAGAAGAAGAAGAACCAGAACCAGAACCAGCAGCAGTAGAAGCAGAAGTAGAAGCAGCAGCATAAGCAGCAGCATAAGCATAAGCAGAAGCAGAAGCAGAAGCATAAACAGAAGCAGAAGCATAAGCAGAAGCAGAATCAGAAGCATAAGCATAAACAGAAGCATAAGCATAAGCATAAGCAGAAGTAGGAGCATAAGCAGAAGCATCGCGCATCCTTGCTTCGCTCGGATTCGCGATGAATGCTTTCATCGCCTTCGAAGCGAAAGGCCAAACCTTATTTCTAATCATCGTCATCATCGCATCAGCCCTATCTCGTTTTGTCTCCCACCTATCATTGCAAGGGATTGGTCCTAGTGCTTTGACCTCAGCAACACCTGATTTTTCCATCCAATAAGCTTTTTGAAATGTGGCTTCTTCTTGACTAACTGCTAGAGAACTTCTCTCTGATTTAATGTTTTCTACAATTCCATTCCAATAATTTGAAATCGCCACAGCTGCGGCTTTGGCTTCATTCCATCCACTTTCGCTCTTTGATTGCCTGGCTCGAGCAAAGGCGGCTTCGCCTTCCCTCTTTTTTACTAGGATCATCTGTTCTCCTTCGGATAGAGCGTGCGCTTTCTCCGCTGCAACTTTCATTACACTCTCTGTAGTTTCTGTGGCTTTAGTTTTTGCGTCTCTTTTAACGCTTTCCCACGCTTCTCCTGCCATATTGGCAAATGGAGAAAATGAATTTGTGCTAACACCATTGGTAAATTGATTTGCAAATCGCTGATCCACAATTGAAGAAACTGGATCGAGCGGTTCAAATAGGCCAAATGGGTCAAATGAGTTTGCTTTTTTCTGACGGCATTCTTCTACCTCAGTCGTCCAATTACTCCTCTTTTTCTCCGCTTTTCTAAGTTCAAAATTATATTGAGAACATTGTGTTTCTAATACTCCTCCCTCGTAATGCTCTGC
>DATEBV010000121.1:0-10333 GCA_035287205.1 Chthoniobacterales bacterium | reverse complement strand
ACAATATAAAAAATCTCTGAATACTCTCAAGTGATACCAGAATTGCAAGTGCTACCAATTTTACCAACGTCACTTTATTTCAGTGAAATAAAGTGATGTTGGTAGCAACGAATAGCGAAGATAACAAACTCCTTTTCTTACCCTCTTGCTACTTAATTCAAACGCAATAGGAGCTTTCAAAAAATCTCCAGGACCTCCCATGATAGTGGTTGTTTTATGACCGCCCATAATAATGGGAAGAATAATGATAGTTAATTCTTTAAGAGATTTTAAGACGTTTTCAGATAGCGGCTCCAAAGAAACTCCGCCAATAGGAATATTAAATTGAGCGAGGAGACTAGGCTCTGTTACTAGCTTGCCATCAGCGGTAACGACAAAGATAGGTTCTAAAGTTAAATTCATACGTCTTTTACACCAAGCTATCTAAAAAAGGAAAAAAAATTTGGAACGTCTTCATTTTTTGCAGAATTTAAAAAATAACACTCCTTCTCATCATTCCCGCGGACGCGGGAATCCAGAAGAAGGTCAATTCTGATTTGGGTAGTAGCGGTAACTACCAAGGTAGTTATAGTTGCGTCAAAAATACTTTATGAAACCAGGAATAAAGATCGACAGTCTCCTGGATTCCAGCGTCCGCTGGAATGACGGTTAAGATGTATCGACTGTTTTTCTGAAATACCCATTCTATTTTTTTGATGATATTATTACTACCAACGTCTATGAAGACGTTGGTAGTGCTTAAAGGTTTAAATGTTTAAGGGTTTAGAGGAAAGTTTTTCTATAGTTCCCGCATTTTATCGCCTAAACTCCTCACCTCCTAAACTCCTAAACAACTACCAAGGTACCTACCTTGGTAGTTACATGATATTAAAAAACTGATATCAATAATGTCACTCTCATATAAAAATGCCCAAAGTCCAGTAGTACCAGTTAAAAAATGTTATTGTGTATTTCAAAATAAAAAGCCGCTACTCTCTGTTGTCATTCTCGTGGAGGAGGGCAAAAATTCCATTCCCGCATAATAGCAGTAATACCATTAAGAATGACCTCTTCTGCTTGAAGAAAACAACTGCTTAAAAACAAAAGTACTGGCGCCAGCTCATTATTTAATTCCTAATACTTCCATAAAACATCCTTTTTTTAAAGGACGCTCTGTCTCCGCACTTTCTACTATAGCAGCAGCTTCATCCGCAATCGCATATCCAAATTTAAGCCAATCACGAGAATAACAATTATCATAAGCACCATTACTTGTCGCCTCAGCCAATGCTGCTTTCTTGAACGAATCTGCTGCTCCTTGATAAGTCTCTGCTGCCTTTTGATAAGCTGCGGCAAGTGCTGTTTTTCCAGCTTCCTGCGCTTCACTTGCTTTAACTAGATAGTCAGCTTTCTTTACTATGGCATCAACTTCGTCATTAGTCGCAATTAACATTTGTTGCAAACGATCACAATTATTTTCACATCCTGCTCCTATAGCTAACGCTGCCTCCTTATTCTGATCAGCTAGTCTCTGATAGGTCACTGCCACCTCTTGATAACCTGCAGCAAGTACTGTTTTTCCTGCTTCTTGCGCTTCACTTGCTTTACTTTGATAATCAGCTTTCTTTGCTATAGCATCAGCCTCTTTCGCAGTTGCTTCCGCCTCCTTCTGCAAATGATAATCATCTTTACCTCCTGCAGCCTTAGCTAATGCTGCCTCCGTATACTGATCAGCTGCTTCTTGAAAGCTCTTTACTGCTTCCTGATAACCTACTGCAAGGGCTCTTTTTCCAGTTTCCTCTCCCTCACTTGCTTTAGCTTGATAGTCGGCTTTTAACTGAAGAGAATTTCCTTGGTTACTCCAATCACAACCCTCTCTCTTTTCTCCAGCAACACGTCTTTCAACAGCTAGTTTCTGTGCATCTGCTGCTCTTTGAGAAATTCCGACTGCTTCCTGATAACCTACTGCAAGTGTTCTCCTCCCAGCTTCCTGCGCTTCTTGTTCTTGAAGTCTATATTTCTTACTCATGGCTTCTGATTGAAGAGATAGGCCTTGATACAATAATGTAGTATTCTCTTCTTTTTTTTCTTCTTGTAACAACTGAACTGCTTCAACAAATTTTTCTAAAGCTTGCTTAAATACTTTTGATGTTTCTATATACTCTTGAGCTTTATTTTCTCTCCCTAAACCTTGTACTTCTATAGCCTTAACTCCGCAATTAGCACTAAGCTGCATTGATTTACCTGCTTCTTTCCATAGATTTCCTAGTTCCCAATCCTCCTCCTCATCTTTTTCCCATGCCTGCGCATAGGCTTCAGCTGCTTTTCTACTATATTCTGCTGCTTGTTCAGATTCAGAAGCCACTAAACTATAGTTCACTGCACTCCTTGGTAAAGCAATTCCTATTTTTTGAATTTCAAAAGCTTTTTCCCAATACTTCTTACTTTTTTCTAATGAAGTAATAACTTCCTTCCAACAAGACAAGCTATCTTTCGTTGCTTTTTCTGCTTTTGAATGTGCTTCTTGAAGTTTTTGAGGAATACTCCTTATTTTTTCCGCTATGTCTATATCAGTATGAATTACATCACAAACAATTTCACTCGCAACATCAGCAGGATCAAATTCATCTTCGTTCTCCCCTGTTGATTTCAATCCTCCTTTAGATTGGGATTGCCGGATTTTTTTAGGCCCTCCACCACGTAATCTTAAAATATTGTTTGGAGAAGCAACATTTATAATATCACCCTCTCTCACTCCTGCTTCTACTTCCATACTCCCAGCCATGATGCGTTTCGAGCTAGCCCCATCTCTCCCAAAAATCCCTAAAGCCTCTCCCAATGCCTTTGACCCTTCTTCAAGAGAAGGATTCATTGCTGGGAGAAGATGAGCACTTAATAATCCTAAAGAAACAGTAATAGAAGTTAAAGATGTAATTTTCATAATATTTGTTAGTTAAACCTAGAAACGTGAATAGAGACTGGCGATCTTTCGCAATATACTTGACCTCAAAAAGTTTTTCCCGAACTATACTCGCGTACGAACACGGAAGCGCCATGGCAAGCCATGGCTCAAGGTATGCCACGAGCTCGTAAAAATCATTTTGAGATCAACTTCTTACGAAATCTCATCCAGTTCTATTCACGTTTCTAGGTTAAATAAATCTTATTTAGATTAGCAAAAAGTATTCCTCCTTTTTAATTCAAAAAGGAAAAATAACAAGATACTTTTTCAAACTGGACTTTAGCCATTTTCAAAAATCTATAGTACCGTTAAAAATGCAATGTGTATTTTAAGATAAAAGTTCGTTACTCTCTATTGTCATTCCCGCGAAGACGGGAATCCAGAAGGCTGTCTGCACGAAAACCCGAGAAAATACGAAATACCCATGAGTCACTATTTTTCTGAAACAGAAGAAATGGTGACTTTATGTTATGGGATCATCAATTCTGTAATGACGTTCCCCTAGATTCCAGCGTCCGCTGGAATGACGAAGAGACGTGTTATTTTTTAAAGTCTGCAAAAAGTGATGACTTCCAAAAAATATCTTTTAAACATTCCAGCTTTCGCAGAAATGAAACAATAGGAAAAAGGTAAATCTTAGGCTACCTCAGTTAGGAAATGCTTTTTGAGGTTCTTTACGCTTTACCCTTCACTCTTTATTTCTTCTTTCGTGTCCTTTTGTGTTCTTTTGTGGCTAATTTCTGCTCTTCTCTGGTCGTTCTTTTCGTAATGAATTCCTTACATTTCTTCCGTCTTTTCTTCTAAAACTTGCTCAACAAAGTCAACCTGTTGTTCCATTTCATTAATTGAAAATTCACCTATACGGCTTGGACGATAGAAAAGATAAACAATTCCTCCCATCAGACTCCAAAAGACAGTCAGCACAAACGTGGTTAGTGAAATCAAAACTGCCAAGGACTTGGGCGTAGCATAGAGAGTGTTTAAGAGGGTTTCAAAAAGACCTTCACGCACGCCAACCCCACTTAAGCTAATGGGAAGAGCGCTGATTGTATTGACAATAGGCATCACTGAAATCATAGGACCTGCTCCCGGTGCACCTGGAAGCGCTCCAAAGGCATAAGCAGCAAAGACTGCACTACCAAAAAGAAAGAGATTCAGAAAAATTGAAATCAAAAAGGCTAGACCAAGAGAACGTCCATCACGAGCATAGGAGGAAAAAGCGGTTGCCACATCAACAAGAAATTGATGACCTGGCATACCTTTCGGAAGACGTTTCCAAAGATGAAAATGATTCAAGATAAAACTAAGAATTAACATCACAAGAAAACCACCAAAAACAATCGCCACTGTGCTAAGAAGACCACGAGTCACGGGCGTTTCCCAGAGTGTAGAAAAAGAGAAAAGACAGATAACAAGAGTTACCATCATGAGAGAAAACATCCCTACCACACGATCAACGACAATACTAAGAAAAACAGCCGTCTTTTTATGAGGCACCTCACGCATGGCATAAAAGGTTTTTAGCAGATCCCCTCCTGTAGAACCCAAGAGAAAAAGATTAAAAAACATCCCAATCATAAGTAGTTGCCATGTTCGCCCCCAGCTTAAGCCAATTTCCTGTACTGAAAGAAGGAGATGCCAGCGCATGGTGCCACACACCAGTACAAGACCAAAAGAGATAGCTCCAGGAACAAGCCACCACAGATTGGCATTCTCTAACGCTACTAGCATTTGATGCCGCTTGGTTGGATCATGAAAAATCCACCAAAGAAGAAGAAGCGTTACCGTTGCCTGCAAAAGAGGCATGATGATTTTTTTGTATTTGTTCATAATTTTAAACGTTTAGCAGCCGAAGCCAATCCATGGAAATTCATCAATAGGGATGAAAGATGATGAAAGAAGAAGAAATTTACAAGGATGGAAGCGATAAAAGCGATAAATATAGGGAGAAGCTGATAGTCCCACTTAAACTTAAACTTTTAACTCAAACTGGACTTTGGCCAATTTGTTAGTGGAGATGAGGTCGTTTCTTTAGAGAAGAAACATTTTTAAAATTCATGTTTAAAATTCATGTTTTTTTTGTAGACTTTAGAAAATTATTATCACGCATCGTTATTTCTGTCATTCCCGCGGAGGCGGGAATCCAGTACACGGTCAATTCTAATTTGAGTTATAGCGTAAAAAGATCCTAAATTTAAATTAACAACGACGGTAAAAGAAATACTTCTACGAAAGCAGGAATAAAGATCGACAGCGTTCTGGATTCCCGCCTCCGCGGGAATGACATCTGGGGTATAGCGACGCTTGATAATGCTGAAAAAGTCACAATAGTAGCGGCATCCATATAAAAAATGGCCAAAGTCCAGTTAAACTAAAGCTGCAAAGCAGCCTTCTGCGCTCTCTTAAAATCGGCTACAGCCCGAGCAAAGTCTACAATCTCACGTGTTACAATTACAGACCAATCAACATTTTCTTGCGTCACAGCATCAATTTTTTTATCTCTTCCCAACTTTGCTGCATCAGTAGCCACTTTAGCAAAAATTTCGGCCGTTTCTAATGCTTCTTCAGCTTCAGCAGAGGTCATGGCAATAATAGAAGATTTACCTGTTGTCTGCAGCGTAGTCTCATTGGAATGCAGCATAAATTCCCTCATCGCTTGGGATACTGGCGATCCAATTTTTTCACGTACCATCTTCATGATGCTGTTAGCTCGATTGTGTTTTGCCTCCCAATTATCATTACAGGGACTTGTTGCCAATGCCTTGACGTCAGCGAGATTGGCCTCCTCTGTCCAATAATTTCTTTGTTGTATGGCTTCTTCACGACTCATTCCTTGAGAACTCATATCCTTAAAATAGAAAGCGGCCTTTTGGGCTGTAGCTCCTGCTTTCTTCCAAGCATCTTCGTTATTTAGCTCCTTAGCGACATTGAATACTTCTTTCGCAACTGTTATAATTTCTTCACTTCCAGATTCTTGCCACCTAAAATCTGCTTCTTTGCATTTTGTCATAACATGTGTAAAAGTTGCTACCTCACGTACAGCACTTATTGACCAGCCTATACTACTTTGTCCTGTTGTTGTTAAATATTGCCTTGACAAGTCGGCAAAAACTTTAGTGTCATTGACCACGTCATCTATTACAGAGGCTGCTGCGGACGCAGAAATAAAGGTATAAACGTAGGCTACTGCGGAAGCTGCAGCGTAGGCAGAAACAGAAGTGTAGGCAAAATCTGCCGCGGAGGCATAGGCGTAGGCGGAAGTGGCGGCGGAAACGGCGGCGGAAATAGAAGCAGAGGCAGAGGCTGCAGAGAAAGCTGAAGTGCAGAGGGGGACAAAGACTGAGGCATAGAAAGAAACGCGGTCAGAGGAGGTTAAGGCGGAAGTTATGGCTGCGCAGGTTAGTAGGGAAGTCCATTTATCCATCATCATGGCCAGATCTGACCTACTCTTATCACAAGGTTCTTCACTTGCGATCTTTGCTTGTCTGGCTTGGGCAAAAGCGGCTTCTACTTTTACTGCTATGATCTGTTGTGCTGCAGCTCGTGCTTGCTCAGTTGCTTTCTCCAAACGAGTGAAGAAGGCTTTATTTTTTTCTTGTATCATATCCTGAGCTGCTGCTGCACGTGCAATCCTACTACCTCTACTTGCAGAACCTTTAGTTGTATCAGCTGCGATCAAGGCAGCTTCTTTACTTGATTTTTCGTAGCAAGCAATTACATCCGCTATGGATTTGTCTCTTTTTGTCCTTTTAAGATCCGTATCTTGAATCGCCTTAGCAATTCTGTCCTCTCTCCCACCCTCTTCTCTTTCGATTTCAAATGTTTTCTTAATATTTTGAACCAATTGAGCAACTTGAATCTTAGGCACTTCTTTAGCTTCTTTAGCCTTCTGAGTATCTTCTGCGGCCTTTGTTACAGCTTGTTCTAATTTTTCAACTTCCTTTTCACTGTCTTGTTTCTTTTGCAATGCTATTGTGTCTCTCTTGGTTTGTAATTCCTTAATATCCGTTTGAATTTTTTCTTGTGTCTTAGGCAAAGCATCAGTAAGTCTTCCTTTTTTTTGTTGAATTTGAACCCCCAGTTCTTCGTACTCTTTTACAGCCTTGTCTAATTGAGCCAAGGCTGCAGCAACACGTTCTAACGCTTCTTGTCCTTTTTGTGCTGCTATAGCGATCTGTTCATCGTACCATAAAATAGGACAAATATTTTTTGGCAAAACAACAGGATTAACTACAGAACTTTCCGAAGGCTCTAAAAGAGTCATCGCGGTATTATCCAAAGTAGGAGTCTTTGAAATCATATCAACAGCGGCTTCTAGTGCTTTCGCTGCTTTGGCTATTTTAAAAGCTTCAGCAGCTTGGATCTCTTCTTCTACTGCTCTGGCAAGTTCTGCTTCTGCTTCTGCTCTTTGCGAGGTATTTCTTACAGTAATAGCTGGAAGAACCTCTTGGGCTGTTCTTAATTTAGCATATACCAACTTCTCATAAAGTTTCTTAATCTCATAATCATTTGAAGCCGCTTCTTTGGCTTCTCCAGTTTCTTTTACTGCTCTGTCATAGATTGTTTGAGCACTTCCTATTTTTTGTTCTGCTGCCTCCTTCGCTATTGCCCATTCTCTCGCTTCTGCTTGAGAAAGGGTTAATCCCGCGTCAGCAAGTTGACGCTCTTGAAGTGATAAGGTGGCAACTTTCGCAGCACACTTAGCATAAATATTATTCATGATTTCTTGCTCGAAGTACTCATTCACCGATCCGCTTATTGGATCGTTATCTTCCGCTGCTCTATCCAGCTCTGCATCACTGAACACGTGATTGACAGAAGAGCTAGAAGAGACGAAATTCACAATGTCATTTCTTTCTACACTCACTGGTAATGCTCTTGCGATGCCCTCTTCTCTTCCCAAAAATCCCAAGGCTTTAGCTCCCTCGCTAATATATGATGGATCCATCATCAGATGGCAACTCAAGTCTTTATCTGAGCTGTCACAGTTCACAGTAGTATTGTTAGGAAGAACTCTTTCAGCTCCCTGCAACTTATTTTCAACCTGAGCAAGGAGAGTGGTAGCACTAAGTAATACGACTGAATTAAGTAAAAAATTGGTAAAAAATTTCATCGTGTGAAAGGAAGTAACTATTCGGACAATAAGCCGAATGTAAATTCAAGTTAATTTTTGGTTACTTCATGACAAAGTAAGAAGCAAAACGATGCTTTTGTAAATATTCGGCTAACCCAGTTAGGAAAATGGGGTCAGGGTCTCGAATCTTAACCAATGGAACTCTTTATTTTGAAAGTATCCGAAAGTAAAAACTTCTCTGCAGTTAATGCGATGGAATCATGTTTTGGTCAAGATTACGAACCCTGACCCCAATTTTCCTATACCTCCTCAGTCGCTGTAGCAAAGATTTCAGCATATTTAAAAAAATTTACTAACCAAATTAACCCAATATTTATATATTTTTCGCCCAGTTTATCGGAAGGGTTAGCCAAATATTATTCGCAAGGATTGTCTGAACTCAAATTGATTTTGTCAACGATCAAGAATGGCATTGTTGTAGTGATACGGCTATGATTTCACTACCTACAGCCTACAGCCTACAGCCTACAGCCTCTATTCGGCCTGTTGGCCGAATAGCTACAGAATCTTAATGTAGGCCTTCTCCCTCAACCCCTTCAACCAACGATTTTGCCCCTTAACCATCTCTTCTTCGATGAGGTGTTGCTCTATCGATCGTTGTACTTCTGAGTAAGGTTTTACAGAGGCATTTTTAATCGCTTCAACCATGAGAATGTAATAAGAATCCCCTACTTCAATCACAGAGCTCACCTCTCCTGCCTTCATGGAAAAGGCAGCTTTGGCAAGATCATCATTGAGTGTTTTCCGCTCAATCCATCCCCAATCACCTCCTGAATCTTGCGTTGAATCCTCAGAATACATCTGTGCCATACGATCGAATTCGGCTCCAGCAGCAATCTTTTGTCGAATCTCATCAGCCATCGATCTTTTATTCGAAACAGCCTGAGGAGCAGTCCCATTCTCCTCTTCCTTATGAAGCACAATCATTCGAAGCTTAATCTGCTCAGGTGTTGTGTAGGTTGCACGATTTTTATCATAAAAAGAACGCACCTTGACAGGAGAAACCACATAGTTCTCGCGCTGTTTCATAGCACGCATGGAACTAACAATAATATTATCTTTTTGCACCTGTCGAAAACGCGCTACAGAGAACCCTTGACTCTGAAGCGTTTTAACAAAAGCGGCACGATCTCCGCCAAACTCTTCACGAATTACTTTTTGAATACGATCATCCACCATATATTCAGGAATAGAATACCCCTTTTTCTTAAACTCTTGCAAAATGAGTGTCCGATCAATGAGATCCTTAATCGCAGCTTCATGCATAGCCTTAATTTTATCAGCCAATTGCTGACCTTGAAGAGTCTCTGCCACCGATCGCTCCTGTGTTGCAACTAACTCCCTCACCTGCGAAAAGGTAATAACCTCGTTATTAACGATGGCAGCCATACCATTAACAATCATCTCTTCTGCTTGGAGCAAACAACTACTCAAAAACAAAATAATAACCACCACTAAGGATGTTACCTTAGAGGCTGTACATTTTCTAACAATGCACAGAGATGAAAAAAGATGAAGGAAGAAGAAATTCACAGGGATGGAAACGATGGAAGCGATAAAGTTGCTTTCCAAACTCTAAAATTACGGTTGAATTGCAAGTGTTGCTAATTTTATCAATGTCATTTTATTTCACAGAAATAAAATGACGTTGATAGCAACTCTACAGGAAATTCACTGATCTGCAAGGAGCAAGCACAATCACCTTTTTTATTTGTGTTCTTATTTTTTGTGTTTCTTTGTGTTCTTTTGTGGCTATTTTTTCTTTCTTCTTTCTTTCTGTTATTTCAGTTCAACGAATCCAAAAATCCTAAAATCTCAACCAGCTTCGACTCAGGTTTCACTGCTGCTAATCGAGGAAATTGATGTCCTAAAAGAAGAAAATCTCCTTTTCGGGTAAGCATTAATTTATTACCTCGTGTCTCAACCTTGCTTACTCCATGTTCTACTGCAGCACGACGAATTGTTTCCGTCATGAGAAGATGGGATACAGGCCCAGGCAAAGGACCAAAACGATCACGCCACTCTTTTTCAAGTTTTTTAAGAGCATCACGGTTGGGTGCTGTGGCCACATGACGATATGCATCGATCCTCAATGAGGATTCAGGAAGGTACTCTTCTGAAATAAATGCAGGAAGCACTAGTTCATAAAATTTCTTTCCTAGACTTCGTTCCAAACTCGCTGATGCTGATGAAGTGCAAGAAGTCGACGGCGCACAGGAGTTGAGCGTATATAACATACTCGATGCTCCGAGCACCGG
>DATEBV010000120.1:0-2984 GCA_035287205.1 Chthoniobacterales bacterium | reverse complement strand
CTTTGCTGTTTCTGCTTCAAGTCGTTCAACCTTTGCTTGTTCTGTTGCTATTCGAACTTTTTCAATGGCATTTCTTTCATCATTTTTTGCATTGGCTATAATAGACTGAAGTCTAAAAACTTCTGCACTTTTTAGTCGCGCATCCTCTTGCGATCTAACTATTTCCGCTTGAGCTTGAACACAAACTCCCTCTTTAATTTTAGCTGCTTCTATTATTTTCTGTGCTTGAGATTTAGCTTCCTCTGCAGCTTTTACCATTTCTTGACCTAGCGCTTTTGTTCTATCGGCCTCCTTTTTATCAGCAGCAGCTTTCTCCATCGCTATTGTAATTTTTTCATCTATTTTTCTTTTTTCATGTGATAGCGTATCGACTTTAAATTTCTCTTTCTCAACGTCTTCTTGCTTTTTAGCCTTTTCATTTGTTAAGTTTATAAATTCTGCTTGCTTTTGAAAGTACAATCGTTGTGCTTCTCTAACTTTGTTTTGCATAGCTGCAACTTGCTTTCTAGCCTCTTCTGCCTTTTGCTTTTCCTCTACAGCTATTTTTTCCTCAACTTCAGCTCTCGCTTGATCCAGAGCCTCTTTAATTCTTCTCTCCTTCTCTCCCTCTTGATTATTATTCCCTCCTTGGGGCCAAATCATCGTAGGTGTACCATTACCTGTAGATCCTGTCGTATTCACTTTTAAAGAATTGTCCCTTCTCTCAATCTCACAAGCCCAATAATCTTTCCTCCTCTGCGCTTTGTTAATATAGCCTTCACATTTAGAACGCTCGATCGGAATCTTCCATTTTGGTTCACAATGTTCAGGAAGTCCATCTATATAAGATTTACAAATTTCAATCAAATTATCATAAGCTATTTGAGCATTTTTTGCTTTTTCTAAGACTGTTGTCTGATCCGCTTGCGATGCTATCTGATCCACTTGGTTAGCTTGTTCATCTGCCTCCTTGATCTCTCTCTTAAAATAAGTTACAAAGTCCTCAGACATCACATTCCTATCAACATGTTGTTGAGCAGATCCAGTACTGCTCTGCTGAGTCGTTAAATTACGCAAGGTATGCTCAGCACGTTCCAGTTGTTGAAAAGTTGCTATTGCCGCTTCAGCGATGGCGGTCTTCTGCACATTTTCCACAACTGTTCCCATTCTTATCGAATCCTCATCGGAATCCTCATCAAATCCCTGAGCAGTTGCTTGTGGAACAGATGATGATATTCTCGAGCTATTCACGACCTTAGGCTCCGCAAAACCTCTGTTTGCTGGTATCGCTCGAGCTGCACTAATATCATCTTGCGTGGTAAGAACTTTTCCAAGCCGTGACGACAAGTTTTTACTTGTTGAAGGATTCATCTGCATGGAACACTTCAAATCTAACGCTGAGTTGTTATCTTCTACTCTATTGTTCGCTATTGTCTCAGTCCCTTCGAATCCCAAGCCTTCAGCCTCCAACTTTTGATTATTCTCCAGCCAGTTGTAATAATGCATGGCCTCGATATGTGTCAAACTCATTAAAGTGTCTTCACATCCTGGAATGACATCACTTTCATTGAAAGGGCTCGGCGCCTGGGCCAGGAGGTAACGAGCACTGAATAGAACAGCTATAAGTTTAAAACAAACTAATTTTTTTATATTTTTTTTCATATTAATATTTAGGTAACTATTATTTAGGTAACTATTCAGCCAACTGGCCAAATATAAGTTTAAGTTGAGAGTTTAAGTTGATTGTTGATTGCTGCGTGAGGAAGTGAGAAGTGAAACGATAAATCCTCGTGTACAGAGCACTAGATCTCCCTTCAGCACTGGAAGCCTTGTTATAAAAGTGATTGTAGTCGGTTTCATTTTCGTGGAGTTGACGTAATCGCCCCTCTTACTAGGAAGTTGGATAACTGAGATTGGATGGTTAGCTTAGCTGGCTTTGGGTCTTGACAATAAATCAAAGAAGATGTTACCTTGGCAAACAATTTTCTCATTTGAGGAATTGTTGTTGTTCTTGTTTGGAAAAATTGGGTTGTAACCGTTCAGAGTTCCTTCTTTCGAAGGTGAGCTCTGAACTATAGGCTAAGTCGAAACAGGCTGTTCAGTAGCTTCTCAACAAACTATACAATATATTTACACTACTACTTTGTAGTCGGGTCATTTGGTTCAGATCCGTCCTCCGAAGGAGGGGATCTGAACGCCTACATTGGGTTGATCTATAAAAGTGAGGATGTCGTTGAGAGTCGATTGGATTTCTTGACTACATCGCTGATAGACAGAAATATTTCCTCCTATGGGATCTTCAATATCCAATTGATCATTTAATTTTAATAAAAAAGTCTTCCCCTTAGCTTCTAAATAGCTATCTTCAAGCATCTGCTTATGGTAAGACTGCATGACAAAAATATGCGTTGCTTGTTGTACAAGATCTTTTGTCACGGGTTGACTTCGGAAGACAGAAAAATTAATACCATGTTCTGTGAGAACCTCTAATACCTCATCACTAGCAGAACGCCCCTGTTGAGCCCACACTCCAGCGGAAGCAACTTTCACATCAGAACGCCTTTCAATCATCTTGCAAAAAAGGGCTTCTGCCATAGGGCTTCTACAAACATTTCCTGTGCAAATAAAGAGAATTGATTTCATCGTATGAACAGGTTGGTAAATTACGGAGTTATTCATCTTATTATTTGTTAACTCATTATTATCTAACTCTAAATCAGGATCTGCTATGGAATGATTATTAACAGAAGAAGTTTCTCCAGATGCTCTTTCTTCTGCAATATGGGACGTTATCTGTACTGAGTTAAGAGGAGGCTGATGGTTGATAGAGCCTTCCTCTTCGATAACTTCATCAACAAAACGCATTCCTTCTTCGTAAACATATTTTAAAAGTTCTTCTCCACCTGGAGTTGAAGCCATCATCCTCCATGGCTGTAAGCAACAGAGCAATAAGAAATAGAGAAAAAAACGAAGTAATCTTTCAGATTTTCCCTCCTGCGAAGAAA
>DATEBV010000119.1:0-2985 GCA_035287205.1 Chthoniobacterales bacterium | reverse complement strand
CTTCAGGATTCATCATCGGGTGGCAATCAAGGTTACTATCTTGATTGTCACAGTTCGCAGTTCGTAGTTCGTAGTTCGTGGTAATTTCAGCTCGTTGCCCAATCTGATCTTCTAATGGTAGTTCTGCCGTTTTCAATCCTGTACCCTGTAATCTGTACTCTATTCCCTGATTTGTGTCTCTTACCTGTAGCCTGTTCCCTGTAGCCTGTCCCCTGTTTTTTTCAACCTGCAACCTGCAACCTGTAACCTGATTAGTTGCCTTTAGCCTATTTTCATTCTCTGCAAGAAGAAGGCTAGAGCTTGCTGAAGCGGCAAGGAGGATGAATGGAATAAATTTTTTCATAAAATTGAGTTTGTAATTGGAAAATAGGAGATGGAAGATAGAAGTCAAAATCACAAAGTGAGCAAAAATCTACTTAAACTTACAACTGAGGCTGCTTTGCAGCCTCCTGCGCCCTCTTAAAATTCACAATAGCTCGGGCAAATTCTGTTATATCAGGTGTTATTGTCGCTGCCCAATCAATATTTTCTCGTAGAGCAACATCAATATTTTTCTTGCTTACTAACGCTACTTCTTCATTAGCACACTGCTTAAAAAACACTTCGGCTATTTCTAGATATTCCTCTGCTTCATCAGCATTCATGGAAATCACAAAAGATTTACCAATAGCTCTTAGTGTTGCTTCGTTGGGATGCTCTATAAAATTTTTCATTACTTGCGATACCGGTGAGCCAAACTTTTCACGCGTTCTTTTAATTATAGCATTCATTCGATCGATTTTTGCTTTGCTATCATCAGCACAAGCGCTCTCTGCCAGCACCTTAACTTCTGCAAGCTTTTCTTGTTCTACTCGACGATCGCGTTCTCGTATATTTTCTATCTCCCGTCTCCTATCGGATACCACAATAAGGGCTTCTTGTTTTCTCTTGAACTCTACCACAGCGCGAGCAAAATCAGCTGTTTCGCGTACTGATTGAACAGACCAAATAATGTTTTCTCTTGCAGCAGCTGTAAACCAATTGGGATGTTTTTTTGATAATTCAAAAACACTCATACTCCTTGCTTCTACGATTCCAAAAATTTTTATAGAGTCAGCAGCTTCAGTTGCTGACTCTGCAAAAATTTTTGAGATTGTAAAAGCTGAAATATAAGTAGAAACTGAAACTGCAACTGAAGCATATTGAGAAGCATAACAAGAAAGAATAACAGGAACATCATCAGAAACAGAACCAGTAGCAAAAAATTCAGCCATATTCATAGCAATAGGAGAATCAGAAGCAAAAACAGCAAGAGAAAGCTGAAAGTCAGCATAAGCATAAGCGGAAATACACGCAGAAGTATAAGCAGAAGTGCATACAAAAGCAGAAGCAGAAATAAAAGCAGAAAAACAATTAGCAAAACCGGGACAATAAACACATGCAGAAGCAGCAGTAGAAGACAAAACAGAAGTATTGCGCATTCTGGTTTCACTCGGATACTCAGTAAAATCCTTCATTGCTTGTACTACTATTGGCCAAACCTTATTTCTAATCAATGTTATGATCTCATGAGGTCTATCTCGATGTATCATCCAATTCCTATCGCAAACTTTAGCTGCTAGAAATTTTACTTCTGCAACGTTTCCTGTAATATTTGCTTTCATAATCCAAAAATGAGCTCTTTCACTATTTCCTTGTGCAAGTAACTCAATTGCCTTATCCCAATAGCCTGAAGCTTTATCCCAAGACTTCGCCTCAGCTCTCTTTACAGTAACGGATCTCTCCAATTCATCAGCCTGATACTTCTTTGCATCCTTAGAAGATGACAACCAACACTTCTTCTCCTCTGCGTGTGTAGCTTCTGCTCTTTCATAAGATTGCTGAGCTTCTGCTCTAGCTCTTCTTGCACTTTCTGTGGCTTCTAGAGTCTTCGTCCTTGCTTCCCTTTGAAGGCTTTCGCACTCTGCCTTTCCTCTCTCTATTCTAGCTTGTTCTTCTGCTATCTTTACTTTTACAATATTATTTTCCCTGTCTTGCTTTGCAGTTCTTTCAGCTTCGCGAGCTTTGGCTTTCTCCGCCTCTTTTCGTTCAACTTCTTTTTTTGCTATATTTTTTCTGTCTGTTATTTCTTGCACCTGGATTGTTAATCTATTTTTATTTTTCTTCGCCTTCTCCCACGCTTGTTCCCAGTCAGCTTGATATTTTTTTTCTGCTTTATTTGTATTTATTTCGTAGGCTTTAACTGTTTGCTCTATTGCTTCTTTTGCTTGTTCCCCTAACTTCAATGCATTCTCCCATGCTATTACGCTATCTTCACTTCCTTCCTGTATTTTGGATGCCCTGTCTACCAGCGCTATTAGCTCATCTTCTTTCTGATTTACTTCTCTCCACCCTATTCTTGCTTCCCATCGATTTTTTTCGTTCTCTACATTACAAAACTCGCTCTTCCACTCTTTCTTCAAGCAATTGGTCTGAAATATGTTTTCTTCTGTTGAAATTGTTATAGCCGTTTGATAGACATTAAAGATTTTCTCCCACGCTTGCTTGGTTTGTTGTGTTTGCTCTAGAGCTTCTCTCCATGCTGCTTCACTTTCTTTACTTCCTGGCTCTTCCTTGGCTTTTCTCAGTGCTTTACTTAATGATTCACTTGCAATAAGAGCTGCTGCTTCCGCTTCTTTTTTTGTATCAATCAGTGCTTGTGCTATTTCGTTTGCAAATGCAATTTTTTCCTCCGTTGCCTTGATTCTTTCGGCCTCAAGTCGATCGGCTTCTTCTTTTTTTATCTTTTTCTGATACTCCCGTTGAGCTATAGCAACTCTTTCGTGAGTACTTACCGCATTATTAAAGGCATCCGCTAATTCTACACATTTCAACTTCGCCTTCATCGCTTTTTCAACGGCCATCTTATATCCCTCTACAACGTTAGTCCACGCCCTCTCCGCAGCTGTAAGGTGATCAAGGGATGCTCCTGAGGTAGCAATGATCTGATTTGCTTGTCTCGCTTTC
>DATEBV010000118.1:0-4971 GCA_035287205.1 Chthoniobacterales bacterium | reverse complement strand
GCTCCAAAAAAACTTGTCTTTTTTATACCTTTTTAAAAAGAGATACAAGAAAAAATATTAAACTAAAGAATTTATTTTCTACGATAGCGGCAACTAATTCGTATGGTGTTAACTTAGTAAATTGTGCCTCTGAACTCGTTACCCGTTACTCGCCACTCGTTACTTTTCCGGACGTTCTTTTATGGTTAATTTTTCTACTTCTTCCAAGTACCCACACACATTGTATAAATCAAACCAAGCAAGTATATTAATCAGTCAGGCTCACCGCTAGGTCTATTTTTTTGTGTTCTCTTGTGTTCTTTTGTGGTTAATTTCTTCTCTTCTCTTCCTCTCTTCATTCTATTGTTTTTGTGGTTAATTCAATCAATCTCCTCCCCCCAATTCTCCTTCACCTTTCGACTTGTAGGTGGAATAGGCACCGATTTTTCCTCGATTTTTTGAATCATTACTTCCGCTTCTTCTTCGAGAGCTTTCCCTTCCCTTTCTATTTCTTCTACTCCGGTAAAACACGTTCCTTTTGTACGTATCTTTGCTACCTGGTCATACTTCTCTGCTGCTTGCTCGTATGTTTCAGCGACGACAATATATTTCTCTCCCATGGGAGTTTTGTTAAATCTACATGCTTCTATGGCTTTATCCCAATATTCTGTAGCTTTTTCCAAACTATTTACAACTTCATTCCATGTACTAGAAATAGCTCCAATAGAAGCACTCTCTTTTTCTTTAGCTTCTTGAACTCTCGTCTTTACTGTAGCTGCTTTTTTATATTTCTCTGCTTCTTGCTCTAATTCTTTGGCTTTTGTGATCTGTTTAACCTCCAATATTGAGTTTCCTGGACCCTGTGCTTCAAACGCTTTGATCATTATAGCTGAACTCTCCCCTGTGTACTTGCCTGCCCAACTTAAACTAATCCCTTCGAATTCTCTTCCTTCTACATAAGCTTGGGTGGATTGAATCATTAACTCTGCAGCGTGTTCTAATTTCTTTGCTTCTACAAGGTAGCCATCTGCTAGCAATATGTTTCCTGCAACACGTGCTTCAGTAGATTTTTTGCGGACTTCAACGGCTTCGTCTAACTTACTAACACTCTTCTCCATAGAATTGACAGCACTATTGCACCAATTGGGTTCTCGTTCATTTCCTAAAGAACATGCTTCTGCAGCTTTTCTATAACATTCAGCTATAGCCTGTGACTGTTCTACTACTTTCTTCCCTATACTCACAATTTCTGAACCTTGAGAACACATAGCAATTTGAATATATTGTGCTCTATACTTAGCCATTTTCCATGTTGCATGAAGAGTAGCATTCCAAGCTTCGTTTAATTCTATATTGTTTCTACTAGCCGTCTCTTTAATAATACTAGCTTCAATAGCTTGTTGAACATTTTCAGCTACTTGAATCCAAGCAAGGGCTTGCGGATCGTCCCCGAATTCATGAGCCTTTGCAACATAGCTCCAATATTTTTCAAAATCTTTCACGAGTTTATAATACGCTCCGCGCTTAAGAACATCGATAACATAATCTGATAGTATTTTATCGGACCCTTCAGCTGATTTTGTCTCTGCAAGCCATTTCTCACAGCATAGTGACAAAGCTATTCTTTTCATTGAATTAGAGTACCTCCTTTGTACACTCACGTTCTGTATACCTGCAACTCCTTGAACTTCATCAGCATGAGCGCGTCTTATTCGATCGTATCCTTTTGATTCTAAAAACATAGCAACATTATCCCATCCATCACTTTCATCTTTTTTACCTAGAGCAATCGCCTCAATCGCTTTTACTTGGTAGTCTGCTGCCTTTTGTAATATTTCTATTGCCTCACGATAACCAACTGCAATCATCGTTTTTCCTTCTTCTTGTGCTTCACATGCTTTTACTTGATAGTCTACCACTGATTGGAGAAACTTGCCTACCCTTTTCCAGCTATCGCCCTCATCTTTTTTTTCTGTAGCATAAGCTTGAGCTGATTTTCTATGTTGAATAGCAGCTCTTCGAACTATTGTAGCAGCCTCTCGATAGCCTGCTGCAAACTGAGTTTCTTCTGCTTCTTCCGCCTCACTTGCTCTTGCATAGTAGTCTGCCTGCTTTTGGAGAGACTCTCCTTCTTTACCCCAACTATTACTCTCGATTTCTTTCCCTGCAATCTCGGTTTCGGCTGATAATTTCCACTGATCTGCGGCTCTTTGAGATATTACTACGGCCTCTCGATAGCTTGCTACAAGCATTGCTTTCCCTGCTTCCTCCGCTTCACATGCTTTTGCTTGATAGCCTGCCTTCAATCGGAGAGATTCTGCTTCCTTACCCCAGCTATAAGCCTCACTCATTTTTCCTGCGACATAAGTCTCGGCTGTTAATTTATTCTGCTCTGCAGCACGTTGAAATGTTGCTGCAGCTTCTCGATAACCTGCTGCGAGCGTTATTTTCCCTGCTTCTTCTGCTTCTATCACTTTTGCTTGGTAGTCCGCCTGAGATTGCAGAGACATTCCTGCATTACCCCAACTATAAGCCTCACTTATCTCTCTTGCAGCCTTTCTCTCAGCTGATAGCTTCCACTGATCTGCGGCTCTTTGCGATATTGCTGCAACGTCTCTATAACCTGCTGCAAGCGTTATTTTCCCTACTGCTTCTGCTTCTATCGCTTTTACTTGGTAGTCTGCACTGGCATAAGCAGACTTACCTGCTAAAACCCAACTATTTCTTTCATCTTCTTTTCCTAAATGATGAGCTTCTAAAGCTTTTTTTTCATAATCAGCAGCAATTTTATAGTGCTCAGCTAGTCTCCTCCAAAATTCTCCCTCTCCATTAGACTCCTTCCTAAACTCTATTTCTGCTGCGAATTGCTTCGTCGCGCCGGTGCTCGAAGCATCGAGTAGCTCCTGTACACTCAACTTCTGTGCGCCGTCGACTCCTTGCACTTCATCAGCATAAGCGAGTTTTGAAAGAAGTCTACCAGCTTGTATTTGATCTGCTTTTTCTAATGCCTCTTTTGATTTCAGTAACCATGTAGAGGCGTCTGATAAATAGTAAGTATTCCATGCTTGTCGTTCTAATTGTTCTGCAGCCTCTTTCTGACCTGAAATATAGCTAATAATAACCTGTCTCATTCCTTCCGCTGATACTTCTGATTCTTCAGCCACTTTTCTCCAAAGGAAAGCTCTTTCATGTTTTCCTTGCGTTACTAATTCATTAACTTTATTCCAACTATCTCGAGATTGCTCTAGTTTAATAGCAATACGATCCCAAAAATAAGCTTTTTCTCCACCACGCTTTTCTTTAGACGCTTGCTTGGCTGCTTTTATTTGCTCGGTTATTTTTGGGATTTTTTCTTGTACTGTTTGAAAATCTTTCTTTAGACTCGCTAAGGTTAATAAAGGACTATAAATCGACAGCTCACAGCAGTTGACATCACTTGCAACGTCACTTCCTCTTGCTCTTACTGATGATGCTTCTGCCACCTCTCCTTCAGCCACCGTTCTCTTCGTGGTAATAACTCCTCTCAAAGCATCTACTCCTTCTTCAATATTTTTTAGTTCTGCAGGGTCCATCATCAAGTGACAACTTAGGTCTTGACCTAAGTTATCACAGTTCGTAGTTCGTAGTTCGCAGTTCGTAGTAGTTTTACCTCCTCGGTCAATTTGAAAAGAAAGATCCACCAATGGTAGTTCTGTGCTTCTTCTACCTACAGTATGGTCTGCAGCTTGATTTGCTCCTACAACCTGTAACCTACAACCTATAACCTGATTAGTTACCTGTAACCTGCAACTTGTAACCTGATTAGTTTCCTCCAGCCTATTTTTATCTTGTGCAAAAATACAAGCAGGACTTATCAAGACTGATAAGAGAAAGAGATGAAAAATTTTCATAGTTTTTGTAACTATCAAGGTAGGAGCCTTATTAGTCTTGAAAGAACGCTAATAAGGGATCACCCAATTAATAATATACTATTAATTGGGATCAGTTCGTAGTTCATAGTTCGTAGTTCGTAGTAGTTTCAGCTCGTTAAATTAATTTGTAACGTACTTCCAGTGTGATTCTTAAAATTTATTTTGAATTCTGTTTTATCGACATCTATTTTTTGAAAATACCGTTTGTTATGCGTAAGTTATTTGTTGGGCCGTGCCTAACTATTATTCTGCGTCTCTTTTTTGTGTTCTTTTGTGGTTAATTCCTTCTCTTTTTGCTGGCTAAATTTTATTTGTTAGTCATTTAGTATTAACTTAGTAAATTGTGCCTCTGAACTCGTTACTCGTTACTCGCCACTCGTTACTTTTCTGGACGTTCTTTTGTGGTTAATTTCCCCTCTTCTCTTCCGCTCTTCTCTTCCGCTCTTTATTCTATTGTTCTTTTGTGGTTAATTTCAAAAATTAAAAGTCATTCCAATCATAGGGATTATATTCCTCTTGTGGTTTCACTTCGTTCTTCATATTTTCAAGCGCTTGCTTTCTACTGTGTTCTTCTTCTTTCGCTAACCTTGCTAATCGAAGTGCATTCTGTATTTCTATTTCCTTAGTTTTTAGCGAAGCAACATAGCAATCTTTTGCTAACTTAAATGATGGCATCTCTCTCACTCTATCAATACGATCTGTCCCCATTTCCTCTTTTACAGCCTTAAATTCTGCAACAGCTTGTATAAATATTGCCATCTTTTCTGTCGTCCCAATGATCCAAGGAATATTGCCTTTTTCGGATTCTTTCTTATAGATGAGTGCATTATTCGCAGCTTGTTTAGCTACTTCTATAGCTGTCAAAGCAGTTTCAGTTGCTTCTATCGAAGAAGTCATAGTAGCAGAAGCATAAGCTGTAGCATATGCCACGGCAGAAGCATGAATGGAAACGGAAGCATAAGCTTCAGCGACGGCATAGGCTGAAGAGTAATCAGCAGCGGCATTACGATAAGGAGAATCAGTAGAAGTCGCAGAAGCAGAACCTGAAAGAGACTTACTAGAAGCTGGATCAACGTAATTA
>DATEBV010000117.1:0-7520 GCA_035287205.1 Chthoniobacterales bacterium | reverse complement strand
TAGCAGTTATGGACGCTGGTGAAGCAGCTGTTTGTGCCATCGCCTATGCTGGTCATGCTGTTAGCATGCAGACTTCAACATTTGCTCATTGGGCTGGATTAAGCCTTTTTCAAATGGCTTCGAGGCTTGCTTCTGATAATCCCTACGCTTCTCCTGATTCTCACTTTCATGATTCGGTTGCCTCTGCTCTTAATGCTCCCTCTATTCGCTATGCTGGAGTGCTTGGATTTATGCGATACACTACTAGTGTAACAGCAAATCTGACTAAAGATCGCTCTTGGGATACTGGTGCTATTTTTGAAAAGCAGGCTGAATGGGCTAGTATCATCTGTGAAGAGATTAAGGAACTTATTCCTTCCAAAAATAAAGAAATTTTCACTCAGTTTGTTCATGATATTAATGCTGTTCATGTGGACCTTGCAAGGTCTAGTGACAATCGCACAGGGTTTTTCTTGGGTTTTTCTCATAACAAGTGGCTAAAGAAGGATGGAAAATGAGCAGGAAAATAATCAAAAATAGAAAATAGTGAAAATTTTAAAATTTAACTATGAATGACTTTGTATATCCAATATGAAAACTTTAAAAAACTTTAAAATTATGGTAACTACTCAGCACCCCTAGCTAGCATTGCATAAAAAAGGTTGCTCTTGGATGGCTGCTTCAAGAGCTTCCATGATATTCCAACCTTGTTTTTTTGATGTTGAGATATAGCTGCGGATGCGATCGAAGAAGAGCGCTCCTTCTTGGCTGCGAAAGGTACCTGAGATTTTCTGTTTCGTTTTCATCATGCGTAGATCCCTTTCTGCTTGGTTGTTGGTAAATGGTATTTTGAAATCACGCATAAAGAGTAACGTCTCAGCTTGATGGTCTCGCAAGCGCTCCAATAAATTTTTCCCTTTGCTTTGTTTTTTCGCCCTCGCTTCTTTTGTAAGCGAAGGCACACTCGGCAGTGCTGCATGCTCTTGGAAGCCTTCTTTCAAGATGCATTCGTACTCTTTTGCTCTATTTCTCTAATACAACTTTGTGGCAGTTCTTCTTGCCTTCCTCTCGATGCTTTTCAACTTCTTTACAAGCAGCTTGGAGGAGCGCTGACATTTTTGAAGCCCATTTCTCTTGGTAATCTTCTTCAATGCTTCTCAGTTCACGTAGGTGATGAGCACCCTCTTGCACAGGCCATAGTTTAATATGGTGAGGGATGAGACAATGGATCCCATTCCGAAGGTTGTTGTGATGGGTCGTTCTGTCATTCGTTCGGTGAAATTTGCGGTGGACTAAATGCATTCACTCAAGACAATAGAGCCAGTTAGAGGGTGATAAGAATTGAGGAGACTTTTGCGAGACTTACCCTCGGTGATAATGATTTTTGAGAAAGGGAATTTTCTAAGATCTGCCAATATAAGATAAATTGGGAGTGAATAATTGATTGAAAGAGGCAGGTAAAATCGATAAAGGATAATGTGCTCGATAGGCCTCGGAAGCTTACCCAGAAAGGATCAAATTGAAAATTTGATTTTGTCAATTAAAAAATATAAAAATTTTAAATTATATTTTCTTGCATCTTTTTTAAAAAAGTTCAAAAAAGATCGTTTGATTTTTAGACCATCATGTGCATTAGAAGAATGTGTTGGAATAAATAAAAATAAACCAACCTTTTAAACCATGAAAGTGTTTCTTTCCTTTCTTCTCGGAGCATTAACAAGCTCTAGCAGTCTTCTTGCGCAAAGTGCCAAGATGACATCAGCGGATTCTGATTTGAGTTTACACCAGTATTCCAACATCAATGGGTCTCAGCCCAAATTGATGATGAATCCGGGAGAATTGGAAAACCTTAAAGCAGGAGCAGAAGCTTTAGGGGAAGAGTTAGGGGTTTTTGGGGGAAGGGCTGCCCAACTAAAAACAGTTGTTGGTACGACCGCTGCGGCACACACGTTGGTCGGAAACAGTTCATCGAGTGCGGCAATGATCGGACAAGGAGGGGTAGAAATAACAGCGGCACTGACGAATGAAGATAGTGAAGAAAGAGCTGATGTTCATAAGTTCCTTGAGGAGGAGATTTGCGATAATATTTATAAGGCTTGCCTTGCCAAGGTTGCGACGATGTCACTTGCTGAACGCCAGAGTGCTGAAGGCATTTCTCAAGAGGCAAAAGAATGGACGGCTGCTAGACATATGGCAGCAGAGGAAGAAAAAGATTTTAAGAATGCATGGAAAAAAGCTAAAAATGAAACCCTAGCCGCTCAAAAGAAGTTTGATTCGGCTAATGCTATTATTCATGGGAAAGCCTATGCAGATGAGGCTTATTATAATTGGCAGGTAAAAGAACTTGCTGAACAACTTGCAAAGGCACGAGTAATAACAGCGCATGAGACTCTTAATGCTATCCAATTTAGAAACACTGCACAACAAAATAAGGTAGAAGTTAGACTTAACTTAGCAATAGAGAAAGAACGCAAGGCCTCTGATGCTCTTGCCGCAGCAACGGCTCATAGTTCACGTGAAGAAATTTCAACTTCCTCATCTCCTATCAAACAGAACCAAGTAACTCCAAAAACAGCAGGGAAAATCTCCATGGGAGGAGAAGGAGCAGACGTTCCAAATACTATCAATCTACCAGCTTCTCAAAGTCCAGTTTTGTTCACATCTCCGAAGTCACCTATGTCTGGACATGAGACTGCGGCAATATCACACAGTTTTGTAAACCCATCGATACCCATTGTGGAGGCTGTTGCCATTCCTTCTGGGAATAATCTTACGGGTAGTGATTTTCTCCATCAACCTAAATTGTCAGAAGAAAGGGTTATTAAAAAGAAAATTGAGGCTGAGGCTTTGGCTGAAAAAGAAGAACTAGAGAAATTCTTAGAGCAAATATACATTGGTGAAGCAAAAGTTGCTGAAGAAAAAATTGTACTTGAAAACAAAAATACACAACTTTTAGAAGAGGCTACAGAGGCTGAAAATATCACAAAAGAAGAGGATAATACCAAAGCTCCTGAGGTAGCTGAAACAAAAGAGCCTTCGTATGAGAAAGAGCAATCACAAATAATAAAAACTGTCCAAGCTCTTGTTGGCAGAAGAAATATTTGGGTGGGTGCCGCGGGAGCTGCTATTGTTGGTTATACTGTCTTATGTAGACCTGCTTGGGCAGAAATTATTGACAGAGTTACTAATCCTTGTTCATATAAGTCTAATGAAGATATAAATTGCATTTGGATGAATAAAAATTTGATTGCTAACAATGCTTGGAATGAGGCAAATAAAAATGACCAAGCTGCTAGTACTGATTGGTATCAAGCTATTTCTAATAAAGATTTTACTGATTATATTAATACAAGTAGTTTTTCTACTGCTGAAAATTTTTGGAATAAAGCCATTGCAACTCACCAAGAAGCTTTGAGTGTGGCTCCTGAAGTTAATAAAGAAACCTTAAAGAAGAATATTAAAGAGGCTCAAAGCAAAAAAGATTTTTGGACTAAACGAATTTCTTGGAGTGAGGCGATTGAGGTAGCCGAAATGAAATTGGAAAAAGCTCGAAATGAAGAGAATACACATTATGGAACTGTTAACGAAATCTATGCTAATCAAGCAGGAGAATTTTATGTGGAAGTACAATCAATTAGTAATAAATCAATTAAAACGGATTTAGCTTGTGAGTGTATTAATTTGTTATCCAACTCATTAAGTGATTCAGATAAAATCTTCCAAGCTAATCAAGATTATATTTTTAATAGATTTAAAGATGCTGAACATACTTTTAATGAGATTGTTGAGAGTTTTAAAGTTGATAGTTCGAATAAAGATGAGACTAATAAAACGATTACCTTTTGGATTGATAAGAAGGACTATTTTGCAAAGAAATTTGCTCAGTTTCAGACTATTTCAAAGAGATTAGAAGATACGATAGCAAAGAGAGAAGAAGATCTAATCGTGAGCAAAAATTCTGTAATTAGAGAGATGCCATCTACGGAAATCTTGATACGACAAAAAGCTGAAGATCAAACTAAGAAAGAGAATTGGATATTACTTTCGAAAGAAGCTCACGAAAAAGCAGCCATTGCAAAAACCGCAAACAAAAAAGATGAAGGTGATAGTTGGAGTGCTGCTGAGAATAATTTTGATAATGCAGCACAAACACTGAGCAAAGCAATCAAAGCCGAGCTTAAAGGCGAATCAGAAGTAGCTAGAAAATACCGCGAGGCAGCAGAACAACAAGTACTTTCTGCTGAGTATTATACTCAATCAGCCAAAGCTTACGCTTTAGGAAAAAAAGAGGAAGGTAGCGATTGGAATAAGGCAGGATATGGTTTGTGGTATGAATTAATAAATTTAGACATAGCGATTCAAAAAGAAAAGCTCAACCCAGAGGAAGTTAGACAATACCGTGAGGTAGCCGAGCAATACAAATGTTCCGTCGATCCTTTTGTCCAAGCAGCAAGAGCTTATGCTGCAAAAAAAATAAATGAAGTTGCTGGTAATTGGGATAATGCAGCGTTTGGTTTTTATAATGCAGCAGGAACATTAGAAAAAGTGATTATAGCCGAGAGTTCTAACGAGGCAGAAAAGGCTCAAAAATTGCGCAAAGCTGCCAAGCAATATACATGCTCTGGCAAGGTTCATATCGAATCAGCTAGAGCTTATGAGCAAGGAAAAACAAATGAGGGTAAAAGTTGGTATATGGCAGGTAATGCTTTTCATAATGCAGCAAACAAACTAAAGAACACGATCGAAGTCAAAACAGCAGAGAAGCTAAAAGAGGCGCAAAAATGGAAGGAAGCCGCCGGATTTTTTATCCAAGCAGCAAGAGCTTATGCTGAAGAAAAAAAAGATGAAGGTGATCGTTGGAGGAATGCTGGTAATGGTTGTTATTATGCAGCAGTAAAGCTAGGAAAAGCCATCGATGCAGATGTAGCAGGTAAATTTGCAATAGCTCAGAAATGGAGAGAAGCTGCCGAGCAACAAGTGAGCTCTGTTGATTCTTTTACCAAAGCAGTCACAGCTTATGCCGAAGGAAAAATCAAGGAAGCTGCTAGTTGGAATAATGCAGGTTTTGATTTTTATTGGGCAGGAGAAAAACTAGAGGGAGCCATTGAAAGCGAAGCAAGTGAAGAGATCACCGAAGCCCAAACTTTAAGAGAACAAGCAGAGGAACATCAGAAAAAAGCCCTTGCCACGCAAGCTCAAGCCAAAGCACAACATATAATTGCAATGAAAAAAGAAGAAGGTGAAGCTGCCTTTGCTGAAGCTAGGAAAGAAAAGACTGTAACAGAATAGAACAAAGCCAAAGTAGCAGCAGAAAAGATTTCAAATTATTGGGATGAAGTGGTTAAAAGTATTCAAATAGGGCGCAGTTCCTTAGCATTGAGCCAAGAAGAAGCAACTTTCCAAAGAGAGTACTGGACCGAGAAAACAGGTGTTGCTGAGATCAAAGCACTGGAAGCAACTGATTGTGGTAGTGGTTGGGAGGAAAAACGAAATAGAACTGATGCGATGATGACGATGATTAAAAATAAGATTTGGCCAACAGTGTCGCACGCGATGCAAGGATTTATTAAGCATCCTAGTGAAGCAGGGATGCTCGATATACGCGAGGCTGCTATCGCTTACGCCTCTGCCTCTGCTTCCGCCTACTCCCCCGCCTTTGCCTCCGCTTACGCCTACGCTTATGACTACGCCTGCGCCTCTGCTTCTGCTTCTGCTTCCGCCTACGCCTACACTTCTGTCTCCGTCTTCGTCTCCGCTTTCGATTACGCTTCTGCCTATGCCTACGCCTCCACTTCCGTCTCTGCCTTCGCCTCTGCCTCCGCCTATACCTCCGCTTACGCACCTACCTCCGCTTTTGCTTTTGCCTCCGCCTCTGCCTTCGCCTCCGCCTACTCCCCCGCTTTTGCTTCCGCTTTAGCCTCGGCTTCCGCCTCCGAGGCTCTTCAGATTGCCAGTGTGGTCGATGACCTGGTCGATAATACTAAGGTTTTTGAAAACTTGTTAGGAAAATATTTTACCGAAACAGGAAAACAGAATAGAGACTGGTCAATAAGCGCTGCACGCGAAACAGCAGAATTTGCACGTGCTGTTGCAACATACAAGGAACCAGGTTACAGGGAAGGAAGCAGGTTACAGGTTACAGGGGACAGGGGACAGGCAGTGATTGAAGCAGCAAGGAAAGTGTTCACTGCTGCGAAGACTTTGAAAACTGAAGATGCTTGGAAAAAAGCAGGAGTTGCTGCTAAAGAAGCTGTAATAATGTGTCAAAATAATCAGGTGGCTCAAGGAATGAGTCGCGAGGAAGCAGCACAACAAAGAGATTATTGGACAGAGCAAGCCAATCTTGCTGTCGTAAAAATCTTGGCAACAAGTCACTGTAATGATAATAGGGGTGAACAATTAGAAAGAGCCAATGCCATCATGAAAATGACACGCGAAAAATTTGGATCACCGATATCACCATCGATGAAAGAATTTATGTTGCATCCAAGCGAAGCTACGCTGAAGGCAACCGGTAAATCTGCACTTATAGCTATGAGTGCCGCTGAGGCAGAGGAATCACTAGAAGGAGCCGAAGTTTTTAAAAAAGCCTGTACTGATGCAGCAGCCTTGAAAAAAATGGATGGTTGGGATGCCTCTTTCCAAGAAAGTATCAATTTGTCCGTCTCTGTAGCGAATGAGGTTGCAGAATTTGCTCGAGCTGTTGTGCTCTTTAAGAAGGAGCAAGAAAAAGGGAAGTAGTACATTAGACCACTGGCTAATTTATTTTGAGTCACTTAACATATTATTTTTTAACTCGATTAACTTTATTTTGAATAAAATAAAAAAATTTACTTTTGCCTTGTTACGAAGTAACTAAAAATCAGCTTAGACTTATATTTGGCCTATTAGTCGAATTTTATAAAACACCTCAAAACCTATTCTTAAACCAATGGAAAAAATTATTCTATCGATCATCCTTGCTTCTTCAGCAAGTTCTAGCCTACTTGTTGCGGAGAATGAAAATAGGCAGGAGGCAACTAATCAGGTTACAGGTTGCAGGTTACAGGATAAAAATAGGCTAAAGGCTATAGGCTATAGGCTGGAGGAAGAAAAGAATCAGAGGACAGATAACAGAAAGACAGAATTAATATTAGAAGATCAGATTGGACAGCGCGTTAAAATTACTACGAACTACCAACTGCCAACTGCCAACTGTGATAACTTAGGTTTTGACCTAAGTTGTCACTTGATGATGGATCCTGCAGAGCTGAAAAATATTGAAAATGGAACTCAAGCTATAGGAGAAGCCTTAGGTATCGTTGAAAAGGAAGTTGACACTACTGAGACAGCAGTGGTTACAGGAGCAGGAAGAAGCGCTATTGAGAGATCTATCGCTTCTAGTAATTCCTCTCATCAAGTTCTGAGACTGAGAGGTGGTGGGCCTAAACCAAAAAACAAATCGACTGGAGGACTTAAATCCACTGGAGAGAGCAGTGATGAAGAGAATGATCCTGATTTGGAATCAGAGGATACTCAGGCCATGGGTTCTGAGGTGAGTA
>DATEBV010000116.1:0-5587 GCA_035287205.1 Chthoniobacterales bacterium | reverse complement strand
CATTCAGTCCCTGCTGCGCAGCGACTGAAGTAAAATAAGGGTTTTGTTTTTATCGTTGTTTTTCTTTAAACATCAAAGAATAGCTTCCAATAAATTTCAATTAAGTTACTGAGAGCGCTATAAAAAGTCTTTACGCTCCTTACTACTAATTGTTTAACTATCAGTTAAGTAAACATACTAAACCCAACTGTCACATTTACTTCAGTCGTCGCGTAGCGAGGACTGAATGACTGGTGTGCCGAATTTCTTCCTGTTAGCCAAAGTGTAAATATTAGGTTAACTCAGTCGATAAAATTTGTCTAAGCGTATTAGAATCCTTTGCTGAAGCGCCTTCGATAGCAAAAAACTAGGAGCAAATAAAAATTTCGCTTCACTTTTCACCTTGTCACGAAGTGACCAAAAATTAACTTAAACTTAAACTTAAACTTATAACTTAAACTAACTATTCTGCCTGTTGGCCGAATAGTTGCGCCAAAGCCATAAATTCTTCTAAAGAACAAGTAGTATAACGACTGCAAGGAAGTTGGACAGGTTGATCATTCATGGTAACTTTGACTTCGTAGTGATCGTTGCCTTGTAAATAAAGAGATATATTTAAATCAGAGGCATAAGGAGGAGAGACTGTAAGTGGTGCTTTCATGGCACTCATAAGGCTTAAAATAGTGGCGTCGTGAGCAGAGTAGAGAACATATTTTAATGATGTTTTTTGCTGAGAAGCTTTTTTTAAGTAATGAGCAATCTCATGAAGAAGACGCCCTCCGCTTGCTTGGCCAATTGTTCGATTTTTAAATACGGCTGCGCATCTCCATGCATTAGCTTTTAGAATAGTTGTTACATCATCATGAGTGAGGCCTTGTGGGAGAGGAATATGTTTGAGCTGATCAATCAATAAGGTATCGCCGAGAAGTATGAATTGGAGTTCATCGGTTACTTGGATTCCGGTTGCTTTGCTCCAAGCGGCAAAATGTGGTTTTATTTCGGCTTCTTTTTGTTTCCATGCTGGCGATGAGGCGACAATGGTTTTAACTAATTTATAGAAATTACAGGTGACTTTGTTATCAGGAATGAGCAACGAATCTTGTTTTTTAGGTACAGTGTGAATGGGAACAGGTTGAAAACGATTCGGTAGAGCAGGCCTTTTTGTGAAAAAACTGGTGCCAATAAGAGGGCCACTGCCCGGAGGGTAGAGTCCCATCAAGACTGATTGAGCGCTCATGAGAGTCCGATCGATATCACTTGAGCGAACGTAGAGTGTTTCTGGTTGGTAGAACCTAGGGAGTAGTTTTTCTCGATCGATGTAGCGATGATGGAATTTTTTTCCTAATTCATATTCTTGCCTCATCCCTAGAGGGGTCAGTTGTCCTAATCCTTCAGCCCAATGATGAGGTGCTTTGGGTATATCAATGAGAGGATTTCTGTCGCCATGTCTAATCACATCGATCGCAAAAATGAGTTTTTCCTTTTTTTTGACTTCTGTCTGATTTTTATCAGGATGATAGGAAGGCGCAGTAAGGGAAGGGGAAGGACTGGAGGAATCTCCTCTCAAGAGAGGAGGCGAACTTAATAGGAAGAGTCCAATAAATAGAGTCTTTCTAAAAGTGAACCAACTTTGAAAAGTGATTTTTATTTTTGTTTGATACATGGCTTAAGCTGAATATTTCATGCTAAATCGTTATGAGATGCAGTGCAAGGCGGGCGAAGAGTTTTGACGCAGTGGCTGTAGGTAATGAATCATTTTGTGTGGAGAAAAAATCTGAGTTTCAACGTAGTAGTTAGAGATTGTCCGAAAGTGACTCAATTTTGGAAATGGATTTTAATTTTCGCTTGGCACCTGGCTTAGCTACAGACATGTAACGAGTAAAGAGTAAAGGGTAACGATGAAAGGGTGAAGATTTATTAATGGGTAGTCTTATAGCTTTTCGAGAGCGTAATATTTTTGTGAGTCCTGATGCTCTTTCACTAGCTTAGGAATTTCGAAAAATCCTGATGCTTCTTAGTTGTAAAAACTGGCGCGATACAATAATATTTTCTCCCTTTTGAGAGACTGCTTCTTATTCAAATTCTTCTTGCAAAGAATCGTGATAACGAACTCTTGAAAAAATAAGATCAATTAACTCTCTAACTCTATTACACTCCTTGTTGAAGGTTTCTAACGCAAGGTGTTGTTGTTATTAAGCGGCTATAAAACGTCCTTTCAACTTTTCAACCTTTCAACTTTTCAACACTACCAAGGTTTTAACCTTGGTAGTTACGATCTTATGGAAAATACCCCGCTCAGCGAACTCATTGCCATTCGGCGCCAAAAACTTGAAGCTCTTCGTGCTCAAGGAATCGATCCCTTTGGTGCAGCTTTTGAAACCACAGGTACGGTTTCGGAGATTATTACTCACTTTAAGGAAGGTATGGCTGTTTCTATTGCAGGTCGTATTACAGCCTATCGCGATATGGGAAAAAGTCGCTTTTTAGATCTTTCTGATATTGGTGGACGCATGCAAATTTATGTCAATGCTAAGGAGCTTAATGAAACAAGTTCCATGGTAGTGACCCAGCTTGATATTGGTGATTTTCTTGGGGTGGAAGGTCATTATTTTACGACGAAAACTGGAGAACGAAGTATTCGTGCTGTTCGCCTTGTTATCTTAAGCAAGGCATTACGTCCTCTTCCTGATAAGTGGCATGGGGTTCAAAATCCTGAGACTTGTTATCGTCAACGCTATCTTGATCTGATTGCAAATCCTGATTCACGTACGATTTTCAGCCAACGAATTACTATCGTTCGAGAGATTCGGCGCTTTTTTGAAGAACGTGGATTTCTTGAGGTTGAAACTCCTATGATGCAAGCGATTCCAGGGGGAGCTGCCGCTGAGCCCTTCCGTACGCATCATAATGCTTTAGGAATGGATTTGTTTTTGCGTATTGCACCAGAGCTCTATTTAAAGCGACTTTTAGTAGCTGGCTTTCCAAAGATTTTTGAATTGAATAGGAACTTTCGGAACGAAGGAGTTTCTCGTCGCCATAATCCTGAATTTACGATGCTCGAGGCTTATTGGGCTTTTGCGGATTTTAAACTGATGTCCGTGCTAGTAGAAGAAATGATTTGTCACTTGGCAGATCATCTTGGTGTAGGTCCTCTTATTGAACATCGTGATAAAGAGGGAATTGTTACTCGTTCGATTAACCTTGCTCGACCGTGGAGACGAGCTCCTTATCGAGAACTTGTTAATGAAGCTGTTCCAGGTTGGTTTGATCTTACTTTGCAGGAGAAGCGTAAGCGTTGTGCAGAACTTAAACTCGATATTACCCATTGTCAGGAAGAGTTTGAAGTGACGCAGCATGTTTTTGAAAAACTTGTCGAAGAAAAACTGATTGATCCTTGTTTTGTGACTCATGTTCCTAAGGAACTTGTACCACTTGCTAAACTTAGTGAGAGTGATTCTTCTTCAGTTGAAGTGTATGAACTGATTATTAATGGACAGGAGATTTCTCCTGGGTATTCTGAACTGAATGATCCTGATCTTCAACGCGAACGCTTAGAACATCAAGCCGGTGGAGAAAAGCAGTGTCTTGATGATGACTTTTTAGAGTCATTAGAATATGGCATGCCTCCTGCAGGTGGTATAGGTATCGGTATCGACCGTCTTGTCATGATGCTAACAGGAGCCTCATCAATTCGTGACGTCATTCTTTTCCCTCATTTGAAACAGAAATAGAATCCGATGGACTCATTATTAAAAAATACACAAAAAAAAGCATCATTCTTCATTATCAGCATGGTAATGTGGGAGTTTTTTAGTTTTTATGGATTAAAATCAATTTTAATTCTTTATTTGACAAGTCAGTTGCATTTGTCTGATGCGACAGCTTATGAAATTTTTGGAAATTTTGCGGCCTTGGTTTTTGTTACACCTATGATCGGAGGATGGTTGGCTGATCGTTACTGTGGCTATCGCTATGCAGCAGCACTAGGGTGTATTTTGATTATTTTAGGGCACATTACCTTAGCCGTTTTTACCTACAATATTTATATAGGCTTATCGTTGTTAACGATGGGTATTGGTTTCTTTAAAAGCAATGCTATTTGCTTAATCAGTAGCTGCTATCCTGATGATTCCGTTGGCACAAGTTCTGCTTTTTCATGGTATTATGTTAGTGGTAATTTAGGGTCCATGATTTCGCAGATTATTTGTCCTTATTTAGTTGAAAAAATAAGTTGGCATGCTGGGTTTATGGCAGCAGCTATAGGTATGGTTTTAGGCTTGATAATGCTGATCCTCTCTAAGCCTTATTTTCGTTGGGAGCGAGATTCAGTAAAGATGCGACGGTGGCATCAATTTTCTTTTCTGAAGAAAGCAATTGGGAGTGTGAGTGTCATTTTACTCTTATTGGCACTTACCTATTATACATTGTATTATAATTGGGTGGGGAGTTTATTGTTATTTACAGGAGTTGTAGCAGCTGCAATGCTTATATCAATTTATAGAAAGACCGATCCAATTCATAAAAAATCATTAATAATGATTGGAGTGTTAACAGTTTTTGCGGCAGCTTATTGGATATTTAATAATCAAGGAGCTAACTCTGTACCGCTCTTTATTTTAAGATATGTTAATCGAGACCTTTTTGGCTTTATAGTACCAACAGGGATGTTCCAAGCTCTCAATCCAGCCAGTATTTTAATTTTTGGAACGATTATGGCTGTAGTGTGGCGTTGGTTGGGGCAGCGGAATATTCGACCTCAATCAGAAAGCAAATTAAGCATAGCCTTATTATTCCTTATGATAGGGTTCTTTATTATTGCCTATGGAGCAAAATTGGCCAATACCCATGGATCTATCTCTCTCTTATTTCCTCTTTTTGGTTTGTTGATTATTGGCTGCGCCGAGATTTTTGTGGATCCTGTATTGCTAGCCGCTATTAGTGATATTGCTCCACCTAACACTGAAGGACAGTTAGTGGCGATCTACTATCTCATTATTGGTGCCTTTGCTAATTACTTGGCAATCGTAGTTGCCAAATGGACGATAGATCCTATGACGAATAAAGCAACAGCGCTTACTTATAATTCGGCTTATTTGCAAATAGCCTATATCGCCTCTGCTCTATTTGGCTTATTACTCTTGCGAGTAATTTTTAGAAAGAGAACATAACCGAAGCTGTAAGAAATTAACCACAAAAGAACGAAAGAACGAAAGAACGAAGGAAAGGAAGAGGGAAGAAATTAACCACAAAAGAACACAAAAGAACACGGAAAAAGAGACTTGGCAGTGAGCCTGGCTGATTAATATATTTGTTTGGTTTAATTTACACAGTCTATGTCACTACTTGGAAGAAGCAGAAATTAAGCACAGTAGTCATTCAGTCCCCGCTGCGTGGCGACTGAAGTAAAGGTGATAATTAGGTTAAACCCTTAAACTACTATTCGACCTGTTGGCCGAATAGTTACAATATTTCTCTCTGTACACGACAAAAATTATGAATAATTTCTAACTGGCTCTAAATGAGAATGAAGAGATGTTAATTTATCTAAGCAATCTTTAAAAAGATCTTTTTTGAAAAAGAAATTAGTTAAAATTCCAATGATATAATC
>DATEBV010000115.1:0-25548 GCA_035287205.1 Chthoniobacterales bacterium | reverse complement strand
ACATTCGGTTAACCCATTTGTAGAATACACCGATCTAGTCTTGATGCGTGGTCAGATAGCCTCTCATGCCCTACAATCGCCTTCTGTGGGAAAAAAGTTGGTAGCAAGGATCTTTTGGTGTGATCTTGAGCCACTCCGATTACAGCATTCTGTAACGTTGAAACTAGGTACTCAAAGCGTGCAGGGGAAAATGATCTCAATCAGTCCTGTTTTTGATAACGCAGCACAGATGTCTATTAAAAATTTCCCGCAAAATTTTATATCTCATCAAGAAGTTGTGGATGCCGAATTTTTGCTTGAAGAACCTATTGCTTATGATCCCTATGATGTTATTGAGTCGACAGGGCGCTTCGCTCTTGCTGTTGGAAAAAGGCTTCGTGGGGGAGGGATTGTGCTTCATGCGGGGGAATAAAGAACAGGTACAGGTGACAGGTGAGATGGTGAAAATCTTTAAAAACTGAAGCTTCTGTAATGGGAGTGGAGCAAAAGCAGGGCAGTTGTTTCTAGGGAAGTCCTAGAAGAAGGACTTCGGAGAGTGATAGCAAATAAAGAATTTTTGTAAAAATTCTTTCTTCTTGTGTTCTTTGTGTAATCCTTTGTGTTCTTTGTGGTGAGTTTCTACCACCCGAGTAGCAAGCTATGCATGGAATTAATACTACAATTTTGCTTTCTGATTATTTGATTCAGATTCTTCCTTCGAAGAAGGAGAATCTGAACACCTGCGATCGAGGAGCGATCATTTGGCTGACTGGGCTTTCAGGCTCTGGAAAATCAACCTTGGCGATCGGTCTGGAGAGATTGCTCTATAATCGAGGTGTCGCTACCTTGATTCTCGATGGTGATCAATTACGCCAAGGACTTTGTGCTGATCTCGGTTTTTCTCAAGAAGATCGTAGAGAAAATATTCGTCGTGTAGGAGAGGTAGCGAAGCTTTTTGCCAAAGCTGGGTTTGTTGCTATTGCAGCATTGATTTCACCTTTTAAGAAAGAACGGCAGTTGGTGAGAGATTCTTGTTATCGTGAGGGAATTCCTTTTATGGAAGTTTTCGTCGATGCCCCACTTTCCCTTTGTGAACAGAGGGATTCCCGTGGACTCTATGCTAAAGTACGACGCGGTGAAATTAAGGAATTTACTGGTATTGATTCTCCTTACGAACAGCCAGAACACTCCGATCTTCACCTGTCTACAGATCAACTTTCCGTAGAGGAGGCGCTTGACCAGTTGGATTGTTTAGTTATTCGATTATTAAACCTATGACTTCTTTAATTAACCCTCTTGTTTCAGTACATAATTTATGCAAGAGTTACGATGAGCTTCCTATTCTCAAAGGGGTTAATCTGGTAATGGAAAAGGGAGATCTTGTTTCAATTATTGGACCGAGTGGTTGTGGGAAGTCGACTTTTTTACGGTGCCTCAACGGTCTAGAAAATTTTGATTCTGGTGATGTCATGATAGCAGGAGTTTCTTTGCATCGACAATTTGGAGAAAAAATATCACACCGTCTTGTAGAACAGCAATCCCATGAACTTCGTCAACGGGTGGGTATGGTTTTTCAGCAGTTTAATCTTTTTCCTAACAGGACGATTCTTGACAATGTGTCGCTGGCACCTCAAGTCGTCAAAGGCATTTCCAAATCAGAAGCGCAAGATCGTGCTCAGATAATGCTTGAAAAGGTAGGTTTGGGGCATTTTTCAAAACGCTATCCTTCGCAAATGTCAGGTGGTCAGCAGCAACGTGCAGCTATTGCACGTGCTCTTGCAATGAGTCCTCAGGTCATGCTCTATGATGAACCAACCTCGTCACTTGATCCTCAGCTTGTTGATGAGGTGCTGGCGGTTATGAAGGCTCTTGATAACGAAGGAATGACGCAGATTGTTGTGACGCACGAGATTCTTTTTGCCAAGGAGGCTTCCGATTACATTGTTTATATGGAAGGAGGCGAGATTATTGAAATATCCGATGAAGATGAAATTTTTATCAATCCTCAAGATCAGCGAACTCGTAACTTTCTCCGACGATTCATGTAAGCTATGAATTCATTTTCAAAATTGGTTCACTTGCAGACTCTAAATACTCATATGCCTCAGCTACTTGCTCCTCGGTACTCATTATTTATTACATGTCTTTATGCTTTTACATGTTTTTTTACAGCAGTTTTTTTCTTGCTAGATCACGCTTTTGCTAGCACTCAACAAGATTCTTCTGTGCTGAAATGGGGCGCTTCTCCTGATAGCAATGCGCCTTATGTCTTTTTTTCTAAAGGAAATCATCTTACTGGTTTTGAGTATGACATTATCCAAGCTATTGCTCGACAGATGGGAAAAAAGACGCATTTTACCCAGAACGATTGGGATGGCCTTATTCCTGGTCTTAGCCGCGATCTTTATGATTGTGTGATTTCAGGCATTGAGATCACTCCTGAAAAGGCGAAGGAGGTTCTTTTTAGTAAACCCTATTACATAACCTATGATCAATTAGTCGTGGCCAAAGGATCTGCCCCTATTAATAGTCTTGCGGAACTTTCTGGGAAAACGATGGGATCATTGCCTCAAACGACAGCAATGAGTATGTTGGAGAGGACTCCTGGAGTGATAGCTCTTCCTTATATTGAAGAAATTAATGCCTACCATGATGTAGTCAATGGTCGAATTTTTGGAGTCTTACTAGATGCTCCGATTGCAAAATATTACGCTGAAGCTAATCCTGATCTTGAATTTACTGGACCTCCTTTTGGTAATATTGCTTATGGCATTGCTATTGCTAAGAATCATCCTGAACTCCAACAACAGATTAATGCAGCGCTTGATGCTCTTATTGTAAGTGGTGAGTTGCGCGATATTCTCTCTCGTTGGGGAATTTGGAATGCTATGATGGCTAAAATATTGAATCAGCCTGTAGAGCCCTCATTGCCAGATACAGAGTATAAGATGTTTCTTGCTGCAACAGCTAAGCAGCCAACCTTCTTAAGTCGCATGCAGCGGTATCTTGATTATTGGCCTTTATTGATTCGAGCAGCTTTGCTAACCTTGAAGGTTTCACTTTTTGGGATGGGATTAGCTATTCTTATTGGGTTTACGCTTGCTATCATGCGTGTTTATAGTGCATTTCCGCTAAGGCTCTTTGCTGCTTTCTATATCGAAATTATTAGAGGAACGCCTCTGCTTATCCAGTTATTGATTATCTTTTATGGACTCCCTACGATAGGTCTTAAACTGAGTCCTTTTTTAGCAGGAGTTATTGGTCTTGGACTCAATTATGCTGCTTATGAAGCAGAAAATTATAGGGCTGGTCTTCTAGCTATTCCGCGAGGTCAAATGGAAGCGGCTCGAGCATTAGGTATGACGCACCATCAAGGATTATGGCATGTGGTAATTCCTCAATCTTTTAAACTGGTTTTGCCACCAGTGACTAATGATTTTATTTCTCTCTTGAAAGATTCTTCTTTGGTTTCTATGGTGACGTTACTTGATTTAACAGGTGCTTATAATAGGATTGCCACACAAACTTTTGATTACTTTGGGACAGGATTGCTTGTTGCATCCATCTACTTGATTATTGGTCTTCCTTTTGTTCGATTAGCACGTTGGACAGAAGAGAGACTTTCTGTTGACACACGACGTGCAACAAGGAGGATTATTTCGCAATAGTTGAAGTGTGCGTTTCTCTATTGCTGTTTGTAGGCTGCGATGTGTAGTGTAAAACATTGCATAGTCTTGTTAAAAAGCTATTGAACAGCCAGCTTCGACCTTTAGCCTTTAGTTCAGAATTCACCTCCGAAGGAAGGGGGCTGAACAGTTAGGTCGTTTTTAGGTTGAAGTTGAACTGCAGAAGATGGTACTATACTTATAACGAATGAAAATTAGGTTTTTTGGTTCAGATCCTTCCTTCGAAGGAGGGGATCTGAACGCTTACTAAACTTTTAACTTCAACAGTTGCACTGCAACTTAAATACCTTGTATCACCAGAACGAAAAAGTAGAACTTATTGATGTCTCAGAAGAGATGTCGCGGTCGTTTCTCGACTACTCGATGTCAGTTATTATTTCTCGAGCACTTCCTGATGCCAGAGATGGACTGAAGCCGTCGCAACGACGTATTCTCTATGCGATGCATGAGCTGGGAGTTATGCCAACACGCAAACATCTCAAGTGTGCTAAGATTGTTGGTGAGACAATGGGTAATTATCATCCTCATGGTGATCAAGCAATTTACCCAACACTGGTGCATATGGCCCAGCATTGGGCTATGCGTGAAATGCTCATCGAAGGACAAGGAAACTTTGGTTCAGTAGAAGGAGATCCTCCAGCTTCGATGCGTTATACTGAGGCTCGTTTGCGTCCACTAGGAGCTTTGCTCATGGAGGATATGGAGCACGATACTGTTAATTTCGTTCCGAATTATGATGATACAAGGGAAGAACCAACGGTTTTTCCAGCTTCCTTTCCTAACCTTCTTGTAAATGGTGGTACTGGTATTGCTGTTGGTATGGCAACCAATATGCCTCCTCATAATTTAAGTGAGGTTATTGATGCCATCTGCGCTCAAGTCGATCATCCAGAGATTACGCTTGATGAGTTGATGAATTATGTGAAAGGTCCCGATTTTCCAACAGGGTGTCAGCTCTGTGGAATGGGAGGTATCCGCCAATATTTTGAAACAGGACGTGGTTCGGTTAAAGTACGAGGACGTGCTGGTGTTGAAGAGCTCAAGGGAGGACGTGAGCAAATTGTCATTACAGAGATTCCTTATAACGTTAATCGAGCAACCCTTGTTGAGAAGATTGCCGACCTCGTCAATGACAAAGTGATCACTGAGATTAGTGCCATTCGTGATGAGTCTGATGAGAACACTCGTGTGGTGGTTGAACTCAAACGAGATGCCCTTCCCAAGGTTGTTATTAATAATCTTTATAAACATACGGCGCTAGAATCTTCCTTTGCTGTAACGATGTTGGCCATTGACCGTGGTCGACCTAAACTTCTCTCGCTGAAGGAAGCGATTGCTTGTTTTATTGAGCATCGGCGCGATGTCATCTTGAGACGTACTCGTTTCTTATTGAGGGAGGCAGAAACTCGTGCAGAAAAGCTAGAGGGTTACCTTATTGCTCTCGCTAATCTTGATCAATTTATTAAGATTATTCGAGATTCTGCCAATCGTGAAGAGGCTAAGGTTAAACTGTTGGCTTTTGAATTTACTAAAAAACAGGTAGAACACTTCGGTCTTCTTTTACGCCATCAGGAGCGCCTCATTGACGGTAACTACTTCATGAGTGAAGCTCAGGTTGATGCGATTCTAGAATTGCGTCTCTATCAACTCACGGGTCTAGAGCGGGATAAAGTGATCAAAGAATATCAACAGCTTCTCTCTACTATAGCTGATCTTAATGATATTTTGGCTCGCGAAGAGCGTGTTCTAACGCTTATTAAATCAGAGCTAAGGGCCATTCAAGCAAAACATGGTAGTCCACGGCTTACAGAACTTATCCCTTTGGAGGGAGATATTTCAATGGAAGATCTTATTGCTAATGAAGGATGTATTATTACGGTTACCCATAAAGGATTTATTAAACGGACCGCAGTGAGTTCTTATCGTGCACAGAAGCGTGGCGGTAAAGGCGTCGTAGGTATGACAACTCGCGAAGCAGCTAATGAAACAGAAGAAGGTGATTTTGTAGAACATCTCTTTACGGCCAGTACTCACGATTATCTTGTGTTCTTTACGAAGAGTGGACGGTGTTATGTAGAACGCGTTTATGAAATTCCTGAAATGAGTCGTACGGCTAAAGGGCGTTCCATTGCTAATATTCTCAATCTCCAACCGGGAGAACAAATCGCAGCTACTCTTCGCATTCAAAGTAAAAATAGTGGTGGAGTCGGAGCTGTTGATACGACTTGGGATCCTAACTTACATATCTTCTTTGCTACGCGGAGTGGTATTGTGAAGAAATCTAACCTTGCTGATTTCTCCAACATTCGTAAGGGAGGTATTATTGCTATTCAGATTGAAGAAGGAGATGAACTAATTGATGCTGTTGAAACTAATGGTCATGATGAAGTCGTCTTAGTAACTCGGAATGGTCAAAGTATTCGCTTTAGTGAGGAGGAACTACGTGATCAGGGTCGCAATACTGTTGGCGTCTGGGGAATTCGTCCTGGATCAGGAGATACGGTGGTGGCTATTGCCGTTGTTTCTAATGATGCAACACTGCTGGTAGCCGGTGAACATGGTATTGGTAAGAGAACTCCTTTTGATGATTACCGTAAACAAGCGCGTGGTGGTAAAGGAATCATCACCATGAAAACTGGCGATAAGACGGGTCTTGTTGTGGGAGCCCTTGCTGTCACCGATAACGATGAAATCATGCTGATCACTTCGGGAGGTCAGATGGTAAGAACGCGTGTTTCTGAAATTCGACAGGTGGGACGTAATACTATGGGGGTTAAATTAATTAATCTTCCTGGAGGTAAAAAACTTCAAGGTATTGCACCGGTGGTGAGTCAACAGGAGGAGCCGCTGTAGCGGCTCGTTGGAGAGTAAAGAGTGAAGAGTAAAGGGTAAAGAGTTCTGAAGTCTAATTTTCTAAGATGCATTTTTTCGAAAATTGATTGGTTATATTAAAGAACTTTATACTATTATAAGAGAGACTTCTTGGAAGTCATTTTTAAGAATCTTTCATTTCGCAATCTATTCTCTGCGTTCTTTGCGGTTAAATATTTCTGTATTCTTTTGTAGTTAATTTCTGCTCTTCTCTCTATTCAGATATCACCTATTAGTCACGTAGTGTTAACTTAGTAAATTGGGACCTCAGAATTCTTTACCCTTCACTCTTTACTCTTTACCCCTTAAAAATGTTTTCTTGGATTATAAAAAAAATTATTGGTTCTAAGAACCAACGAGAAATCCGTCGGATGCTGCCTATGGTTACTCGTATCAATGAGATCGAACAGACCTTGCAATCACTTCCTGATGAGGCTTTGCGTGAAAAGACGCTTGCATGGAAGCAGCAGCTTTCTATGATTACAGATTCTCAAGAACTAGCTCAACAGCTAGAGTTACTTCTTCCAGAGGCTTTTGCTGTTGTCAAAAATGCTGCTCGTCGGCTTTGTGGTCGTCAATTTACCGTATGTGATCAAGAGACAACCTGGAACATGGTTCACTTTGATGTCCAATTAATCGGAGGAATGGTTCTTCATCAGGGACGTATTGCTGAGATGGCTACAGGAGAAGGAAAAACCTTAGTTGCAACGCTTCCAATTTATCTTAATGCTCTCACAGGTCGTGGAGTTCACCTGGTAACGGTTAATGATTATTTAGCACGACGTGATGCTGAATGTATGGGGCAACTCTACAGCTTTTTAGGACTTACCGTTGGTATCATTGAGCATGATCAATCTCCAGAAGAACGTCGTGCTCAATATGAATGCGATATCACTTATGGAACTAATAGTGAGTTTGGCTTTGATTACTTGCGTGATAACGGTATGGCAACCAATCGCGATCAACAGGTACAGCGAGGGCATTACTTTTCTATTGTCGATGAAGTCGATTCCATTCTCATTGATGAAGCGCGTACTCCGCTCATTATTAGTGGACCAGCAACGGTTTCAACGCATCAATATGATCTCTTAAAACCACTTGTTTCTCAACTGATTCGTAAGCAATCAATGCTCTGTGCTCGTCTTGTGGCAGAAGCTAAAGAATTCCAAGAAAAGGGAGAGAAAGAGAAGGCAGGACTTCTTCTCTTCAAGGTAAAACTTGGTCAGCCGCGCAATAAAGGATTGCTTCGTATGATGGAAGATCATGAGATGCGTAAGTTCATTGATAAGGCAGAACTTTCCTTTTACCAAGAGAGTTCCAAAGATTCCTTAGTAGCTTTAAAGGAAGAGCTTTTTTTCTCTATGGAAGAGCGCCAGCATGAAGCTGACCTTACCGAATTAGGACGTGATTTTCTGAACCCTGATGATCCAAATGCCTTTGTTCTCCCTGACCTTTTAACTGAATTTGCCGATATTGAAGCTGATGAGACATTAAGCGAGAGCGAAAAAAATGCTAAAAAACTGGACTGCCAACAACATTGTGATCAGCAGGCAGAACGAATGCACAATATTGCCCAACTATTAAAGGCTTATTGTCTCTATGAAAAAGATGTGGAGTATGTGGTGGAGGAAAATAAAGTTGTCATTGTTGATACCTTTACAGGGCGTAAAATGGCGGGTCGTCGTTGGAGCGATGGATTACATCAAGCTGTAGAGGCTAAAGAGGGAGTGCAGATTGATCGAGAAACACAGACGTTGGCTACCATTACCATTCAGAATTATTTCCGTCTCTATGAAAAGTTAGCTGGTATGACTGGTACGGCAGAGACCGAAGCCAATGAATTTCACGATATCTATGGTCTCGATGTGAGCGTCATTCCAACGAATCAACCAGTTCGTCGTGTGGATCAAAACGATCGCATTTATAAAACACGTAGGGAAAAATATGCCGCTGTAATAGCTGAAATCACTGCTTCTCATGGTCGTGGTCAGCCAGTTCTTGTAGGTACGGCAAGTGTTGAAGCTTCTGAGCTTGTTAGTCGTATGCTCAAACGTGAAAAAATTCCTCATACTGTGCTCAATGCAAAATTTCATATGCAAGAGGCTGAGATTATTGCACGTGCTGGTCTCCAGGGAGCTGTGACGATTTCTACTAATATGGCAGGACGTGGAACGGATATTAAACTAGGCGAGGGTGTTTCTAGCTTGGGAGGTCTTTTTGTTATAGGAACTGAGCGTCATGAATCGCGTCGTATTGATCGCCAGCTACGAGGGCGTTGTGCTCGTCAGGGAGATCCTGGTCTCTCTCGTTTCTATGTTAGCTTTGAAGATGACTTGATGCGTAACTTTGGTGCTAGTGATCGGATGACGAAAATCATGGAGCGCTTTGGGATTAAAGAAGGAGAAGAGCTTGAGCATCCTTGGCTTAATCGGAGTGTGGAAACAGCTCAGAAACGAGTGGAGCAGCGTAATTACCTCATGCGTCGTCGCACCTTGGAGTTTGATGACGTTATGAACCAACAGCGTGAAGTGATCTATGGTTATCGCAATGAAGTAATGGATGCAGAGAATCCTTGCACCATGATTCATGAAGTCATTGAGGAAATGGTACCTAAAAAAGTAGCCTCCTTCTTAGGAATTCATGGGGAAGAAGTTCCCGATGTTGTAGGATTGTTGCAATGGATCAGCACAACGTTTCCTGTTGGTTTGTCCTCTGATAAAGAGGTAGAAAAGACAGCATGGGAACAACGTACACTTGAAGAGAATAGTACCTTTCTGACAGAATTGCTCAAGAATTCCTATGATAAAAAAGTCGGTTTTGAAGGTCAGAATTCTAATGCAAGAAGTGGCTTAGAGCGGTACGTTATTCTCAATGCAATTGATCGACTCTGGCAGGAGCATCTCTATGCTATGGATGGACTTCGAGAAGCTGTCTACTTGAGGGCTTATGGTCAGAAAGATCCACTTACTGAGTATAAAACAGAAGCTTACACAATGTTTGTGGAACTTATGCACGCGATCAAAGAAGAGGTACTTAATAATCTCTTTAAGAGCACCGTTAATCTTCAAGCTTTTGAAACGCTTCTAGCAAATCTTCCTCATCATCTCATCCAAGCTGATCCTTCTGGGAAAATAATGAGTGAAGAAGAATCCTCGCGTGCTTCAGAAGAGGTAAAGCCACCAGAGCCTTCTTCCGCAGAACAACTCTTTGAAAAATCATTACAGCGTGAACTTCCAAAAATTGGCCGTAATGATACCTGTCTCTGTGGTAGTGGAAAAAAGTTTAAGAGCTGTTGTGGAAGAATGGGGTAACTATTCGGTCAATGGACCGAATAGTAGTTTAAGTTATAAGTTTAAGTAACCCTAATATTTCATACTAAATCTACTACGGCTTGTGAAAAACTAATAACTACTGCGTTGGATTCAGATTTTTCCTAGGGCAGTATGAAACATATAGCCGCGTCGGAAAAATCTCTCATCCGTCTTGTATTTATCAGTCTTGCACGGCGCCTCGCAGCGATTTAGTATTAAATATTAGGGTTTAAGTTGATTTTTGGTCACTTCGTGACAAGTTGAGAATAGGAATTTTTTTACTATCGAAGTTGCTTCAATAGACTTCTTTCAAAACTCGCTTATGCTGATGAAGTGCAAGGAGCCGACGGCGCGCAGAAGTTGAGTGGACAGAAGCTACTCGATGCTTCGAGCACCGGCGCGACGAAGCAATTCGCAGCAGAAGTAGAGTTTGGAAAGAAGTCTAATAAAGAATTTCAACATATGCAGACAAATTTTACCAACTGGGTTGGCCGAATATTTACAAAATTGCAATGTAAAAATCTCAAATCTCTTTCGTGCACAGGGCTAATTCACCGAAATGCATAAAAATAGATAAAAGAAGGAAAAGATGAATACCTCACTCCGGTCGCCACTTATGGGAGAAAGCTCTTCTCTCTCGCTAGAAGATATACTTGATGAAAGTAATAAAAAAATCTCAGATTCCAGTGAGATTAAATTTACTCAAAATAAAGGTATTTATGCTTCTAATTCATTTTTAAGTACAATAGGACGCCTTCTTCCATTTAGATCTTTTTTTAGGGGTCAGTTGACACAACAGAAATTTGAAGCTGGATTTGATCAATTAGCTAATATTATTGGGGAAAAGCATGATGAGAAGGGAGTTCAAGTTGGTGTGGAGAAAATATTTAGAGATGATTTTCAAGAAAAAGTTCAAAATGGTACTCCGATAACGATTAAAGATATTAGAGATTTCTTTAAAAAGAACATGATCTTAGGAGTACAAACTGGGACTTCTTTGAAGCAAGAAGAAGAAGTCAGCGAACGATGTAAACAGTCAATTAGTTCTCCTGCTCCAGAAAAGACTCAAAATATTTGGTCAGAGAAAACGTATGTTCCTTTAGAAGGAGGAATAACTTGTCAGCATGGAGAAGGATTGGATACGGAAGATTATCCTACGGCTATGACACCTAGAGCATTTGGTCAGATTTTAGGTGAAAAAGAATGTACGCTACTTAAAAATCCACCTTATGGATGTGTTGGTCTTGTTGAAACGATTGAAAAGAGGGGTTTGAATGCGAAGAAAGCAATTGGGGAACAAGCTGTTGCTGCAAATAAAAAATTAACAAGTTTGAACTATTTTCAAGCGTTACGCACAAAATTAAACGGCAAAGAACCAACGGCTAATACTCTTGAGGAAGCTAGACTAGCTTATAATTCAGGTCTTCCTAAAGGTAATCTCATTGCAAAGGAGGCTTTTAGTCCTAAAATGTTTAAAACAATATTAGAGGGAATAGATGGAGAAAATGGATTAGATGAACAAATAAAAAAGGTAGAAAACAAACTGCAAGATTTAAAACAATATGATAACTTATCTGATGATCAAATAATTGCTAAATACACTGTTAACTTAGCTGCTCAAGATGTTGATTGGAAGCGTTTTCAAGTACAAGTTAATGGAAAGCTAGTGAATTTAGGTGATCAGTTTGATCATGTGACTGTTTTTAAATCAGCAATTAAAGAATTAACCGGTGAAATGCTTTCCGATCAGCAAGTTCATGAAATGCTTGTGATAATCAGTAAAGATGGTAGAACTGCTGGATTTCCAACTGGTAAGAATATAGAAATAGGATTAGGTTTCAATACACCAGAGGGAGATATCAAGAATGGGGTAAAAGAAACTGTTAATATTACTTTATCAGAAGATAAGCAAAAAATTCTTTTTTCCTATCGATCAGCAGATTGTTATTTAGGTTCAGTCTATGTTCCCAATTCAGAAGGAAAATTAGAACAAATTTCTCTCAATAAAGATCAAGATAACAATCTTGTTGGCCCTAATAGTCAAAGACTTGCTGCTCATAGAGCCTATACATATACTTATACTCCTCCTTCAGGTTCGACTGGCCTAGAAAAAAATTCTTTTGAATCACGGTTTGATCTTATTAATTCCGTTCAATGGTATGATAATGCTCGACTCTATGAACCTAAGACTATAGTCGATCCTTTGCATCAAGATGTTCATGAAGGGGAAATGAGTGTTTCTTATCAAACAGATGATCACTTTAATCCCAATGAAATCAATAATTTGGCATAATCCCTGTGTATCAACATTACTTTATTTCTACAAAATGCAGTGATGTTAGTAGAATGAGCCTAGTGACTCGAATCACTTAACTATACATTTGTAGTCCACCATTTAGTTCAGATCCTTCCTCTGAAGGAGGGAGGGATCTGAACGCTTACTCCCCATGAAAAGCACCTTCTGTTCCATCTCATCTCTTATTTTATTTCTGACTCTTATGCCTTCTTCTCTATGGGCTATGGATCCTCAAACAACTGAAAAAGTTTTTGAAGAAGTAGTGGAAGGTATTGAAACACTGGCAATAGCAGCAAAATCTGACGCAATCGTTCAGATCCCCTCTCAACAAACTCTTAATGAAATATCATCCAGCTCTATTCCTGTTTCAAGGTTAAATCTTACTACTAGTGCAGGTGAACAATCAGATCATTTCATTCAAAGCTCACCTTCGTATGAGGTGAATTCTGAACGGTTCCAAATGATTAAAGAATATGATATTAAGGGTACTCTTACTTGGAACATGCCATTGAGTATTTACGATCACAGTAATTTTTTGAGAAGGAAAAAATTAGCTAGTTATCAAGCTATAGAAACAGCACAAACTCATTTGAGTACTATTTTAGATAATTGGACTCGAGAGGCCGGAGTTAGTAGAATCATTGAGAGGAGAGTCTCTGGTACAAATATAGTTAAAAAAGAAACGGAACAGACACCAGGAAAGAATTTTCTGTATAGACTGACAGGTTATTATCAACAAGCAGAAAGGACTTATAAGCCATTAATGGAGTCTTCTCTTATGGAGCTTTTTAAAGCAGAAGTTGCTTATGAGGAAGATACTGCTGTTGCTAGAGAAAAAGCCATTGCACTAGCAATAAATGCCAGGGAAGAATTTCGATCTGTTAGGAAAGAAATGAAAGCTGTAGGAGTTAGAGATGAGAGTCAATGTTGTACTGTAATTCCTGTTCCTTTCGATGAAAAAAATAATAAGGCTTATTCTTATTGGGTAGCCACTGCACGGTGTGCTGAGATGGATATGCTTGTTGATGTAACAGTAAGAGCTCTCTTAGAAAAAAAAGAAGAGGCCTTTTTAAATGAATTTACACAATTAAGTTCTACTGAATTATCTCCTAATGTTTTTGAAGTTAGAAATAAACTCAAGGCTCTTAGAGAAGCTGCTAATAATGCCATGATACCGATGGGTGACGATGGTATGTTGAAAAAAGTCACTGAATTAGGAAGTGGAGGTTCATGGAATAGGTGGACCGAATTACTAGATGCCTATATGAAGAGAGATTAGGTGTTCAGATCTGCGCTCCTTTGGAGGAAAGATCTGAACTAAATGATAGATTGCAAAGTAGTAGTGTGAGTCTCTATAGCCTATAGGTTTAGCTATCAAATGAAATTAAAATCACTGACTCTCAGATTCTAACAATTTAATTTGTTAGTCGCACAAGTTATTGCTTAAGAGCTCCAGTATAAATTGGCTTCGTCCATGCAGGAAAATCGTCTTCTTTTAAGTAGATTTTTGCGATGACCCCATTGACCATGCGAAAGACGGGGAAGGGGGCAATAGTATCAATTGGATTTTTAATACTTTTTGAATTATCAATAAAATAGGCTCGATCAACAAGACGCGCAGCTTCTAGTACCAGCTTGAGAGAACGCTTGTAACGACTATGAATTTTATCTTCTGGGACTGTGTGTCCTCCTTGATCTACGCGCCACGCTACTCTCATTGCGTTGATTTCTGGACTTTCTGTTGCCACATAGATCAATCGTATAAAATAACCAGTCTTTTTAGCTCGACGAATATAATCGATCTTCTCTGGAATAGAGAGAACGGTTTCAAAAAGTAAACTTTGCTGTTCGGAGAGGCACTGTTCTCTAATTTCATCAGCTCGCTTTGCTGCTTTTATAATGGCCTTTGTATCATTCCAATCACCAAATTCTTGTTGAGCTATGTTGTCGGGATTAATTTCTATGAGTCCTTTAATCCAAGAAGGGTGTTTTACGCAGAGAATTTTTGTTAGTGCCGTTTTCCCAGAGCCATTAGGCCCAGCTATAACAATAAGTCTAGGCTTGGTATCAGGCATGAGAAGGCGTTGTCGTCTTAGTAAGTTTTTTTAGAAAACGTTCCTCAAATTGAGCGTAAGTAAGACCTGATTTACCACGATTTGTGCTTGCTTCTCGAAGTGATTGACCAACATCTCGAAGAATATTTTCGAGTTCTTTAGCTTCTGTCTCAGGATCTTTGATGAGTTGATGTTCTTTATTTTTCATGTTCCTATTACTTAAGCTACAATGCTTTTATGGTTATGTCAACCGAGGCTCCCAGAAGCAATGAACTCTTTCGCCTTTGTAAGAGCTTCGGCAAGACCGTCTCTATTAGAGCCGCCACCGCGAGCAGCCTCAGAGGTGCCGCCTCCTTTGCCTCCAATGAGAGGGGCAATGGTTTGGATTAGTTTGCCAGCGGGGATTGTTTTTTTGAAGGTGTCACTAACCGAAGCCATCAAAGAAATAGCGCCTTCTTTGATGCCTACAAGAAGGATAACTCCATCGTGACGTCCTTTCATCGCATTGGCTATTGTTTGAAGTTGAGCTGCATCGGTCTCAGGAAATTCGGCAATAATCGAAGGGATCGTACCGAGCATGATAGATTGTGCTAGGAGTTTGGTTGCCGTGCCCAAAGCCATTTGCTCATGGAGAACTTTAAGCTCTTTTTCAAGAGCTGTCATCTTAGTGAGTGTTCCTTCTAGTTTTTTTTCAAGATCAGCAACAGGCGACTGAAGCTTTGATGCTAATGAACGGATAAGTTCTCTTTCTTGCAGCGTCTGATGATGTGCTGCTAGTCCCGCCGTAGCCTCGATTCGGCGAATGCCAGCAGCAACTGCTCCTTCGCTAACAATTTTAAAGAGACCAATTTCTCCTGTGTTGCGGACGTGGGTGCCGCCGCAGAGTTCCATTGAAAAACCATTAAATATACCTTTGTCACCACCGATCTGGACAACTCGCACACGGTCGCCATATTTATCACCAAAGAACTGCATGATTTCCGGACGTTTTTTAACCTCTTCATAAGAAACTTCGGACCAAGTGACAGGATGATTGTGCAGAATCGTTTCATTTACCAAACGTTCGATAGTTTTCAACTGCTCTGGAGTAAGTGGAGCACTATTAAAATCAAAGGTTAGTTTATCGCTTCCAACAAAGGAACCTTTCTGTATGAGTTCAGGGCTTACAACTTGATGAAGTGCCCAGTGCAGAAGGTGAGTTACAGTATGATGGCGTTCGATAGCAGAACGGCGTGTTGTATCGACCTGCAGGGTTCCTTTGGTATTAGGAAGAGGCATTTCTTCGTTTGAAAGAGGTCTAAGAAAATGGAGCCAAAACGCTTCTTGGTTTTTGTCAGAAGCTTGTTTTTGAGTGTCGACAATAGAGTAAATTTTTTCTCTACTCTGAAAAGTTCCAGTATCACCTACCTGGCCACCCATTTCAGCATAGCAAACTGATCGATCAAAGATAAGTGCCGTACGGTTATTAATGTTTAGCACTTCAAGAACTTGAACTTCTGTTGTTGATTGATCAAACCCAAGAAATTCCGTTGCTTGACTGGTTGTAATCGAAGAGACGTTGATCACTTCTTTTTTTTGTGCAGCTCGGGCTCGTTCTCGTTGTTCTTTCATTCGGACGTTAAAACCATCAAGGTCGACACTCAGTCCACGTTCTCGAGCAAGTAATTCAGTAAGATCGAGAGGGAATCCCTGTTCATCATAGAGGCGAAAGGCGAGAGCCCCTGAAATTTCTTTTTGTGCAGCAGCTTCCGCTTCAAAGAGAGCAAGGCCTTTTTCTAATGTTTTATGAAAAGCTTCTTCTTCTCGGTGCAAAGTTATTGCAATCTGCTTTTCTTGATTACGCAGTTCAGGGAAGGCTTCTCCCATGAGGGAGGAGAGTCGTGGGACGAGTTGGTAGAGGAAGGGTTTTTGAAATCCTAAGATTTTTCCATAGCGTACCGCGCGTCGGAGGATTCGGCGAAGAACGTAGTTGCGTTCGTTGTTCCCTGGCTGGATTCCATCAGCAATTGCAAATCCGAGGGTGCGTAGATGGTCTGCAATAACACGGAAGGCAATGTCAATTTTTTCTTGTTCAGTATGTGGTACTAGTTCACCGTTTTTGCTGGGTTGTGGTAAGGTGGAACCGTAGCGAAGACTACTCTTTTTTTCTAACTCATCAAAGAGAGGACGAAAGAGATCCGTTTCGTAGTTAGAGATAACAACGTTGCTGAATTCTTGAAAACCACGAGTCGCTTGAATAATGGAACAGACACGTTCAAATCCCATTCCTGTATCGACATGACGTGTTGGAAGAGGCACAAAAGTACCGTCACTATTAGCGTTGAATTGAATGAAAACAAGATTCCAAATCTCGATGCATTCGGCTGTTCCTTTATTGACAAGGGCGCCTTTAGTATCACCGTAAGGTGTGAGATCGATATGAAGTTCTGAACAAGGGCCGCAAGGGCCTGTTTCTCCCATCATCCAAAAATTATCGTTGCGATTTCCTGGAACAATATGTTGCTTAGGATTGAGGCCTGCCTTGGTAAAAAGTTCTGCCCAGAGATCGTAGGATTCTTGGTCAAACGTAGAAGGATCACCAGATTCTGGTTGATAGACGGTAGCATAGAGACGCTCTGCTGGAAACTTCCAGCGCTCTACCAGTAGTTCCCAAGCCCACGAGATGGCTTCTTTTTTAAAATAATCGTTAAAGGACCAATTTCCCAACATTTCGAAAAAAGTATGGTGATACGTATCAAGTCCCACATCTTCGAGATCGTTATGCTTTCCTCCGGCGCGGATGCATTTTTGAGAATCAGCAGTACGTGGGGGATTAAAGGTACAAGGGCTTTTCCCGAGAAAAATTGGCACAAACTGATTCATTCCTGCATTAGTGAAGAGCAGATTGGGAGAATCAGGCAGTAGGCTTGAGGAAGGAACAATGGTATGTTCTTTGCTACGGAAAAAATCGAGGAACGAGCGACGGAGTTCAGAAGAGGTAAGTGGAATCATGGGAAGAGTAACTATTCGGCCAATAGGCCGAATGTAAGTTTAAGTTATAAGTTTAAGTTCAAGTTAATTTTTGGTCACTTCGTGACAAGGTGAGAATCCGAGTTTTCACTTTTCTGTTCCAGATAATACATCATACGAGAATCGATGGTAGTAAAGTTAGGTTCTGTGGTACTCAATTGATTAGGATCGTAGGTGCGTTCGTAGGAAATCTGTGTAAGAAATTTGGTAGCTGTGCTTTCATTATTGGGGTCATGAAGGTTATCACCATTTGAGTTTGTTTCAAAGTTATGCTGCGTTTTTTGACCCTTAACGATTTCATTGATTCCTTTAAGGTACGCTAGTGGTGATGTGTACTTAATGTGGTATTTTTGAGATTCAGCATTAAATGTTATTTGAACAAGTGGTATTGTGGTTGAAGATGCAGGATAGAAAGCATTGGCAGATTCAAACAATGTTCCTGTTGCAGGGTTAGATCCTGAGGGAAAGCCTGAAGCGCGACCATTTCTATTGAGTAAACATAAGAGTTGTAATGTTTCATGATCAGTAGGTTCTCTGTCCGATATCATTCGGAGGCTCGTTTTAATGCCGGAGAGTGACATGCTGGAAAGATGCAGAGGGTCTCCTCTTTCTCCAATTATTACTTGGAAGCTGTTGAAATCATTATGCTTCATTTCTGATTTCAAAGCAGTGGTTATTGCTTTGTTGGGACAGTTATAAGTATTGCTCCATTCAGAGTGCTTATAGATTTCTGAATCCATGGCTTTGCGTTCTTTTTGACCAGAAATAATTGTGGAGGCTTCTGCAAAGTGATAGTCATCCCACATGGGAGTGTTGGAATCTGTACTAATAGCTAGTCCACTTTCACCTCGAGAAGTGGAGTCTTTGGTTTTATAAATATGCGTTGGTACGGGGCTCTTTGGTGCATTCATAAAGCGATCTTGAATTTCTTCGGTGTCTTTTGCTTTATAATTTTTGAGAAAGAATTCGACCCTGCCTCTTGTAAGGGGGCGACTTTCATTCCTTGGATTCGTAAATTCTAAGTCAAATGCCGCTGCCGCTTCCGAGCCAAACTTGTCCTGAATTTTTTGTTTTACGATGATATAGGCCGCACGGTATTGGCTTTTTGTCGATTCGTTCCTAAAGCAGGCTCGAAAAGCCATGCGTAACCAACTGAAGATTCCCGTTGGTTTGCTAGAATCAGAATAAAGCTCATCAGGATTTTTTTCGGTACCAAGAAGAACATTAGATTTTAATTCACTGGTGCTGGAGAATTTTTTATTGTCCGCTGGATCGAATAGAGAGGCGCTTAATGATGAAGGGTTCATAAAAATAGAGTCTGTCCGGAAGTGAACCGATTTTGAAATGGATTTTTATTTTTATTTGGTACCTGGCTTAGCTACAGGCAATTTTAAATCGTAATTGTTAACATCATCGAGGCTGCAAGAAGTTAACCACAAAAGAACACAAAAGAAATCTTGTCAATGTCTTATTTCTAAGGCTAACGTAACTGGAGCTTGTCTGGAAGTGAACCAATTGTGGGAATGGATTTTTATTTTTATTTGGTAACCAGCTGCGTTAGCAGCGCTCAACAAGTTCAGATTCTTTTTTCCAAAGGAGAGAGGATCTGAGCATCTATACTATGGATCCTATTACTTCTCGTCCTAGCATCACCGACGCTACAGGTATTCCTGCCGAAGGTATTGTAACAAAAAAAACAGAAGGCCTTTTTGGCAATCGCAAGATTGCTCCAGTTGCCACAAAGTATTATCAGGCGAGGAAGAGTTATTATAGAGGTCCTCTTCGTGTTGTTCCTTCGTCTATTGTAGGAGTTTCAAGCAGTGCTTCTCATTACGGAGCTCAAGCCTCTCGGGTTTTGTCGGAAATCATCCATATTATAACATCGGCTACTCAAGCCAAGAAGCGAGATGAAGGTGTATTAGCTGATTGCTATGAAAAAACCGCTCAAATTTATAAAGAGGCAGAGAAGTATTACCGTCAGGCTGATGATGCTAGTAAGGCTAAAGATTCACAGAATGCCGACTATTTAGCCCAAGTTGCCCAGTCTTATGAAAATGTTGCTTCTGGAAGTATTAGGGTTACTCAAGCATTAGCGAGAGAAAATAAAGACGATATTACCCATTGGAGTGCCATTACTTCTATCTATCAAAAAGCTGTTCATAGTAGGATCAAGGCATTGAGTGCTTTTCAACAAGGGAAAGAACAAGTGTCTTTTTTTTGGACCAGGGCCGCTAAAGTATGTGAGGATTTCGCTCTTAATAAGACTATCTATAGAGTTCCTAGCATTAAAGGTGATATAAGTAAGGAAAATGAACTTTTATTCAACTGTTATCAAACGATAGTTCAATATTTGGGGCAGGCTGCAGACTATCGAGATAAAGCAGCTACGGTTATGGAAGATGGGGGAGATAAAGTTAAAGCTGATTATTATACTTCAATAGCACAAGATTATGAGGATGCTGCTCAGCTTGTAAAGCAGGCTACAACCGTTAAAGATGATGAATTTCAATTTCGTGCGTTGCTTCAACAAGCGGGAAAATCTATTATAAAAACTGAGGTAACTACCAACGTAGTCTAGGCAGGAAGAAATTCACTACATTAGGCATTCAGTCACTGCTGCGCGGCGACTGAAGTAAAATAAGATTTTTTTTAATATTCGGTTAACCCAGTTGGTAAAATTTGTCTAGGCGTGTAAGAATCCTTTACTGAAGCGACTTCGAGAGCAAAAAACTAGGCGTAAATAAAAATGTTGCTCCACTTTTTACCTTGTCACGAAGTGACCAAAAATCAACTTAAACTTAAAACTTAAACTTATATTCGGCTTGTTGGCCGAATATTTACCTTCCATCCCTGTAAATTTCGTCTAGTGCTTCCAGTGTTTTGGAAGGGATCTGCACAAGATCAGATGCATTGCCAAGGCGAGCAAAGAGGGTGGATGCTGTTGGAGTGCCAAAGGTAATCTCTGCTACTGTATGATCACCAGCATTATCGTCAGGAGTATTTTCTGAGAGGTGGGCAATAAAGCGTATTCTGTTAGCAGGGCCTGTGGGTAATTCCAGACCAGCTTCTTGGAGGTGCGCAGGTGTTGCCAGTTGAAAGGCGGAGATTTGGGTTCGTTCAAAGATTTTTACCAACTCTTCAAGTTGACTTCCTGGAATTTTGCGAGGATTTTTTTCTTCGGTAATCCAATCGGAGCTTCCTCCTCCTTGACGATGGAGGGTCAGTTCTTTTCCTCCTTTAGTAATCGCGATACGATCGACTGTATCAAGGTTTAGTCGAAAGAATTGACGATCTCTTAATGAGTCTGGAGAGATCATGAAAACATTTTCCATAGCTCGTGGTATTTTAAAGATGGCATGGCGTTCCGACGAACGAAGATATATAGAAGAAGAGGCTTCTTCAGACGATTCTTTATCATCACTTGTTTTACCTAGGGAGAGAATGATAGGTTCTTTTTTTCCACTTTCTAAGAGAGTGATCTCAGCCCGAGGGTGGTCAAGACCATAGAGAGAAAGGTCTCCATCATCGCTTCCTACACGAGTAAGAATACGTGAACTTAGCAGGGGATCGATCCATGTCGAGATGGCTTTAGTATCGACTGAACTTAAAATGGGCTGTGTCATTTTCCATGAACTCTCTTCAGAAACCAAGGTCATATCTCCTTTACCTTGATGCAGAGACAATCGCTCCAATTGCTTAGCATTAAGAGAAGTTAAACGATGATCTCTAAACTCATCAATAGGACGAAAGGCAATATCAGAAAGCGTGGAGGGAATAATCATAACATCTCCTTTTTTACCAGAACACGCAAAGAGGCATTTATCCCCAACGGCTTCATTGCCAAAATAGAGGATTTGATCATTGTTTTTCTCCCCATGAAGGATTAATAGGCGTTTAGGATTGAGGAGTCCTAGAGTTGAAAGACCGAGTTGATGGTGCAAGTCTCGTCGAGAGAGAATGTCGAGCGGTTGAATTGCATAGGCAACTCCAAGGAGGTGATTGATTTCCTCGGAATCAACCCTATCAGCAGGCGTTGTTGAAAGTGCCCATCCTTCATGATGACGGTCTAGGGAGTGAGTATCATTTCCATCAATGATTGTAACTTTGGTTACTTTTTCTGGGACACCATGAAAAATGGTTTTATCATAAGATTGCCGATAGTAAGGTTCTAAAAAAATAATCCCAAGAATCAATCCCAAGGCAAGAAAGAGGAGTAGTAATGTTCCGCGGAGAGTCATATTGGAAGAAAGTAACGAGTAAAGAGTAACGAGTAGCGAGTTTAATTTGTTGCCTTCGGCAATTGATTATAAAGTGTGCTAAGCATAAATAATTTTACAGAGGAAAGTATACCTTTCTCGAATGAATTTTAGGAAATTTTACTGGTTTTTTTGGCGTTAGCGGCGTTGTCATCGCTACTGTTACCTCGGTAGCAGCACGCTCTGGCGCCTTGCTAACCCCAAAAACTCCTGCGTAAAAAAATCCTAAAATTTATCCGAAAAAGGTATATTTTGATTTTCCAAAATTGGTTCACTTGAGGACTCTAGTTACGTCTTTTCCAAATAATCATCATACCTAGACAGGCTGCTAAAGCAGGGATAATAAGAATACACCAAAGAGCAATACGTTTCATTTCCTCCTCACTGAGATTAAGAGTATAGTATGCTTTCATTTTGGCAGTATTTCCTGTGAGTTGGACACGATCAATGAGTCCATTGAGTGAGCTTGAAAAAAAATTAAGGCCAACATCTCCTAGATTTTTATCTTTAATAAAGTCACAGTTCCCTACTACTACCATGCGGGCTGCCTTCACTGCAACTCGATCATCATGGAGGGCTCCACGATCGGCCATGGCAGCGAGAACAATAGGAATTTGATTTTCTTTTTCTTCCCCTTGAGAGTTTGTTTGAGTTGGCTCTATAATGGAAGTCGGTATGCTTTTAAATCCATTGATTGCTTGGATGAGTGGGCGGAGTTGTAAGTTTCCTGAAGAAGGAGCAAGTGTTAGTGATTGAGTGATTCCTAAAAAGAGAATATTCAGACTTAGAAATTGCTTTGTTAGTTCGGACCCTGGAATAAATTCTCCGGTAACGTCATGTAAAATTCCTGTTGATAAGTTTCTTATGACTTGGTCAAAACATGGTGTAATGCCTCCTTCTTGGAGGACTCTGTAGAGAAGAGGGGTTGATGCCACAGGGTCAAGTAAAACAATAATACGTCCTGAGGATTGCCAGTAGTTTTCTAAAGCTTCTGCTTCTGCCTCAGAAAGGTCTCGATGAGCTCCCATGATGATAATAAGAGCTGCATCTTCTGGAACCTGAATAGTCACTGCAAGGTTAAGGAGAGCAGTAGTAATATTTTGATGCTTAAGGTAACGCCCTATAATTTCTAAGGGTGATACTCCTGGAATCATCTCTCCATGCCCTTGAAGGAAGTAAACTTTTTTTAACGGAACGCCACTCAGCCCGATGAGAGCAGAGTTAATAACTTGTTCTCCTCGAAAAGCAATAAGACGGGGAATCTTTCCTAGCGTATCATATTCACCCAATTCTTTGATTGGGATGATCGTATTATGATTGAGGTAATCAATAACAATAATATTTTCGTTAGAGTTAAATTGGTATTTTCCTTGGATTTCACGAGCTCTGCTCAAATTTCTCGTAGGATCGAGGTATTCTACAATAAGATTTTCACGAGCCTTGATCTGGTATTCTTGCATTAAGGCTTTAAGATCTCCATAAAGTTCTGCTCCTTCTGCAAGCGAGGTGGGAGAACAATAGATAATGATATGAGCTGGTTGCTTAATATCAGCAAAGAGGACAGATCCTTGATCCGAGAGAGAAAAACGATGGGAACGAGAGAAGTCAAAATGACCATAATGGCGAAAAGCAATATAATTGATCCCCAGAACGAGACAGAATGCCGAGAGAATTTGAAGAGCAATACGCCAGCGAAACAAAAGCCTTCTGCGTAACTGAAGAACTTGCACGGTGAGGAAAAGAACAAAAGAAGTCATGCTGAGATAGAAGACAATGGGACGGGTATCAATGAGCCCTCGGGAGAAGTTAATCATCAGTTCCTTAGGGGCTATGAGGGTAATAAGTTTAGCAAGGAAAGGAGTGGGGTAGTCAGGGGCAATGATCATTTCTATAAAAAACATCATTCCTATGAAGGTAAAAGAAGTCATGCCGGCAATTAGCTGGTATGAGGTTAATGCTGAGCTCAAACAACCTATTGAGAGATAAAATATTCCCAAGAGAAAGAGCATGCCATAGGCTCCTAGATAAGCTCCATAACCTGTTGCTGCTATCTGATGAGCTGATGGCCAAAATAAGATGAAATAAATTAGTGTCGGTAGAAAGAGGAAGATTAAAAGCCCCAAAGCACTCAAGAATTTGGCAAAGACAACTTGCGTTCCTCGTATAGGTGCTGTCATGAGTGTTTCTATAGTCCCTGTCTGATATTCTTCAGAAAATAGAGGTATGGTTAATAGTGGTACAAGAAAGAGGAAGGCAATCCAAAAAGAAGGGGTATTAAAAAAAGCTTCAACAATAGAGAGTTTCGTTGAGCCATGATTCAATGTGTTAACTCCGGCATAAAAATTAAAGCCCATGAGGAGTAAAAAAAGAACCATCACAACATAAGCGCGTGGCGTTCGAAAGAAGGCTATTATTTCTCGTTTCCAGAGAATCCAAAAAGTGCGCATGGGGAAATATTCGGCTAATACGCCGAATATAAGTTTAAGTTTAAAGTTTAAGTTTAAGTTAATATTTGGTCACTGCGTGACAAGGTAAGAAGAGAAGTGATGTTTTTTATTTTTTCTCGTTTTTGTTTTTTAAGTTATTTTGGCAAAAGATTAATGCCACTTAAACTGAATTAAAGCTATGTCAAAAAAGGGGCAGCCCCCGGATTTATTCCAAAGAATTTTAATAAGTAATAGACAAGGCTAAATCAGTTCATTTCTTATTTTTTCATCCTCTTTTATCCCTGTTTATTCATTTCTGTGACATTATCCCTAGCTTTTAACTTTGTCACGAAGTGACCAAAAATCAACTTAAACTTATAACTTAAACTAACTATTCGCTCTGTTTGCCGAATAGTTATTAATGTTCTTCCCCGCGAGTCAGTCGAGTAAAGGTTTCTTCTAGTGGGTACAATTCTTCAGGGGTACCCATGGCAACAATATTTCCCTGATGGAGGATGATGACACGACTACAGATCATCTCTACTTCAGTGAGAAGATGGGAGGAGAGAAGAATTGTATGGCGTTTGGCAAGACCTTTAATGAGAGAGCAAATCTGACGTTGTTGAGTGGGATCAAGACCAAGGGTTGGTTCGTCGAAAATTAAGAGATCGGGTTCATTGACGAGAGCATCGGCAAGACCTACACGTTGACGATATCCTTTAGAGAGAGTGCTGATGAGTTGATGTTCCACAGAACGAAGTTTACAGAGATCGAGAACATCAAGGACCTTTTCCGCAATCCTGCGGTTAGGTACTCGTTTAAGCGCTGCGCGGTAACGGATGTATTCATCCACACGCATTTCCGGATAGAGAGGGGTATTCTCAGGGAGATAACCAAGACGTGTTCGTACCTCTAGCGAGTTTTTTATGAGATCAAGTTTGTCAATAGCGACTGATCCTGAGGAAGGAGGAAGGTAACCAGCGAGAATGCGCATGAGGGTGCTTTTACCAGCACCATTCGATCCTATAATGCCCAGAATTTCTCCTTTGAGTACATTGAAAGAGATCTTCTTCAGTGCTTCATGACGTCCATAATTTTTGGAGAGGGATTGGATGGTGATCATAAGGTAGGCGTTCAGATCCCCTCCTTCGAAGGAAGGATTTGAACCAAATAATCGCACTGCGAAGTCATAGTTTGAACATGCTAGTGAGAAGAGCAGAGATTAACCACAAAAGAACACAAAAGAACATAAAAAAATCAAGAAGAAACGGCTCCCTTTGTACCAAGATAGTTAGAGTTGTCGGTTGTCAGTTGGTTTTAACTCATCAATTAATTTAAAAATCGTAATAACTTTCTTAAGCGAACTAGAAAAGTGCTAACGATGAACATATACCGTGAGGGTGAGAGGTTTGAGCACGCACAGTATAGATGGTATCGATCTTAATTTTCTGACGACCGACAACTCTAACTATTTACCAACGGTACGTTGGTACTACCCTTTTAAAAATTCTGTTACCTTTTTTGTATCCTCTCCATATCGCCGGGTGAACAGCGGATTTTATGATTCAAGCTATGTTAAAAAAGCGGGCTGATTGTTGAGCGACTAAATTTGCTAGTGAAGGCATTTCAAATTTTTTACTTACTCGGTCATAAAAATAAT
>DATEBV010000114.1:0-3257 GCA_035287205.1 Chthoniobacterales bacterium | reverse complement strand
TGAAAGAATTCACCACAAAAATCACAAAAAATTCACAAAGAACACGAAAAAAGAAAATATCTTAAACTGGACTTTGGCCATTTTTTTAGTGGATATGAGCTGTTTTGTTAGAGCAGAAGTATTTAAAAAAAGACTTTGGGGAACCCCTCACTTTTTGCAAACTTTAAAAAATAACACTCCTTCTCGTCATTCCCGCGGACGCGGGAATCCAGAAGAAGGTCAATTCTGATTTGGGTAGTAGCATCAAAAATACTTTATGAAACCAGGAATAAAGATCGATAGTCTCCTGGGTTCCCGCGTCCGCGGGAATGACGATTAAGGTGTATCCGCTGTTTTTCTGAAATTACCCATTCTTTTTTGATGATATTAAAAACTAACGCCAATAATGTCACTCATATAAAAATGGCCAAAGTCCAATTAAAAATTTTTCTATATGCTCTTTATGATGCCACTCTAGCGGCTTTGTGCTCTTTGTGGTTAATTTCTGTCGATTACGGTAACGTTAGAACAACAATACTTCAATTCAATTTGAGCTCACAGTAAATTATTACTGAATGGGACTACCAACGGTAGTCCATTCTGTAATAAACAAAGCATAACGATCTTTAATTTTGATTAGCTCTCCCGCCCCCCCTAATTTGCCTTGAACTAAAATTTTCAAAGGGCGCAGTAGAGGAATGGATTTCGCGACGGTTCCTGTTTTAATAAGCGAAAGTATTTCATCCAGGGATAAGGAAAGCGTACCGGTGCTAAATTCAAAATCTAAAAATCTGTCTTCAAACTCTACTGAGGCTGTGAATGGCTTCGTCGCGCCGTCGACTCCTTGCCCTTCATCAGCCTCAGCGAGTTTGAAGACAGATTTTGGCTTCATTGTAGTCTTAATATTTTGTTCTGAAAAAGATTTTTGTATCAGTGAGCTAATCTCTGCTAACGGTTGAACCAATGCTGATAGTTTTTGGAGATCGAATTTCAATGGTATTGCATCGCCTCTCTGAAGCAAAAATTTCAATTGTCCTGTTGTCATCGCTGATGGTTCATCAAGGAGTAGCAGTGCTCCAGGAGCCAATTTCTCCCACATTGCTAAAGGGAGCTGAGTCTTCCCAATAATAAGGTCTCCTTGAAATACCTGATGAGAAGGAGAGGCATCTTTCATCGATGGAAGATGAGAAGCTAAAGAAATGATCTTTTTGAGAAGTGATAAGGGTAAGGTTATCTTGCCCCGAGCCTCACTAATAGAATGTTCATTAAGAACTTCAAAATATAATTCCTTTTTATCTTGAGGAATGGATGATTCTTTTTTATCTGACAACGCTACGGGAAGCTGAATCAGATTTTCGAAGGCATCAAGAACTTCCTTATTAATCAACGCCATCATAGGAACACGAAACTCCTCAGGAAACGATTCCACTCCTCCTAGCTCTTGCAGTCGCTGAGCAAGGGTACTACCTAAAGTTGGCTCAAGAAGCAAATCGACTTCTTGTTGATCAACAGTAAGTGAAAAAGAAAATCCACCTGTCCCTATCCATTGAGGAGAAGAGGGCGAAAAGCGAATTTTTTGAGAAGAATTTTTCTTGGAAGCACTAAACAATCTTTTAGATAAAATAAGCTCGTTGAGTACATCAATATCATCATGCGAGAGCTCTGGTGCTTTATATGGGATTACAGACATCGAATTTACAAGGATAAAAGAGGATGAAAGAAGAAGAAAATTAACAGGGATGGAAGGGATGAAAGGGATGAAAGGGATGGCAGAAAAAGAATACTGATTACTGAAGATCTAATCATTATTTGGTTTCGTACACGCATTAATTTTATAAACGCCATTTTTAATTTAAACCTTCCCCATCCTTTCCATCCCTTCCATCCCTGTTAATTTTTTCTGATTCTTCTCTATCTCTGTTGTTTTTTCTTACTGATTCTCACGTTGTTGATCGCCACGATTGCGTCGATCAAAACTTGCTAAATCACCTTCTGATTGATCTCCTTCTTGATTCCATGTTGAAGAATTAGAAGGTGTCAATTGCGTCCTGACTTCAACAAACTGTCCAGGACAAATTGCAGCAAGATGATTTTGTAAGGTTGTCAGATTAGAATTTAAGAGCGTATTACTTGCAGCATTAAGCGTTGAAAAGGCAACCTCTAGATGAGTAGAATTACCACTAATAAGAATATTGGTATCTTCTAGCGCCTTACTGCTCAGATTAATCATTATGTCTCTACCGCTAGCACCAACATTAAGCCGCATGCTATCTACACTAGACACCAATTCATCGAGAAGATTAGAAAATTTAACCGATCGAACGGCCATAGCCACAGGCGCCGGCAAAGAGCTTGCAAGACCAGATGTAGCAGAAACTCCAGATTCTTCCGTGGTAGTATCCAATGCTCCCTCGGAAGAGGGGGCAAGCGACAAAAGTGACAAAAGTCCTCCCTCTTCAGGTAAGGAAGAATTATCGTGTTGCCCTTCTGTATTTTTTGTCTCTTGAGATGAGGAAGAATTATCGTGTTGCCCTTCTGTATTTTTTGTCTCTTGAGATGAGGAACTTTTAGCATCTGCCGCTGCCGTTTTTCCTTGTGAATCCCTGGAGTTAGAGTTTGCCTTTTGTGATGAAGAATTATTCTTAGCTAATGATCCCGAATTTTTCTGTGATGCCGTTTGATGAATTTCTTCATCATGAGTAGGACCTACATGCTGGGGACTTGCAGAAGACATGGAAGCATGAGGATGATGTTTAGCCTCTTCTAAATCTTCTTGATAAAAACTCATGACATCATTAGTCACACTATGATGATCTGCTGTGTGAAGAGATTCAGAACCACTAAGCTGTCGTACAGTCGCTTGCTGCAAGGCATTCTCTTCAATGCGCGGTTGCGCTTGGTAGGAAGTAATAGAATTGATGGCTTTCATGGTCATTTAGTCTCCGCTGCGCGGAGACTAAAGTAAAGGTGAGAGTTTAAGTTTTGAGTGTAAGGCTGGGCAGGGGTTGTGAAAATCATAATAATATCCACCCTATTATTAGTGTTAGTTTTGTGACTGCTAACGTTTCTCAAACAGGAAGAAATTTACCACAAAAGAACACAAAGGATTACACAAAGAACACAAAAAAAGAAAAGAATTTTGTATCCTCTCCATATCGCCGGGTGAACAGCGGATTTTATGATTCAAGCTATGTTAAAAAAGCGGGCTGATTGTTGAGCGACTAAATTTGCTAGTGAAGGCATTTCAAATTTTTTACTTACTCGGTCATAAAAATAAT
>DATEBV010000113.1:0-19477 GCA_035287205.1 Chthoniobacterales bacterium | reverse complement strand
TCAATTCTCTCTATCCCTTCCATCTCATTCGTTCTTGTGATTTTTCATTAGTTCCTCTTTCTATTTTAATATACGGCAAGGAATGCGATGGAAGGGATGGCGGATATTTAAATTAAAAATAGTGTGTATAAAATTAATGAGTTCGAAAATTAAATCATGATTAGATTTTCAGTAGTCAGTATTTTTTTCATTCATCCCTTTCATCCCTTCCATCCCTGTTAATTTCTTCTTCTTTTATCCTCTTTCATCCATGTTTATGCATTTCGGTGTATTAGCCCTACCTCCATCCTTATTAATTTTCTTTTTCTGTGTTGTCTGTGAATAAAACTACTATTTTCTGGTTTCGGCAAGATCTTCGATTATCCGATAATCCAGGTCTTTTGGCAGCAGCATCCCATGGTGCTGTCATGCCCATTTATATTTTGGATGATGAGGCCGCTGCTACATTTAAGATGGGTGCGGCAAGCCGATGGTGGCTTCATCATTCTTTAAAAAAACTGAATGAATCGTTGAACGACAAGCTCAATGTTTATGAAGGAAACTCTGAAGATGTTATTCTTAACATTATTAAAAACAATAAAGTAGATGCTGTTTATTGGAATCGATGCTATGAACCATTGCGTATCAAAGAAGACACCTTTCTTAAAACATTATTACAAAATAAAAACATTGAATGCAAAACCTTTAACGCTTCGCTACTTTGGGAACCATGGGAAGTTGTAAAAAGTGATCACTCAGCTTATAAAGTTTTCACCCCTTTTTATCGTCAAGCTTTAAAGACAGCTGCGCCTAGAAATCTTTTACCTGTGCCAAAAAAGTTAGTTTTGCTAGAAGATAAGAACAATACAACAAAGATTAGACTTCTTTCCAAACTCGCTGATGCTGATGAAGTGCAAGGAGTCGACGGCGCACAGGAGTTGAGTGTACAGAAGCTACTCGATGCTCCGAGCACCGGCGCGACGTCGCAATTGGCTGCATCAGTAGAGGTTCGAAAGAAGTCTATTCAAGAACTCAACCTCTTACCAAGCAACCCCTGGTATACTCCGATCGAAAAGCAGTGGGAAATCGGCGAAAAAGCTGCTCAAAAAAAATTGATTGATTTTCTCAATCATGGCTTATTGAACTACACTGAAAACAGAGATTATCCTGATAAAACAAACTTTTCCAAACTATCCCCTCACCTTCACTTTGGTGAGATTTCGCCTCATCAAATCTGGCATACTACGCAAAAGAAAGCTATTGGCATTTCAAACCTAAAAAAAGATGGAGATCATTTCTTAAGAGCGCTCGTTTGGCGTGAGTTTTCTTACTCCATGCTGTATCACTTTCCCGATCTGCCAAGTAAAAATTTTAAAGCGAAGTTTGATCACTTTCCATGGCAACATAATGACCTATTTCTCAAAGCATGGCAAAAAGGTCAAACAGGATACCCTCTTGTCGATGCTGGAATGAGAGAGCTTTGGCAAACAGGTACAATGCATAATCGCGTACGCATGATTGCGGCTTCCTTTTTAGTTAAGAACTTGCTCATTGACTGGCGTCATGGCGAAGCCTGGTTTTGGGATTGTCTCTTAGATGCTGATCTGGCTAGTAATAGCTTTAATTGGCAATGGGTTGCTGGTTCTGGGGCAGATGCCTCTCCCTATTTCAGAATCTTCAATCCTACCACCCAAGGAGAAAGGTTTGACAAAGAAGGCCATTATACACGGCGCTTTGTGCCAGAGATCAGTCAATTGCCCAATCGATTTTTATTTAAACCTTGGGAAGCTCCCGATTCTGTTTTAACTGCTGCAGGAATTATTTTAGGAGAAACCTATCCACAACCGATTATTAATCTTCAGGATTCACGAGATCGAGCACTTGATGCATATTTCACTTCTTTGCAGTAAGTTGATTTTTGAGAAATATTAGAGGCTCACTGCAATCCACCCCAAAATCCACCTTGTAACATAAGACGTTGTGTCGTAGGTTCTTCTTTCCAGGCTTTTTGATCATAACTTTTCCCCTCTTCTTTATTGCCTGCTGCATAAGTTTGAACAGCTTGCAAATAATATTCGGCAGCGATTTGAGATTGGTTAGCCTCTTTCACTAAAAGAGCAGCATTTTCTGAGTTTTGCTCTGCTTGTGCTTTGATCAAGCTATCTGCTGCATCAGCTAAATTTTTACTACTATGAGAAATGGAACATCCCATTCTACTCCATCCTTTTCCTTCATTTTCATTTCCTAAGGCAGCCGCTTGAGCTGCTTGATGAAAATATTCAGAAGCAACTTGATATTGCTCAACAGCCCTCATAAAAAGCGCAGCACTGCCTGGATTTTTAACAACTTGAGCTTTAGTTAAATATTCAGCAGCTGTAGCCAACTCCCTAGTACTGAGGTTAGCTGCCCAGGAAGCACTACCACTTGGCCAATATCTCCCTAAGCGTTCACCCAATTCCTTATTCCCTGCGAGATAAGCTTCAATTGATTGGCGGTAATATTCAATAGTTCTTTGATCTTGAGCAAGAGCACGTGACCAAAGCATAGCAACTTCTGGATTTCTTCCGTTTTGTGGTTTTGCCTCATGTAAATATTTAATGGTGCTATAACCCAAGGAAAAAGAAAGCGATCGTGCTGAACTAGCCGCACCATATAAACAGGAAGCTTCTTCTTTATTTCCTAAGGCATTAGCTTGAGCGGCCTGACGCTTATACTCAAGAGAACGGTCTAATTGCTCAGATGCTTCTGTATAAAGTGCAGCATCTTCTGTATTACCGGAAGCTTGTGCTCGACTCGCTTGATTCTTGATACTAGAGAGAGTCTCTTCATCAGTCATGACTCTAGAAAAACCACTCATGCAACCACCACCTATAGAATTGCTGACGTTTGTTGTAGGGACTGAAGAAAAACCTGCAGAGTTTGGAATCTGTGCAGATATTCCTGAAGTAGTGAATTGAACTACTTCTGCTGGTAAAGAAGTACTTCTTCCTTGTTGAGTCATGAGATCTATGCATGTATCCTCTACTTCCATTGCATCAGGATCAAACATCATAGGCATTGGAGCTAGCAACTCAGCTTGTAGGCTGAGTTGGAAACTAGAACTGAGTAAAACAGCTAAGAAGGCAAGTGATTTTTTCATATTAGTTTTATTTATTTGCTTGAGATCATCTGTAGCAATATCCCCTTTTTTTATTTCGAATAAATAAAATTTTAACTTATATTTTTTATCAATTCTTCAGCTTGTTCGTATAAAGCTTCTCCCTCTTCATCTAATGAAGAAGCTCCCAAGCTCCAAGGATGCTCTTTTCTAAATTTAGCAGCTTGTTCATACTTTTCTGCAGCCTGTCTATATTTTATGGCAACATTATTATATTTTGTACTTAATTGAGCTTCTCCTCTAGTTGTAGCTTCATTTGCTTTGGCTTGATAGTCAGCTTGAACTTGAAGAGATTTTCCTTGCTTTTGCCAATTAATAGCCTCATTCCTTGTCCCTATAGTAAAGGCCTTAGCTGCTATTCCCCACTGATCTACAGCTCTTTGAGATATTGCTACTGCTTCTTGGTAACCTATTGCAAGATTTCTCTTTCCAATCTCCTCTGCTTCAATTGCCTTAGCTTGATAATCAGCTTTCTTTTGAAGAGAATCAGCTAACCAGCCCAAACTAATTCCTTCATCTACTTGTCTTTCAATCTGTTTTTTAATTGATAGATTAAATTGATCAGCTGCTTTTTGGGAAATTATTGCTGCTTCTCTATAACCTACTGCCAATTCTCTCTTTCCAGCTTCTTCTAACTCAGCTATTTTAGCTCGATAATCGGCTTCCTTTTGAAGGGATATCCCTTGATTCCATTCACTTTCTCCTATAGCATATCTTTCAGCGGCTAGTTTTAAACGATCTGCGTCTTTTTGAAGATTATCTGCTATTTTTAGGTAGTTTACTGCCCAAGCTACTTTTCCAATTTCTTGTGCTTCTCCTGCTTTAGCTTGATTATAAGCTTTTGACTGAAGGGATCCTCCATAACTATACCAAGAATGTTCCTCACCTTTTTTACCTTGAGCAGCTTTTTCAGTTGATAGTTTATGTGCTTCTGCCGCTCCTTGAGAAGTCTCTGCTGCTTCTCGGTAAGCTGCTGCAAGATTATTCTTTCCTGCTTCCTGAGCATTGAGCGCCTTAGCTTGATAATCAGCTTTCTTTTCAAGAGAAACTCCTTCTTCATAGCAGCTAATACTCTCGCTTTCTTTGCCTTCAGCACTCTTTTCTGCTGACAGCTTATATACATCTGATGCTCCTTGAAAGGTCTCTGCTATTTCTTGATAACCTACCGCAAGACTTTTTCTCCCTGCTTCCTTGGCCTCAATTGCCTTAGCTTGATAATCAGCTTTCTTTTGAAGAGAATCTCCATACGATTCCCAAGCATTTCCTTCACCCTCTTGTCCTGCAATCCTTTTTTCATCAGCTAATTTTTTCATATTGGCCGCTTTTTGAAAAAGCTCTACCGCTTTCAAACATTCTCTTGCAAGCTCCATTTTTCCAGCTTCCTTTGCTTTTATAGCTTTAGCTTCATAGTCAACTTCTGACTCCAGAAAAATATCTTCACTAAGTTTCATATTTGCAAATTCCCTTAATTCTATTACATCATTTTGATCATATGAGATTTGCGATTGAACAAATATTACTAGCCATCCACTACGTATACTCTCTTGTCTTTCAGCCAATAGTTGCAACACATTTGCCGCTCTTTGAGAAATATCTGCTGCTTCTTGATAACCTACTGCAAGTGATAATTTCCCAGCTTCCTGCGCTTCTATTGCTTTAGCTTGGTAGTGGGCTTGCTTTTGCAAAGAATCTCCTTGAGAGGCAAAAATACGAGCCTCATCATCCTCTTCATCAATATATCTTGCAAGTGATAGTTTTTTTGCGTTTGCTGCTTTTTGAAATGTTTCTGCTGCTTCTCGATAACCTACAGCAAGCTCTCTCTTTCCAGCTTCCTGTGCTTCTTGTTCCTGAAGTCTATATTTCTTACCTATTGCTTCTGATTGAAGAAACTCACCTTGATAATATAATGTATAATTCTCTATTTCTTTTCCCTCTTGCAATAATTGAGCTGCTTGAATAAATTTTTCTGAAGCTTGTTTAACTACCCTTGATATCTCTGTATACTGTTGAACTCTATCTTCCCTCCCTATACTTTGCGTTTCGATAGCCTTTATCTGACAATCTGCACTCAATTGTATTGATTCACTTGCTTCTTGCCATCGATTCCCTATTCTCCAATTTTCATCTTCTCCTATTGCCAGTACATAAGCTTCAGCTGCTTGTTTACTATATTCAGCTGCTTGTTCAGATTCAGAAGCCGCTAAACTATAATCTACAGTTAAGAGAACTTCTGTTTTTTGAGTTTCAAAAGTTTTTTCCCAATATTTAATACTTTTTTCTAATGAGGCAATAGCTTCCTTCCAACAGGATAAACTATCTCCTGTTGCTATTTCTACTTTTGAGCGCGTGTCTTGAAGTTTTTCTGCAATAATTCTTATTTTTTCTACGATTGCTTCACTCTTAGCTTCTGCTTGTTCTTTTATATTAGCGTAGCCTTCAATTGGTTGATGATAAGCAACTTGACCAAAAACAACTTGAGCAGCTTGATCTTTTTCATGAGCATCAACCCAAGCAGAATGAGCAGTTAAATTCTGATTGAGCCAAATAGAATCGCCTGAATTATTAAACTTATCTAAAGAAGTGTCAGTAACTTCATGAAGCATTCCTAAGCACTTGGGTATATAGTGAGCAACAGCATAACAACCAGCAAAGAAAATAACTGCAGCAGGCTGTTTGATCCAAATATGTTGCCTCTTTGTAATTGCTTGAGGTGTAAAAGTAGTGTGTTGAGATAAGTTTGTTTTATCACCAATCTCTTGTTCAATAGACTGAGCAATCTCATCTCCTTGAGCAATACCTCCAATTGTTCTTATTGCTGTTGTTTCTATGCCTCTTTGGTTTGATATACTAGAACTAACACTCAAACTACTTGAATCGCTAGAAGTACTGCTTTTAATTTGAGAAGTAGATTTTTTTCCACTCTCTATCAATTCTTTCTCTAAGAATTCTGTTCCTTCTTCAATTGCAGGATCCATCATCAAACAACAATTGAAATCATTATCTAATCGAGCTCCACCTTCCAAACAACAACTAATATTAGAAAGTTCTTGAGAAGTTGGTACAATTGGTTGTTTCGATTCCTGAATTGGATAATTATTCCAAGCAAAAAGAGTATGGACACTCAAGAACCCTAGGGTGATAGCAATGTTTTTTAATAGATTGATTTTCACGGGTTAATTCTTTAGTTGAGATAATCTGTACCAACGTCTCCTTTTCATTTCGAAGAAATGAAAGAGAGCTTCTCTTTAACTTTTCAACACTACCAATGTTCCTACGTTGGTAGTGTTGAGGTATATTTAAAATTTCTAATAAATTCTATGACAGCATTAGGATCTGAAGTCTTTAAAAGACAATGTTCAAAATGAGCCTCTTGAGCTAACTTTAATAAAAGAGGCCAAACTGGTTTTCCATTGTTAGGAAAGTTACTGTTTTTGTTAGCATTAGGATCCCAATAGCCTTCACCAAAACAAATCATCGGAGTATAATATTTATAGGTATCTTGATTATATTGATTCTGAAAAGCTGATTCAAATATTTCTTGGAGTGTTCCTGAGCTTCCTTCGGCATAAATCATGCCTTGTTTAGCTATAGAAATAAGAACTTGTTCACGCAAACTATATTCAAAGAATTTTGCAATATCAGTAGCAAAAACATTTTGTGCATTAAAAAGCCATGTCGAAACACTTAAATTGCGTCGTTTGCTAAAATGATAATGCAGAGTGTCATTTCGAACTTTCCATGCAGTACTAAGCCATAAGGGATTGTCTGTAGAATCAGCCCCATTAATACTTAACATTGCAATAGCATTATTCATTTCATCGTCTCGCAACGGTGCAAACCAAGCCCCTAAATTTGCTGCTTCCATAAGTCCCTCGCCTCCACCAGAAGCAATAAGGAAGCCATCCCTTGTTAACTGTCGGCTTATCATTGCCATTTGATGATAAGTTAGTTCGCTTCGTAACACTCCATGTCCACCCATAATAGCAATAATCCCTCGATGCATTGGAGAATTAAACTGTTCCAAATAACGATCTAGCTGTTCCTGAATAAAATAGTCATGAAGAGTACGTGCTAAATACTCCTCTGTATTAAATTTAGCAAATTTTGGATTTTCTAAAGACTGATTATAATTTGCTATTTCATTTTCATCAAGAAAAATACGCCAATCAAGAGTTTGTTCACGACTCTCTGGAACATTAGGATCATATCCAGAAAAAAGTTCGTCTACGGTATAAAGACTTTTCCGATAAATAGGGTAAGGTCTGCCTGTAATATTAGGAAAAATTACCGCATGATGCTCCATAAGAAGCGTTGCCAATTGCTGACCAATTTTACAACCTAAGAAAATAGCACATTCTCTAGAAGTCTTTGCTTGCTGAAGTGCTATCAATTGTTTTTCATAAGGCCGTAAATCAATTGCAAAGAAAATGGTATTAGATAATGAGGTTGCTGTAGTAAGCCACTCTTGAAAATTAGTATTATCAACTTTGGATTTTAGGGAAGGTTTCATTGGATTTTATTAAAATGGAAATAAAGGCATTCGATGGGATTTCTTGCAGGATTGTTGTTTAACAAAAGATTTCTTAATTCAACTAAATGCTAAAAAGCCAACCGAATCTAAAGGTAGCTTAGCTTCATGACAATATTCATTCAGGTACTGTTGTGCTTACAATGCAAAGTTCACGATCTGGTGATTTCCGTGCAAGATATTCATTGGAGGGTAGTTCGCTAAGAGAAGAGATGGGAATGAAGTTCTCTCCTAACAAGCCTGTCGAATTTACAAGGTGGTGTGTTCCATTGGCATTTACGGCAATAACCTCGTTACCCTTCAAAGTATAAACTCCATCTTCGGTTGTTTCTGTTGCTTGAGAACCTTTTGCTTTTCCATTTTCTAACCAATTGCAATAGCGCATTCCATCAAGGAGGGAGATATTGGTGATAGGCTCTTCTTCCTTACCATGGACAACTGAATAGTGGTAATGATTAGCAAGGAACTTAGAAAACGAAAACTGTAACTTACAGCTTATTAAATCGGAATGATTCTTGGAATCGTAAAGATGGTGGCAATCATTAACTGAGGCTACAGCATTGAGAAAATTACAATATTGACGTGCCGTGATTGTGGAAAGGGTAGTATTTACATCCACACCTTCGACTTCTTGCAAACTCTGACCTGTATCCGTAGTTATTCGGCCAATTGGCCGAATAGAGGCTGTAGGCTGACTATTGCTCTGAGCAAAAAGGAGGTTTGCATTTGCTGAAATTCCAACAAGAAGAATTAATAGTATTTTCATGGTTTAAATTTAGTTTTTGATTGAAAAAAAATGATTTTTAATTAGAAAAATTGATCTGAAGAGTTATTCATAAATTTCAAGCAGGTCAAGAAAATTTCGGATTTTTTTACAGGGCTAATTCTTCCAACGGGATAATAGGTTGTAATTTAATAAATAATAGACGACGGCAAAGCACTTCAAAAAAACTTTTTTCATTAATCAGCTCCTCTCTGTATTTATCCCTTCCATCTCTTCCATCTCTGTTAATTTCTTCTTCTTTCATCCTCTTTCATCCATGTTTATGCGTTTCGGTGAATTAGCCCTGTTTTTTTAAGGAATCAATCAAAAAAACTTGACATTAAAAAAATAAGTTACTCATGCACTCTGATTTTTTTAAATTGCCATTGATTCAGCAATGTGGTAATTGTAGAATTCAAAAAAGTAGGATGGGGGTCAGGGTCTCGAATCTTAACCAATGGAATCTTTTATTTTTAGAGCTTTCTAAAAGTGAAAACTTCCCTGAAGTTAATACGATGTAATCATGTTTTGGTCAAGATTACGAACCCTGACCCCACATCTAAGCCTCATCATAATTCGATGAGATTGGTGATTGCATAAACATACTAAATATTTAAGTGCAGTTTAAGTGCACTATTTTTCACAAAAAGACCACAATATAAAGAAAACCCCTTACTTTACTTCATGAAATATCGTACGTTATCAGGTTCTAATCTCCAACTTAGTGAAATCGGCTTTGGCCTCTGGACACTCTCCACAGGATGGTGGGGAAATTATACCGATGAGGAGGCTGTTCGACTTATGCGAATTGGAGCTGATCTTGGAATCACTCTTTTTGATGCGGCCGATACCTATGGCAATGGAAGAAGTGAAGAACTCCTGGCTAAAGCATTCACGACAGTTGGCGAACGAGCACGTGTGGTCATTGCTACTAAGGTAGGTTATGATTTTATAAATCATGCTGACGAACGTCGAGGTCAACGTGAGATCCCTCAAGATTTTAGCCCTGAGTCGATCCGAAAAGCAACAGAAGCTGCCTTGAGGCGTCTTAAGACCGATCATATCGATGTTCTCCAGCTGCATAACATTCATTTGGAACAGGTCGCTCAAGACGATCTCTGGACAACATTAGAAGAGCTCCGCTCCGAAGGAAAAATTCGACATTCTGGAGTTGCTTTGGGACCTGCTATTGGATGGCTTGGTGAAGGAGCTGCTGCTATTGAGCAGAGAAACCCCGATGTACTGCAACATATTTACAATCTCCTAGAACAACATCCAGGAGCGATGCTCCACAAGGTTGCCGAAGTAACCAACGCAAAAACAAAGTTTTTTATCCGAGTCCCCCACTCGTCAGGAATGCTCGAGGGAAAATACACGGCAGAAACTGTCTTTGCTCCTACGGACCATAGAAGTCATCGCCCTAAGAGTTGGCTTATTACAGGGGTAAAAAAAATCGACCAACTCCGTTTTCTTGAAAAAGAGAATCGCACGCTCGGTCAAGCCGCTATGCAGTGGTTACTTCGTGATCCTCGTGTGGCAACAGTGCTGCCTAATATTTACGATGAAGAGCAGTTGCGTGAGTTTGCAGGCACTTCAGGAACTTCCCCTCTTATAGATGAGGAAATGGAACGTATTGCTACACTCGTTGCCAATAACTTTGGTCTTGAACCAGAAACAGGAAAGTTTAAAGGTCTCATGGAAACACCAGCTTCGCTGAAGTAAAAAAAGAAATAGCCACAAAAAAACACAAAAAAACACAAAAAAAGAAGTAAAGACTGAAGGGTAAAGGGTAACTGGCTCTGATTGGAAAGCTCCCATTTTTTGTAAATATTAGGTCAACCTCTCTGTAGAATCTGCTCCAATGAATCATCAGAACGATCCCTCAAATCTTAATCAGAAGAGTTCTTCCAATTGTGACTACAGCAACAATCCTCGACTTCTATCTTCCATCTCCCATCTTCCATCTCCTAACGCAGCAGCGGTATCTCCTGCCTACAGCCTACAGCCTACAGCCTCTATTCGGCCTGTTGGCCAACAAGGCCAAGCCAAAGTTCTTTTGTTTGATTTTGATGGCACTATTGCCGATACGCGCGCATTAGCCTTACAAATCCTCAATGAACTCTCCAAGGAGTTTAATTACCGTTACCTTCCTGAAGAGGAACTTGAAAAGGCTCGTAATATGAGCACTCAAGAATTAATGCGTTTTTTAGGAATTCGACGTTGGCGTGTTCCTTTTATTGCTCGTCGTGGTCTTGTGAAATTTCAAGAACGTGTTTCAGAAGTTCAGCCGATTCCTGAAATGCCTGCGATTTTACGAGCACTTAAGGAACAAGGGTTCCGTCTTGGCATTTTAACTTCTAATTCCGAAGTCAATGTGACAGCTTTTTTAGCGCATCATGGAATTGACTGTTTCGACTTTATTCGTACTTCTTCCAAACTCTTTGGCAAGAGTCGTGAAATGCGCCGTTTAATGAAAGAATATCAACTCCATCCTGATGAAATTATTTATATTGGAGATGAAACCCGCGATATTGAAGCAACACAAGAGGTTGCCATTCGTATGGCTGCAGTGACCTGGGGTTATAATTCCTCAGCAATTCTTAAATCGATGTCTCCCCATTTCCTCTTTGATACCCCTGCGGAGCTACTAGCACATTTCATGAGATAACGAGCAAGGCCAATCAAAACCATTAAGAGCAGAAATTCACCACAAGGAACACAAAAAAACTTAGCAGTGAACTTGATTGATTAATTTGGCTAAGTCGTTTGCAGCTATTGCTGTTCTATGTTCCCGCAGAATCTCGATTCACTACTCTCTTATTTTTCACGATAGCGAACATTCTTTATCTTGAGTTCTTAAATTCGTTAAAGAATTTTTAAAAAAATTCTTTTTTTGTGTTCTGGTTCTTTGTGTTTCTTTGTGGCTATTTTCTTCTTTCTTCCTTTCCCTTCAATTCAGTTTGAGCTCACAAGATTTTTATTGCCCTTCGCCTCGACTTCCATCTTCTATCTCCTATCTTCTATCTCCTAATATGAAGCGTCTTCGACTCGATCAACATCTGCATGAACAAGGATTTTTTGATTCTCGAGAGAAGGCTCAACGCTCGATTCTTGCAGGACAGGTGCTTGTCAATGGACAAGTGATTAGCAAAGTGGGTTCAAAAATCCTTTCAACAAGTGAAATTACGATCACTGCACGTGATCGTTATGTTAGCCGTGGTGGGCATAAATTAGAAGGGGCTCTTGCAGGTTTTTCAATTGATCCAACAGGACTTAACTGCCTCGATTTAGGATCTTCTACAGGAGGATTTACTGACTGCTTACTCCAACATGGAGCAAAGCATGTTACCGGCATCGATGTAGGAAAAGGGCAACTTGTTTGGTCGCTCCGTCAAGATCCTCGGGTTACTATTCGTGAAGGGATCAATGCGCGCTATCTTCAAGCTTCTGATTTTGAGTATCTCTTCGATCTGATTGTTGCTGATTTGAGCTTCATCTCCCTGACTCGAATCCTTCCTGCTGCTTTTGAACTCATCAAACCAGAAGGAGTTCTCATTACCCTTATTAAACCACAATTTGAACTTTCTCAAAACGAAGTAGGCCGTGGTGGTATTGTCCGCGAACCAGAATTAAGACAAAAAGCTGTCGATTCTATTCGAACATGGGTAGAGAAAGCTAACCATTGTATGGAACAAGTGATGGAATCCCCTCTCTCAGGCGTTCATGGAAACATTGAATTTCTTGCACTTCTACGAAAAAATGAGAAAATGCAATAGCCACAAAAGAACACAAAAGAACACAAAAGAAGAAACAAAAAATTAACAAGGATGGAAGGGATGGAAGGGATAAAGACAACAAAGCAAGTAAGACAAGCTCCCAAAATTTTAGAACAATTTGATAAGAATATTGTAAATTCTCTTGATTTTACTCTCTGTTATCCCTTCCATCCCTTCCATCCCTGTTAATTTTCTTCAGATTGATGTTAGTTACTTTAAACTTAAACTAAAAACTTAAACTGATAATGATAGGTCTTATTGCTCATGTTGGAAAAGAAGGAGCGGCAGAAGTGGTTAGCTCCGTTGTTAAGGAACTTGAAGCTCTGGGTATTCCTTTTCTCTTAGAAAAAGCAACCGCACGATTAATCCAGAAATCCTCTTCTCTTGATGAGTCCATGCTTGCTGAACAATCAGATCTCTTGCTCGTCATGGGAGGAGATGGAAGCATTCTGAGAGCACTTTATCGCTCAGGAGAACATCTTCGCCCTATTTTTGGTCTTAACATTGGATCTCTTGGCTTTCTTACATGCCTTCCTGCTAAAGAATATCAACGAGCTGTCCATTGCCTTAGCAATAAAAGCTACCTTTTGAGTCAACGTAGTCTTCTTGAAATTCAGATCGGAGATTTTAAGGGAAGAGCACTCAATGATATTGTTATTAGCCGAGGAGAACGTTCTCAATTAGTGAGACTTTCTGTTTCTATTGATGGTAATGCTCTAACAGAATATCATGCCGATGGACTTATTATTGCAACACCAACAGGTTCGACCGCTTATTCCCTAGCTGCAGGAGGACCTATTGTTATGCCTGAGAGCAAGATTCTACTCATTACCCCAATCTGTCCGCATGTTTTCAGCAACCGCTCTATGGTTATTTCCGATCAAAGCGAAATTACTATTATGACAGCAGCTAACCAAGAAGTTTTCATGAGTATCGATGGCCATGAACCTCGTCTAGTAAAACCTCAAGAGAGACTGCTCCTTCGTACCTCTTCGCAAACACTTCCATTGGTCATGCTCCCTGAAACTACATTTGCTGAGATATTGCGTCAAAAACTTCAATGGACAGGGAGCATAAAATGAAGCACCTAAACGATTTTTTGCTTTTAGAATCAATCAACCTTTCAGTGAAGGCAAAGGAAGGAAATACAGCTCTTAAAGAAGTCATGAAGCTTTTGCAATATGATCCTCGTGTTTCTCACTGGGAAAATTTTTGTCAATCTATTCTAGAAAGGCCTTTATTTTCTCTTCGTGCTAACGATCAAGCTGCTATTATGATAGCTCATGGTCGTACAAGTTCTGTTCGAGACCTTGTTATGGCGGCTGGCAGAAATACTCAAGGAATTACATTCCACGAGTCAGAACAACCTGTTCTGCTTCTTTTTATTGTGGGAATTCCTCACGAACTTAGTACCGAATACCTTCGGATTATGGGATCAATAGCGCGCGCTTGTGGAAATCCTGAAACTTTAGAAAAACTTCTCTCCACAGAAAATTCTCATGACTTTATGACAACTCTTTCTAGTGAATGTGAGGGATAATTAGAGCCTCAATCATCGGATCCTTTATTGAAGATGGTTCGGAGCTCAAAAATGGAAAATATAAATACTTAAAAACACCATTCTCTCGAAAATTGATTGGTTATACTAAGCAATCTTTCAAACCAATTGCCGTAGGCAACAAAATAAACTCGTTACCCTTTACTCGTTACTCGTTACATATCTGTAGCTAAGCCAAGTACCCAACAAAAATTAAAATCCATTTTGAAAACTGGGTTACTTTCGAACAAACTCTAATTATGCCATTACTCGAAGTTCGCAATTTAAAAGTTTATTTTCCTGTTCACAAAGGAATTTTCCGTCGTCGTCACGGTGAAGTTCGTGCCGTTGATGACGTTAGTTTTACAATAGAAGCAGGGAAAACAGTTGGTCTTGTTGGAGAGAGCGGCAGTGGAAAAACAACTATTGGCCGAACCATTGTGCGCCTTATTAAAGCAACTTCTGGAGAGATTCTTTATAGAGGAAATAATATTTCTTCAATGAAAGAGTCTACTTTTCATCCTTTGAGGAAAAAAATTCAGATGATCTTTCAAGATCCCCATGGTTCTCTCAATCCACGCCTTACCATTGGCAATACCATTGGCGAAGCTTTGGAAATTCATTTTCCAAAGATGACCCTTTCTGAACGAAAAGAACGCGTGGCCTATTTATTATGTCGTGTTGGATTACTTCCAGAAATGATGCGTCGTTATCCTCATGAGTTTAGTGGAGGTCAACGACAGCGTATTGGTATTGCTCGCGCTCTTGCAGTAGAGCCTGAATTTTTAATTTGTGATGAACCTGTTAGTGCACTTGATGTGAGCGTCCAGGCTCAGATCATTAACTTATTACAAGATCTCCAGGAAGAACTTGGACTTACAATGCTCTTCATTGGACATGACCTTGCCGTTGTCAAACACATCAGCGAAACGGTATTAGTTCTCCATCATGGAAATCTTGTTGAGTCAGGCCCCTCTCAACAAGTCCTCCAAAATCCTCAAGACCCTTATACCAAAGCCTTACTGGCAGCAGTACCGCGACTTTAAAGAAAAATTAACAAGGATAGAAGGGATGAAAGGGATGGCAGAAAAGAGTGCTGATTACTGAAGATTTAATCGTTATTTAATTTAGTACAGTTATTAAGTTTACTCGTCACCCTTTACTTGCCTTCATCTATCCCTTCCATCGCTTCCATCCCTGTTAATTTCTTACCCAGCTTTTATGAGACGATTTTTTGAAAAACTAGAACAAACAGCCATTGACGTCATTATGGGGCGTCGTACAGGTAAGTATGCAACGCTTCTCTGTGCCTTGCTACTTTATGCCTCTTATCTTTATCGAAAGATTGTCGCATTTCGTCTTGCGCTATACCGTTCTCGTCTTTTTCGTCAACATATTATTGGTTGTCCCGTTGTTAGCATTGGCAACCTCACGGTTGGCGGTACAGGCAAGACTCCTATTGTTGAAAAATTAGCAAGAGAACTCAATGCACGTGGACGTCATGTTGCTATTTTAAGTCGCGGTTATAAAAGTATACCAAAACCTTTTTGGAAACGACTTAAGGAACGTTTTTCTAAACATCAGGATTTCTTTGCACCACGCGTTGTTTCTGAAGGAGGCGCCCTTTTGCTTGATTCAAGAACAGCTGGTGATGAACCATTCATGCTTGCAAAAAATTTAAAAGAAGTTGCTGTTCTCGTTGATCGCGATCGGGTTAAAAGTGGACTTTATGCCATTAAGCATTTAGGTTGTGACCTTCTTTTACTCGATGATGGCTTACAATATCTCAAACTCCGCCATCGCTTTGATATCGTGCTCATCGATCGCGAAGCTCCTTTTGGCAATGAGTTTCTTCTACCACGAGGAACCTTACGAGAACCTCCGGAAAATTTGCGCCGTGCAACTCACATTATTATTACCAAATGCACAGGAAGTGATCTTTCGGAACTTCATGAGCGCATTAGAAAATATAATCGTACGGCTGAAATTATTGAATGTCGTCATCGTCCAGTAGAACTCTGCAATATGCTTACAGGAGAACTTCTTTCTCTCGATCACCTTAAAAATTTAAAGATAGGGGTTCTTTCAGGAATTGCCTCTCCTGAAAGCTTTGAGCAAGGACTTCGTCATCTAGGTGCAGAGCTTGTTCTCACTCAGAGTTATGCCGATCATCACCGATACTCACGCCAAGAGATAGAACGTTTTATGCGACGCTGTGCTCGCCGTGAGTTATCCATGATTCTCACGACAGAAAAAGATGCCGTCCGTATTCCACGTTTGACCGATGCTGAAATTCCTATTTACTATCTTCGTATTGAAATCGAAATTTTAAAAGGAGCTGATGTTTGGAACCGAATGGTTGACCGCCTGGCTATTCGGCCTGCAGGTCGAATAGAAGTTTAAGTTAAAAGTTTAAGTTTAAGTTAATTTTTGGTCACTTCGTGACAAGAAAGAAGTCAAAGAAATATCGTAACTACCAAGGTAAGAACCTTGGTAGGGTTGAAGAGTTGAAGGGTTTAAAAGAGGATTGTTTTAGACAATGATACTGCAGTTAATCAGAAGGATTCATTTTTACTGTTAGTACCTTAATTTTCATATTTAAGAGAAGATGAATTAGCAGTAAAGCATCCTTTCAACTTTTCAACACTCTGTAATACTCTGCAGATTCTTCATGTTGCTTAAGCGCTTGATGCCATAAAGCAGCGAGATCCTGATTTCCCGCAACAGTAGCTTCTTCAAATTTTAATGAACATGCCGCAACTTTAGATCGGCAATCAGCAATTTTAGATACAGTCGTTAACTCTTCTTTTCTTGTGGTTTCTCTCCCTACCCTCGTCCTTCCAGCTCTCACTGATGATGTTCCTTCTTCTCCAACTACTGTTCTCTCAGTTGTAATAGCTCCTTCTCCTAAAATTCTTAAGGTTTTTCCCACAGCCTTGCTCCCTTCTTCAACTGATGATGGATCCATCATCAATTTGGGCGCAACGCTCAAATAGGAGATAGAAGATGGAAGATGGGAGACAGGGACAGAGTCGTTTGCTAAGAGCAATGATTGGTTATCAAAAGCAAATAATAATACGAAGCTTAGTAAAAATGGAGTTAATAGTTTCATAAGTTCTAGCCGTTCCGACCCCTCTCCTTCGGAGTAAGGATCTGAATGAAATAATCAAACTGCAAAGTCATCATGTAAATGCATTGCACAGTTGTTTCACTTCTCACCTTGTCACAAAGTGACCAAAAACTAACTAAACCTGGATTTTTATACTAAATCGTTGCGAGGCGCCGTACAATGCTGATAAATACAAGGCGAACGAAGGATTTTTCCGACGCGGCTGTATGTTTCATACTGCCCTAGGATAAATCCGAGTTCAACGCAGTAGTTATCAGTCTTCCACAAGCCGTAGTAGATTTAGTATGAAATATCCAGGTTACTTAAACTTTAAACTTAAACTTATTATAATCGAAGGTTATAATATACCACCATGCTCTGCCAAATAATCGGCAACACCAGTGATGGTTGCCTTCATACCAGCTTGCCCTTTATTCCAACCTGCAGGACATACCTCTCCATGTTCTTCAGTAAATTGAATCGCATCAATAATGCGGAGCAATTCATCAATATTGCGACCAATAGGTAAATCATTCACTATTTCTGAACGAACAACTCCGCTGCGATCAATAATAAATGCTGCGCGTAAGGCAACTCCAGCTTCTGGGTGCTCTACTCCATATGATTGACAAATTGAATGAGTAATATCAGCTGCCATAGTAAAGGTTACAGGACCAATTCCTCCTTCCTTTATTGGCGTGTTGCGATATGCATTATGAGAAAAATGAGAGTCAATGGAAACTGTAACCACTTCTACATTACGTTCTAAAAACGCCTGCATCCGATGGTCAAGTGCTATAAGTTCCGAAGGACACACAAAGGTGAAATCCAAAGGATAGAAAAACACTAATCCATATTTCCCCTTAAGTTGATCATGCAAATTAAATTTTTCTACAATTTCACCTGAGCCAAGTATTGCTGACACAGTGAAATCAGGAGCTTTACGTCCGACTAAAATACTCATATGTATAATTATTCGGCCAATCGGCCGAATATAAGTTTAAGTTTAAGTTTAAGTTTAAGTTTAAGTTGATTTTTGGTCACTTCGTGACAAGGTGAAAAGCGAAGCGGCATTTTTATTTTCTCGATTTTTTGTAACTACTAGCTTCAATCAAAATCATTAAAAGAAGAATTTTCTTGCACTTGCATAGACATACTCAAGCAAAAGTGTTATCTTAACGGGAATAGTAGAGATCCAGCTTCTCCCTCGTCAAACTAAAAATAAAGATAAATATTTAGTAAGTATCCGGCTAACCCTGTCGATAAAATTTTTCTAGATATATTGCTGCCAAGGCAGACACCTTGGTTGTTTAGGAGTTTAGAGGATGAGAAGTTTTGGGGATAAAATGTAGACGCTAAAGAAAAACTTCCCCCTAAACCCTTAAACATTTAAACCCTTAAACTACTATTCGGCCTGCTGGCCGAATAGTTACAATACTTACCACAAATTGAAAATTAGAAACTTTTACTTACTATTGTTGTCCCTAGCCTCGTTGTCCTCCGCCTCTCTTAGCGCTGCTAGTAATATTCAATCAGCACAGCAAGTTCTTTTAAGGTTGGGATATTACCATGGAGGCATTGATGGTACGATGGGAAGCGCAACGAGTGCCGCTATTCGACGTTTCCAAGTGGCAAATCACTTGCGACCTACAGGAACCTTAACTCCTGAGACAGCCGAAGCACTTGGCTTTCCTGCACCACGGATTTCTAAATCTCCAACAACTTTTCACCCAACACCTGTTCCATCCTATATTAATGCCGATCCCAAGATGCTTGCGGATCTCTTTGTTGGTGGGCCTCTCTTAGCTGCATCACCAGAAATTCAAGTTGCAACGATTCAGAAAGCACAACGAAATCTTAAACTGCTTGGCTATTATGCAGGACCAATCAATGGGCTTCCCGATGCTAATTTAAAAGCTGCGATTCAGGCTTATCAAAAAGATAGTAGGTTTAAACGTACGGGACGCCTTGATAAAATTACCTTGATGGGACTTGATATCCTTCCAGGGAGTTACCAGCCGGGACGATAACAAATCAGGTTACAGGGAACAGGTTACAACACACAAAGCGTAGAACGGACCAAGTTTTAAAATTTTTGTAACTACCAATTTACCTGAAAAAAAGAAATTAACAGGGATGGAAGGGGTGAATGAAGGCAAGTAAAGGGTGACGAGTAACGAGTCGAAGGGCATAATTTTCTGAGCTAATTTTCTTTTTTAGGCATGCTGAATCCAATTTTCAAGAAAAGACAATGATATAACAAAAAAACTCTTATTTTATTTCAGTCACTGCGCAGCTGTGACTGAACGACCACCTCTATTTTAATGTACAGCAAGGAATGCGATGGAAGGGATAGAGTCAACTGAGTACCTACAATAAGGCATTAAATTCTCACAAAAATTTGATAAGAACTCTGACAGTTTGTTTTCTTGATTTTAGCCTCTGTTATCCCTTCCATCCCTTCCATCCCTGTTAATTTTCTTCAAATTGACGTTGGTAGTTACAAAAACCTTTTGAAAGTTGCTTCCGTGCGAACACGCTCCATTTATGAATTTGCAAAATAAAATAAAAAAAACAGAAATCGCTGTTGTGTTTCTCTTTCTGATCCTCATCGTTGGATGTCAAAAA
>DATEBV010000112.1:0-3102 GCA_035287205.1 Chthoniobacterales bacterium | reverse complement strand
CATTGTAAAAACCAAGACCAGCCAAATTCCAAGACGTACCTTCATCTGTTTTTCTTTCGGCATGAGCGTTTGCTGCTTGGCTAAAATTACTTCCCGAACGCGCTTGCCGTTCACCTGCTTCACGCCATTTTCTAGCTACTTCTAACTTACCGACGGCCTCAGCTTGAGTTGCTTTTTCTAGTTTTACTGCTGCATTATAAAAACCATTACCTGCATTATTCCAGCAAGTAGCTACATTTATTTTTCCTTCGGCATGAGCTTTCGCTGCTTGAATAAAAGGCTCGACGCAGCGCGCTTGTTGTTCTGACATTTCGCAATATTTCTTTGCCTCTTCTAATTTGCCACTTATATGAGCTATAATCTCTTGTGCCTGGTAATCTGCCTGAGCTTGGAGAGATTTTCCTGCCAAAACCAAACTACTACCTTCTTTCTCTTTTTGTGCGATATAGGCTTGGGCTGCTAGTTCCCTCTGGTCCGCTGCCCTCTGTGACATTTCAGCGGTTTCTTTGTAACCTTTAACCAACATTTGATTTCCAACTTTTTGACTTCTCTGCACTTCCATTAAGTATTCAGAAGTTTTCTCTAAGCTGTTGGCAACACTATTCCATACTTCAGCAATAACCCCAGAAGTAGCCTTTGCTTTTGATCGTGCTTCTTGAGATTTTCTCATTGCTTCCGTTGCTTTCTCTTTCACACTCCTCGCAATACTAGCTACTATCGCATTGGCTTCTTTTTGAGTTGTTTTTCCTGTATTAAATAATTGCGTACTCTCGCTCTCTTTTCCTTCATCAAATGCTTTGGCTGCTTGTTCATGCCGTTCTGCAGCTTTCTCTGATACTGCAGCAGCCTTTCTATAACTTGCTGCAAGTTGCGTTTTGCCTGCTTCCTCTGCCTCAATCGCTTTTACTTGGTAGTCTGCCTGCTTTTGAAGGGACAAAGCACCTTCCCATCCAAAAATTTCCGCCTTATTCATTACTTCCATTACTCCTCTCACTACTCCTGCAGCAATGGCCTGGTACTTATCTGCAGATCTTTGTGCTATTTCAGCTGCTGCTTTATAGCCTGCCGCAAGAGTTGTTTTTCCTGCTCCTTCAGCTTCATTTGCTTTTGTCCAATATTTAGAGGTTTTCTCTAAGCTATTAGCAGTACTGCGCCATGCATCAGCATAACTTCCATACATAGTTTTTGTTTTTGATCTAGCTTCTTGAAATTTGCGCATTGCTTCTGCTGCTTTCTTGCTAGAGTTTGTCGTTGCCTCCTTCTTTATGATATTTTGAACAATCGAAGCCTCTAATTCATCTGCCTGCTGCTCGAGTATTCTAGCGCTAACTCTGGCAGCATTACCTGCGTTATCAAGGCGATTAAAGTCAGTATCATTTCCACTTAACTTAGCTCTTGCTGCCTGTTGTTTATATTCTGCAGATTCTTCATAGTGCTTGGCTGTTTTGAGCCATAGAGTTGCGAGTTCTTCCTGGTTTTCTTCTTTGGCTTTAATGGATTTTTCCTGCGCAGTAGCGGCTTCTTTTAATCGATGAGCACTATATTCAACAGTGTCACCCGCTATGTTCTTAATATTACGATTTAGGGAATGTTGTGATTGAAGTTCATACTCCGCTGCTTCTTTATATTGTTTAACGGCTTGATCCCATAGGGCTGCTAATTCTACCTGGTTTTCCTCCTTAGCTTCGATGGCTTTGTTCTGTGCAATCCAGACTTGTTCTAATCGATGAGCTTTAATCTCTTCGGAGTTATATAGCTCAATCTTAGAAGCGGGGCTATCTAGTTCCTCTGCCTGCTGTTCTAATACTCTAGCGCTTACCCTTGCAGAATCACCAGCTTTATCAAAACGATTAAAGTCAGTATCATTTCTGTTTGCTCTAGCTTTTGCTGCTTGTCGCTTATACTCGGCGGATTCTTCATAGTGCTTGGCTGTTTTATACCATAGATCTGCAACGTCTACCCGATTTGCTGCCATGGCTTCAATGGCTTTCTTCTGAGCAGCAAAAGCTTCTTCTAATCGATAAGCACTATACTTAGCAGTGTTACCTGTCTTATCAAAATGATCATAGTCAGCATTATTTCCACTGAACCAGGAGTTGACTGCTTGGACTTCATACTCAGCAGTTTCTTCATATTGATCTGCTGCAGCTTGTGATATTGAAGCAGCTTCTCTATAATCTTCAGCAAGCGTTATATTTTCTGCTTCTTCTTCCTTCAGTACTTTTGTCCAATATTCGGAAGTTTTTTCTAAGTTGTTAGCAACACCATTCCATGTATTAGCAAGTGTTCCTGTAGCACTTTTTGCTTTCAATCGTGCTTCTTGAGATTTTCTCATTGCCTCTGCTGCTTTTTCTTTAATCTCGGATTGAATCCTTGAACTTTCCAGTTCAATAGAATCCACCTCTTTATCAGCTATTTCTTGAGCATTTTCAAGAGATTCTCTAGCAAGTTGATCATACTGTTCTTGATGACTTATAGCTGTCTTAATCTTATCATTTACAGAGTTCTTATTAACTTCAGAAGTTTTAGATAAGACAACTCTCTGGGTCTCTATAGCTTTAGACCAAGCATTTGCGGCATTTTGAGCAAGATGAGTAAGCTCACGATAATCGCTTTCAGTATCAGCTATGACTAACAATTTAGCATCAACTTGGTGGCCTATCTCAGTAGCATTATCCCAAGCCACATTAGCAATCTCAATCGCTTCGTTTAATTCTTTAGCGACTTGAGCCTCAGCTTTTGCCTTTGCATTAGCCTTCTCTTGGGCAATACGATCTGCTTCTGTGTTTGCCGTTTGTTTTTGTGCCAAGGCTTTTTCAGCAACTATTCTTGCCTCTTCAGCTTCTGCTTTTTTCTGGGCTTCCGCTTCTTGCAATTTGGTAAGCTCTTCTTTTTGAGCTTTGCACTGTATTTCTATTAATTGAAGATCATGTGTCCACCAAAATTTCAACCTTACTGGAGCTTCGTTCTGTTTTTTCCTAGCAGTTTCTGCTATTTGATCATAAACGGAGTGTATTTCTTCAGCTTGTTGAAGAGCTGTATGCTGTGTTATATTGGAATTTTTAGTTCCCTCCACTGTTTTTCTTGCCTTCGCCCAAAGAA
>DATEBV010000111.1:0-4437 GCA_035287205.1 Chthoniobacterales bacterium | reverse complement strand
TAAAAAAATTATCAAAAGTTGATAAAGATGAGATGCTTCCAGAGTTAAAAATTGAACAAGATAATCTTGAGTGGTCAATAAGTGCAGCACGCGAAATAGCAGATTTTTCACGTGCTGTGGCACAATACAAGAAAACAGGTTACAGGGAGGAAAATAAGAGTCAAGATCATGCAATAATTATAGCTGCAAAAGAAGCATTTCGTACTGCAAGGGAGTTAAAAAACGAAGATGCTTGGAAAAGAGCTGGAGTAGCAGCCAGAGAAGCCATTACTATCTGTCAAAATAATACTCAAGACATAAGTAACGAAAAAGTAGCACAACAAAAAGAGTATTGGACAGAACAAGCTAATCTTGCTGACATAAAATTCTTGGCATTAAGCCCCTGTCCTAGCGATTGGAGGTCATCATTAGAAAGAGCTAATGCCATCATGGAAATGATCCACGAAAAATTTGGAGCACCGCTATCACCAGCAATGAAGGAATTTATAGCACATCCCAACGAGGCTACGCTAAGGGCTACCGGTAAATCTTCTATTATTACTATGAGTGCCGCTGAAGCAGAAGAAGCACTAGAAGGAGCCGAAGTTTTTGCTAAAGCCTCTTCTGATACAGTAACGTTGGCAAAAAAAAATCAATGGACTCATCAAAACAATGCTAAGTTATCTGCCGCTGTAACGCGTGAAGTAGAGAAATTCTCAAGAGTTCTTGCAGAATTTAAGAAACTGCAAGAGACTGCGAAACAACCTTAAATCATGACTCTTCATCCTCGTTTTTTCCTCTTCCTTCTATTAATCTCTTTCCCGCAACCATGGAAGTTAGTAGCTTCAACTCCAGGTGCAGAAGATTTTTTTAAATATGTCGTAGAAGAAGGAACGCTTCTTGTTGATGAGGCTATCGGAGAGGAAGACTTCATTAACAATCACCTTCCCCTCAACACAGAGCAGTTAGTAGCACAGACAGTCATTCATACTACGGAAGAAAGAGCATCCCCAGAAATTTCTTCTATAGATACCCATTCTATAGCATATTCTACATCTTCATCTACATTTCATGAAGCTCCAGAAACAACTGCAACAGTAGAACAGCCAGTTGGCTCCCTGGATGATATTCCCATGGCTCATCCTATTCCAACGAGTAAAATTATTTTGTTCACACAAATTGATACCATTAATAACAATATTGAAAAACTAGAAAAAGCTGCAGAGACTGTTATTCAACTTTCAAAACAAAGAGACCGTTGTCTTGCTTCTGCTGCTGCAGCGACAGCAGCAGGAAATATTAAAACCGAAAAGCTGTTTCAAGCTGCAGTTATAGCTACTGAAGAAGCCATAACTTCGTATAATCAATTTGGTCAGAAAATGAAGAAGGGAGATGTGCTTGAAGCCTCTCTGCTTCGCATCAAAGGATTTTCTTTAGCGTGTTGTGCCTTAGAAAAAGAGTATCGTGCACACGCTACTCTTAGTGAAGATAGTGCACAGGCAAAGAGTTTTTCAGAAATCTTCACCAATGCTAGCTCCATAGCAAGCTCGCTTCAACGAGCAGCTCAAACAAAGAGTCAAGGTTATACAGAGGCTACAAAAGCATACGAGCAAGCGGCTCAATATCACTTTCAAGCTGCACAAGCCACTACGAATGGGGATAGCACGAAGGCAGAGAATTTTTCAACTGCTTCCTATAATACTTACTGGACAGGACGAGCGCTTGAAAAAGTAGGTCAAACAAGGGATGAGGGCCAAATAGAAGCTGCAAAAGCATACGAGCAAACAGCTCAATTTTTCTTTCACGCAATTCAAGCCGCTGTTCAAGGAAATAGAGCAGAGGTAGAGAGTTTTTCAAGTGCAGCCCGCAATGCTCATAGTGCAGCAGAATTACTTGAAAATGCAGCGCAAGCAAAGAATAAAGGCAATATAGAAGTTGCAAAAGCTTACGAACAAGCTGCTCAATATCAGCTTCAAGCTGCTCAAGCCGCTAATAATAGGAATAGCACAAAGGTAGAGAATTTTTCAAGAGCCGTTATCGATGTTTGCAGTACAGTACAGTTACTTGAAAATGCAGCACGCGCAAGAAGTGAAAACAGCATAGAAGTTGCAAAAGCTTACGAACAAGCTGCTCAATACCAGTTCCAAGCAGCTCAAAGCGCCACTAATGGGAATAGCACTGAAATAGAGAATTTTTCAACTGCATCCCTTGATGCTGGCTGGGCAGCATTCCTACTTGAAAGAGCAGCCCAATTAAAGAGTGAAAACGATGTGCAAACTAAGCAAGGTCATGAACAGAATGCTTACTATCATCTTCGGCGTGCTGAGATCCATGCACAAAATGGGAAAAAAAAGGGTGATGCCTTTTCTCGTCAGGTTTACGATGAAGAGTTACAGCAACGAGAAAGAAACAAAAAGAATCTCTACTCTGAAAAGTGCATGATCTCATGAAACAGCGCCCCTTCATTCAGCTGCTTTAGCAAAACTATTACCTGCTAAATTCCAACTAGAACTTTCACCTGTATTTCCAAAAATCTTTGCTGCAGCTTCTTTTCCTTTAGATTATGCAACTTTTTGAACATCAGAATACTCACTAGCAGCATTGGCTATTTTTTCACATCGGTTACTCTCTGCGTCATTTCCTCGTTGCTTCGCTTCTGCAGCTTCTTGGTAATATTCAGCTGCTTTTTGATGTTGTTCGGCCGCTTTCTCCCAACGCTCTACCTCTATAGCGGTTCCACTGAGCATTGCTTCTGCGACTCTGCGATAATATTCGGCTGATGATTGATGCTGCGAAGATATTTTACTCCAGAGGTCTGCTAAGGGTTGGTTTTCTTTGGCTGTTGTAATAGTTGATATTTCTAGGCCCTTAGCGGCTGATTTAAACTGATAAGCACTTTCGGTAGCAAATTTTCCTATTTTCTCCCAGTGATCTGCCTCTACATTATTTATGCTTGGCTGCACTTCTGTGGCTTGATGCCAATACTCAGCCGCTTCTTGATACCCCTCTGCTGTTTTATTCCAAAGCTCTGCTAAAGCTTGATGGCCTTTGCCTGTTGCTTCAACCATTTCTTCGAAAGCCTTCGCAGCTAACTTTAACATAAAAGCACTCTGTCTAGCAAAATCGGCTGTTTTCTCCCAATGATCACCCTCTTCATCATTTTCGCTTAACCCGGATATTTTATCCTGATCGTGACAAGAAAGTTGCGAAGGCTCATGAGAGCAGGCAGACGAGGATTTTGGCGTCGAACTGTAGGTAAGACATGATTTTTGGCGAAGGAAAAAACCGGTGTCTAATACCGCATTCATCGGCCCTTCCGGCTTTCGCAGTAGATTCGCATGAAATATCCGGCTTAACTTCGCTTCTCCAGCTTTGCGGTAATATTTGGCTGCTTCTTGATACTGTAGGGATATTTTATTCCAAAGATCTGCTAGGAATTCGTTGTCCTTAACTATCACTGCGGTCGCTTTCTCGAGAGCCTCAGCAGCTAATTTTAGCTGATCCACACTACTTTCAGCAGTGACGGCTACTTCCATCCAGCGATCAATTTCTTCGTTATTTTCACTTAGCTTTGCTTCTTCAACTTTTTGGTTATACTCGGCTGATTCTTGATATTGCGTGGCTGTTTTACTCCAGAGTTCTGCTAAAAGTTCGTTTCCCATAGCTGTCGCTTCAATCGCTTTCTCGAGAGCCTCGGCGGCTGCCCATAACCAATCAGCACTTCTTTTAGAAGAATTAGCTATTTTACTCCATCGGTCAGCTTCTGCCTTGTTTCCACTTCCTTTTGCTTCCACAGCTTGTAGTTTATACTCAACTAATTTTTGATATTGCGCGGCTGACTGACTCCAGAGTTCTACTAAGGATTTATTTCCCTCAGCTGCCACAGCAGTTGCTTTCGCTAGAGCCTTGGGAGCTAAATCTAACTCCCTATTATCACGTATAGCTATATTAGCAAAGCGTACTATCTTTGAATACCGATGAGCCTCTACGTCGTTTTCTCTTCCCTGTGTCTCTGCAGCTTTTAGGAAATACTCGGCTAATTTTTGATACTGCGCAGCTGATTTACCCCAGAGTTCTGCTAGAAATTTGTTTCCCTTAGCTTTCTCCGTAGTCTCTTTATCAAGGCTCTCAGTGGCTAATTTCAACAGACAATCACTATCTTGAGTAAAGGAGTTTATATTATTCTTACGGTCAGTCTCTAGATAGTTTCTGCTTTGTTTTGGTTCAACCACTGTTCTCTGAGTGGTGACTGCACCTCTTTCAAAAATCCCTAAGGCTTCTCCTACAGCTTCTGCTCCTTCTTCAATTTTTTTCAGTTCTGTAGGGTCCATCATTAATTTGGGCGTTACGCCCAAATAGGAGATAGAAGATGGAAGATGGGAGATTGGGACAGAGTCGTTTGCTAAGAGCAATGATTGGTTGTCAAAAGCATTATCCTCATTTTCATTTATTATTCTT
>DATEBV010000110.1:0-11144 GCA_035287205.1 Chthoniobacterales bacterium | reverse complement strand
GAGCGCGGACACGCCGGCCTCCACGACGTTGACGATCGTTATTGTGCCATTTTTTCGGACCACTCTCTTGCCCAGGAGCTCCCTGAGTTACAGGACGAGATGGAGATGGGGTATCACTTGATGGCGATGGCGATGGCGATGGTGCCGGTGATGGTGATGATGATGATGATGATGATGAAGGAGATTCGTCGTGCATAATAAAAAAATGAATGATCAAGGTAACTACCTTGCCAGAGTTGAAAGATGAAATACCACCGCAAGGTACTACAAAGGTAAACTACGATAAGCTTTGCTCGAATAGGCTGCAGGGTGAACTGAGCGGGAGCGAGAGGATCAAAAGTTTAGGAATTTAGAAAATAATAAGATTAGCAAGCGTTCGAAGCCTTCTCCACTAAAGGAGGGCTCTAAATGAAGGAAGAGTCCTGTTCACTACCTTCAATAATTCTTCTCATGAAGGAGAGTAAGAAACGTTTTAAAGAAATAAAAATTTATATAAAATTTGAACAGGCTCACTCTTAATCATAAAAAGAAAGCAAATCTCTTTTGATAGAAAAGATGAAAATAACTCTAGTGAGTTTCTACAGCAGTAAGAGCAGAACTACATCTGAAGTAACAAGGGACACTAGCAAAAAAGAGTTTTTAAACTCACTTCCACTTAGCTCATATGCTTTATACATATTGTTACGAGATGCAGCGCAAGGCTGATGAAGTAAGATGAACGCGAAATTTAACTTGGACTACAGGAGAGAACATTATTCTCTCCGAAGGTCACTATTCAAGTCCAATGCAACATTCATCAGGCTTCTGCAAGTTGCAGTAGATGGTGCATGAAATATTCGAGCTACAATCCATTAGGGAAATTTCATTACCTTCCCTAGAATCAATCAGAGTGACGTAAAGAGTCAATACAATTCTCTATATTTTTTTTGTTAAAAAGAAATAGTGGCTCCTATAGGAAGCAAATGAAGATGCTTCCCTGCTTCTTCAAACGATTTTTGAGCAACAGCATGATCGATTTTTATGAGAGGGAAGGTATCATAATGAACTCCTAAAATCTCCCGGCAATCAAGCCATTGAGCGGCTTTGAGTGCATCAGCTACTCCCATGGTAAAATTACCTCCAAGACAGAGAGCCGCAAAGATCAATGGATCTGCTGAAGAAAACAACTCCATATCGCGTGTCAAAGCTGTGTCACCACTATAATAAAATGATCCTTCAGGGGTTTTAACGAGAAAACCTCCTGGCTGTCCACCATAGGAACCATCAGGCATACTACTTGAATGAACAGCCGCAGTAAAAGTCACACACCCAAAATCAAAATCCCAAGAACCTCCACAATTCATTGAATGACTCTTGGTGATCCCCTTAGCGCCAAACCACTCCATCACTTCAAAACAGCCAATCAATGTGGCTTCACTATGACGTGCAATAGCCTCAACATCGACTACATGGTCATAATGCCCATGGGAAAGCAAAATATAATCTGGCTTTAACTGAGTAATATCAATACCTGCCGCTAAAGGATTGGGCGTAATAAAAGGATCAAAAAGAAGGCGCTTCCCAGCAACTTCCACTGCAAAACAAGAGTGACCGTAATAAGTGATGTTCATAGAAATAGTTTACGAACTGCGAGGTGTTTCGACAACGCGCAATTCATCATCTCCATTGCGATAAAAGCCACGAAGACCAGGGATTTTTCCGAGCCAACGCATCATCGATTTATTTAAAAAGCGCCCATGTTTTTCCTCAATATCATGACGCACAAGCCCGTCCTTGGTCCTCACTTCATGGCAAGGCAACGTAATTCTGTGATACTCTTCATCACTAACACGAGCTTTTGCAAGAAGCACAGGATTATAGATAGAGATCCACCATCCACCATGAGCTTCAGGTTCACTTGGTGACATGACCTTATAGATAAAACAACCCAATCGCTTTTCATTTCCTTTAGGACTATTGAGATTGAGCTGATAAAGCGTTGCTATGCCTGAACGCGAACTGATATATCCTGCAAAAAATGACCTTGCAAGTTCTTGAAATTTTTTAAGACGAGCACCTCGTAAATAGGCCCCTAATTCAACACATGCGGGATTATTGGGATCTCCATAAATATTCATCTCTCCACGCTGATTAACATGAAAAGAAAGATAAGGAACATTTTTTAAATAGCCTTTATTAATTGTAGTCGCCGGTATTTGGATAAATGATTTAACGGCATCATTACAACGAAGATCTTGAACCATCATGCGCCAACAAGGAGCTTTATTGCTATCCACTAGATCAGCAAAATAGGCCATGGTGCTATTAGTATCATCAATACGTTTAATAGCCGCCTTGGAAAGAGTTATTTCTGTCTTCTTCTCCTGAAGGACCACTTCTTTAGCATTATTCTTAATAATAAGCCCTCGGTATTGTGTTCCATCGTTCATGATGATGGTATCAGGAAAAAGACGGTCAAATGATTGTCCTGCCGTACAACTCATCAAGAGAGAAAGCAAAATGATTATTATGTTTTTTATTAAAAATTTCTTCATGGTAGTTGGCAAATAGAAGATAGAAGATGGGGTAACTGAAGTCTAATGGTTAAAATCATAGCAATATCCAAGATATAGTTGGTTCTCGTTTTGTAATTGCTAATGTTTCTCAAACAGGAAGAAATTCACCACAAAAGAACGTCCGAAAAAGTAAAGGGTAAAGAGTTCTGAGGCGTAATTTACTATGTCAACACTATATGGCTAACAGATGAGATTTAACCAGCGAGAAGAGCAGAAATTAACCACAAAAGAACACAAAAGAAAAAGCCGTCTCATACTTTCGTTGAGCAAACTCTTACTTTTCTGAATTCGAAAGAAGTATTTTTACTGGACTTTGGCCATTTTTTTAGTGGATATAAACTGTTTCGTTAAATCAGAAGTATTTTAAAACAAAGAGATTATATCAGTTTTTTATTCTCTATTCACGTTTTTAGGTTTAAAGATAATTTTTGAAAGCCATCACTTTTTGCAGACTTTAGAAATAATACTTCTCTTCGTCATTCCCGCGAACGCAAGAATATGCTATTGTGATAGAAATTACGTTGCCACACTCCGTCATTCCAACGGACGCTGGAATCTTAGGGGAACGTCACTACAGAATTGATGATCCCATAACATAAAGTCTACATTTCTCCTGTTTCAGAAAAATATAAATCCATTTTCAAAACTGAGTCACTTTCGGACAATCTCTATCTACCAACTTCCAACGATACGTTGGTAGTTCCTCACGTATCCATCATCTCAATGAAACGATTATTTCTCTTCTCGATTAGTACCGCCATCATTCTTCTTTCGTTCAATGGTTGCGTTACACCTCCAGCGCCTTATCATTCTCCTGCAAACGCTCCCACATTGAAACCTCTTCCCAAGGAACCTTTTTGGTGGGGTACTTCTACAGCTTCTTTTCAAAATGAAGATCGAGGATACGCTCCTAATTCTCCTTGGTATTTCAAAACAGACTGGGATCGTTACGCTGAAGAAGGAATCGTACCGCCACGTGGTGATCAAGCCGTCTTTTCTTGGAGTGAATTTGATCGTGATCTTGAGGCCATCAAAAAACTTGGGGTCAATCATTTTCGATTTGGCATCGAATGGGCACGGATCGAGCCTCATCCAGGGGTAATTAATAAGGAAGCTCTTGCCCACTATATCACCATGGCGCGCAAACTCAAAGCTGCTGGTATTGAACCTGTCGTCACCCTCTGGCATTTTACCTTCCCTGACTGGCTCTATGATGGTCATAAAAAAACTCAATCCAACTTCACCCATCCTGGTGTGGAAGAAGCCTGGCATGCTCATGTGCAACGCACTGTCCATGCCTTAGCTCCTTATGTCAGAATTTATGTGCCACAGAACGAACCAAACGGAGCACTTCAACTGGGATGGATTGCTGGACTTTGGCCTCCTGGACTCTTACTTCACCCGATAGCCTATAAGCATGCTATGAACACAGCTGCAACCATGTTCCGCGATGCTGCTGCAATAGTCAGAAAAGAACGCCCCGATGCCATTATCATGGGCATCTACTCGCTTCCAGAATGCCGTCGTTCTTTTTCTCATGATCCTACCGCTCTCATCTATAACATCTATCAACGCCAAAACTACGACCACCTCGACAAAGTCGTTGATACCTGTGATATCATTGGTGTGAACTATTACTACTCTAAAAGCTCCAGCATCCAAGAACTCTTTGTTCGCAATATCGATGAACACAACTCTCAATATACTCAGATGGGATGGGAAATTGTCCCCGAAGGACTCTATCGCGTACTGTGCAGCATGAGGGATCGCTATCACAAACCCATCGTTATTTCAGAAAATGGCATTGCCACACAGAGTGGACAAAAAGCGATTGCCTACTTCCGTAATCATATCGCTCAAATGCGGCGTGCTATGAGTGACGGAGTTGATGTTCGTGGCTACTTCCCTTGGACTCTTGTTGATAACTATGAATGGACCGAAGGATGGAAAGGGCAATTTGGGCTCTTTTCCTTTGATAAAAAAACACATGAACGCCATATCACTCCTTCAGGCATTTGGTTTAGTAAGTTTATTAAGGCCTATCCAGAACCGTAAGGGATCAAGATAAAGAATGTTCGCTATCGTAAAAAATAAAGGGAGAGGAATTAAGATCCTGCGAAAAAATAGCGCACCCATAGCTGCGAAACAGCTTAGCCTAACCAATCAATTAAGTTCTCCGCTAAGTTTCTTTTTTTGTGTTCTTTTGTATTCTTTTGTAGCTATTCCTTCTGCCTGTTACGGTGATGTTGGTATATCCCCCCAACTCTGCATGTTTCCTGAGGAAGAAGGATTAGAAGTTTTAGAAACATTTACTTACCTACCAAGCACTCCTAAACTCAACGATTTTCGAAAGTATGTTGCTCAGCCTCCGCAAGGCAATTGTGTTGCCCATCCCTCTCTTCAGGAAACCCATATTACAACAAAAGGTTCCGCGGTAATACCTATTCCCGAAACTTTGCATGGTCATGCTCTCCAATGGATCTTTGGAAAAACCCATGAGCAAGTAGCTAGTGAATTCCAAATGGCACTCATTGCAGCCTATGGTCCATGGGTTGCTCATTCTGTTTTTCCACAATCACTACAAAAAGTAGCCTCAATAAACCATCCTTCTGTATTTATTCAAAAAACGACAGCCTATATTCTTCAAAATACTACTCAAGATCTTAACCGCAAACTGAAGAACATTACAGTCCCTGTTGTTTTGTCTGAAATGAAACACTCACCTCCAGCAACCTTAGCGAATTCAGAAGCCCCTCCTGTTTTACCAAGCATAGAATCATCCAATCAATCTTCTTTAATTACTATTGCTCTCAGCCCTTTAATAAATCCTCTCAAGCAATGGATAGGCACCCAGACTGGAGATGCTATCCAAGAACTTATCAGAATTACCCCCCAGCACGTCAATAAAGCCTTCCAAGAAGGCATCACCGTTGATATTACTCTTGATGAAAACCCCACCGTTCCTATAGGCGGTGTGAGTTATGAGTTGATGAAAAAGGTAATCGAAAAAGCAGATCAATGCATGATTCGAAATGTAAACCGTGTTATTCAGGCCGCCTACGCTGCAAGAGCGCTTAGGAATTACCTACAAGAGTCTAATCTTATAACTCCTGACGAAGAAGATAAATTGTTATTAACAGAGCAAAATTCCCAACAAATGCTCCCCTATGTTCAGGAAATCAGCTTTCTTCCACCCTCAGAAATTACCTCACAACTTACCTCTGATCCCCTTCATTCCCTCCTAACTAGGACCTTTAACAAAAGCGCCCAACATATTGCCCTGATTTCCACCCAAAAGAACGCTCCTCAAGCTAGGGCCATAATCACGCAAGCACACACTGCTACACAACGAGCTCTGTCAACTATCACTCAAATTTCTGAAACCATCATTAATGCAATGACGACACCAGTTGCCTCTTCTTACCCATCAACCCACTACGATCTCACGGAAGAATTAGAACACTCTTTAGAACCATTGATAACAGAACTTCAATCCTCAGTAGAAACTATTGAACAGGCGGCTCGGGATATTGGTTACGAAAGGCCTTTGGGCCTTTCTAAATGACTACTTTTTGGATAAACTTTTGCGCTAAAGCGAAAAAGCAAACTAACAACTAATAACTATTATTCGGCCTGTTAGCCGAATAATTACGCACAAAATATGAAAATATTATCAGAAAGTTCAATCTCTTTACAGGCATTGCTATTGCCTCTCTGTATCATTCTTCTTTTTTCAAGCGCCCCTGTTCTCTTTGCTGAAAAACCTCTTACGTCAACTAGCGACACCACGTTACTTAAATTATCTACTAACCCTCTGCTCTGCATGTTTCCTATAAAGGAAGAAGAGACCTTAGAAGAAATTAGCAAATCCATTCTTCCATCCCAGAAGAATGCTTCCTCTAGGATTAATGTTACTTCCCTCCATCAGCACCCCAATAATATACCATGCGCAACGGCTAAACAATCGTCCTATGCAGCTGGCCTCATCAGCAAGCAATTTGACCTCAGCTCTGGTTTAAATGAGCTTGATGAAGAAGCAACTATTCCTCCATTAGAAGAATTTCGTCGTTATAGCGCCAATTCTAAGTACCAAGGAACCCATGCTACAACTATTGGTGCAACAGTGATCCCAGTGTCCCAAACTTGGCACGGTTGCGCTTTTCATCTAATCTTTGGAAAAAGTCATGATCAAACTGCGTTACAATTTAGAGAATCTCTCTGCGCAGACTTTGGAACACATATTGCTCATTATGTCTTCCCTCCAGCTCTTCAAGAAAGAGCTTCTATCAAGCACTTTTCTGTACTGATACAACAAGGTATAGCAGGTGTTGTTCAAAATGTTGTTCCCATTCTAAATCCCTATCTAAAGAATATAAAAATCAATATTAGATTGCCTGAAGAACATATACCTACCCAAGCAGACTTCGCTGATTCAGAAGATCTCTCTCTGCCGGCGAATAGATCGCTACACCCCTCCCCTTCATCTTCATCTAAAATTCCTACCCCTTCTCTCTTATCTTCTATCCCTCCTTCTTCACCATCGAGGCAATCTGAGGCCACCTCTTTTCTTCCTAGTATTTTACCCGCACAAGGAGTTATCGCCTCAATGATCGAAGGTGTTGTGAAAAATGTTGTGAAAACGACTCCTCGTGAGGTTAATAAAGCCTTAGAAAAAGGCATTAACATAAGCACTTCAATTTCTGAAACAATTATCCCTCCCATAGGAGGTGTCAGCCATGAGCTGATCAGAGAAGTGCTCGAGAAGGCCGATGCCTTTGTTATCCAACATCTCGAATATGGCATCAATGCAGGTCTAGCAATTAACAAGCTTGATACTCTATTAGACATGTATAATACCGCTTTAGAGTTTGAAAAAAAGTCTATTGATCAAGCTCTACTTAAATATTCGGTTAATCCATCGGTAGAATATGCCAAGAGACTAACTGATAACCAAAGTTCATCCGATCGTGCTCGCAGCAGTGAGCTGCAACTTCTATCTTCTACCTCCCATCTTCCATCTCCTACCGCAGCAGCGGTATCTACAGCCTACAGCCTACAGCCTGCAACCTCTATTCGGCCTGTTGGCCGAATAGTTACAGCTCGGCAAAACAGCCTTCGATTATCTCAACATCGAGAGCGTCTCTACCCCTCTTCTACAGGTTCTAAGCAACAAATAAGCTTCCATCCAGTAAATGCACTCCTTATAAAAGCTGACTCAGAAGAAATTACCAAGCCTCTATCCGACGCCCTTTTGTTGACGTATAAGCTCAATAAAATAACAAATCTTTTTGCACAGCCATGCGAAACCGTCTCTTCGCCCGCCTCCCCTGCAGTCATGACAACACCACCTATCGCAAGTGCAGAAAAAATATTCGTTCAAAAAATCGAACAATATAACCTCCAAGCAATAGCAATAACTACGAGAGTTACTGAAACAACCCTAGGCGCTGTAGAAACAATGTACCAAATGTCTGACCTGATCACTCAGACAATCGTACCTTCTGCGACTCTTATTCCTGCTCCTCTTCCTGAAAACCTTGAAAAATCGTTAGAACCTTTAGTCCAACAACTGAAAGCTTCTCTAAAAACTATCGAAGACTCTGTTACAGAGGTTGCTCTATTAAAACAAAACTTCCTTACCTCAGAACAAATCTACTTAGAAGCAATGCAAGAAAGAGTTCAAAGAGTTGTGAATCCTCAAACAGCAACAAGCATGGCTGCAAAAGTTGGGCGCACAAGCATCAACGTGGTAGTAGACTCCATCAATCAAGGCACAGATGCCATAGGATTAAAAGCTAGCCTCACCAGACTATCATCACAAAGTACAATGAAAAAAAATGCACTTCAAATCGCTCAAGAGAGAGATGCAAAAATACAAACCATTTTTAACTCAAGTGATTTATACCCTACAGATCATGAAGAGAGTGAACTTGAGAAAGAAGAAGCTGATACCCCAACAAACGATAGTAAAGGACAGAATAAGAATACACTGACATACCGTCCATACTTTGAATCAACCTCTCAAAACAACAATCAAGATTTAGAAAGTGAAAGCGACCGTGAGAGTACAAGCGAATTATGGAAACAGGTTGATAGTGAAGATGAAGGATCGTAACTAGCGACATTACTTTATTTCTGCGAAATAAAGTAATGTCCGTAAAATTGGCCTAATATGTAATCGAAGGCTCAATTTTATGCACTATAGTGTACGCGGGAGAGATTTGAGGTTTTTATATTGTAATTTTTGACTCTAGCAAGACGGAAGAACAAGGCGCTATGTGAACATAACGTAAGCGATAACAATACTACTAGAGTTAAAAATAGTGTGCAAATACCTCCAAAATTAAGCTCGCAGACCTCTTGCTAACTTGCTAAAACAACAATAGAGTTGCTTTCCATGTTCTCAAATGATGATTGGATTGCGAGTGCTGCTATTTTACCAACATCACTTTATTTCGCAGAAATAAAGTGATGTTGGTGTACCATTATGTTCACTTCTACACCTCCTTCACTCAATGCTTACAGAGCTTATATCGCAGATCCAGCACACGAAGGAACGCTGATTACTACAGAAAATGGGGTTATAAAACCTACACCAACATCTGTCTTTGGCCACAGTGTTAAAATTTTCTTAGGAAAAAGCAACCAGCAGATAGCATCTGAGTTCAAGGAAGAACTCTCTAAAACCTATGGCAAAACGATTGCTAACTTTGTTTTTCCTGAAAAACTTCATGCGAAAGCAGCAACAGCCTACCCTTCCGTACTCATTCAACAGATCCTCGAAGGACTTATTAAAGATAATCTACCACTGATTAATGAACGACTCAAAAAAATTAAAATTGGGGTTTCCATTCCAGAAGCTCCATCACAAAGTGATGAGCAAATAACTTCAGCAAAAAAAAGTTATAGCGAACATGCTCAAGAATTCTATCAACAACCTGTCGCCTCCATTACTAAGCCCCTCATGATGCAAGTCACTAAAGATGCTGTCTCTGCTTTGAATCCAAGTCTAAAAAATATTCAACTTAATGCCGCTATTGGTGATGAAGCCCATGGAGAAATAGGTGGATTAAGTTATGAAACCCTCAAAAAAACCTTACTCTCTGCAGATACATTAGCGACTCAATACGTCAACTATGTAACTCATGCCGCAGAAACTGCTCACACGATTTCTGATACACTGAATCATCTTTTAGAGGATTATCCCAACATCCTACCTGAAATAGAACCACCTATCAATACGACTCAGGCAACTGATAATGCGAAAAAGATGATAGCTTATGCTGAATCCATCTCTAGCACCTTAAAGCCTAAAGATGCTGTTACAGAAAATGATAACTTCATTGGCAAACATTCGGTTAATCCATCTGTAGAATATGCTCTAACGAATCATCAGAGTGATCCCTTAAATCTCAATCAGTGCATCAATCAACCTCCCAGCACTATGAGGCCTGTTAGCCGAATAGTTACCTTCATTCAATTCCTAGACAGTGCTGCTAAGAACATCACTCGCGATCTCAACGAAGCTCTCGCGCTAACTGCTGAAGCCCAACAAACAATTGAGGTTATTGGAGAGTTAAAAACATCCTCACTTGTAGAGATCCCTCATCTCTATGCTGAGAGTGATCAAAACAACGTTATGAGCGCTACGGAAGAAGCTCAAAAAGCAGCAACTATTGCTCAGAAAGCAATAACCATAATAACTGACATTACAGAATGTATTACCCAAACAATTCTACCCTCTCGTCAGTCTGATCATCCCTTATCATTAGACACTCTCAAAAAAGAACTTCAATGCACCATAGACGACATCAATAGTTCGCTAGTAGCCATCAAGAAACTCACGACGCACACAACTCAGTTAAAAGAAGAACTTCTTGCCACTGTTGAAGTACACTTAGAGGAAGCTCAGGAACATTACCATGAAATCCTCAATCCTTCTCTTCTATCCAGCACTTTAGAAAGTTTCGGTTTCATCAATAGAAAGGAACAACTTGCAAAAGCTCAACAAACTGTGACAGAAACTCAAGAGTTAAAGAAAAACGTAGAAACTCTATTGAACCCTTCTAATAAAGATAGTACTTGGCGCGATGTTTAGGTTTATAAGGCCCCAAGCCAATAACAAGCAAGGGCAGCTGGAATTTTTGCGATATTGACATCTTGTGATAAACTCATGAGAGAAAAATCGGCACTCTCTTTCGTGATGACATACCCACGAGGTATCATCTCAAAAATTCCGGGTAAGGGCTGTTTTAACTCGTTGTCAAAATCATTGATCGTTGATGAATGAGGTCAGCTAAGGAAGTCATTTCATATTTTCTGCTCATACGATCATAGATGTAATCAAATGTATTAATACCCAAGCGCTTCATAGCATGTCCTGCGAGAAAAGAGTGTATCAAAGTCTTCTGAGAGTTCTTTTGCCTTTTTTTCATCAGGTGCCTTTTTGGTATCCTCTCCATATCGCCGGGTGAACAGCGGATTTTATGATTCAAGCTATGTTAAAAAAGCGGGCTGATTGTTGAGCGACTAAATTTGCTAGTGAAGGCATTTCAAATTTTTTACTTACTCGGTCATAAAAATAATAGT